>JAWKZN010000002.1:600000-900000 GCA_041395945.1 Pseudomonadales bacterium
ATCCTGTGCACCCGGGATTCTCTCCTAATTACAGGCTTTTCGATATGGTGAAGACGGCGGAGCCTTCGCACAGCTTGTCGCCACAGTCAGAATTGCTGACGTCGGTATCGACATAGGCGAGAGACAGATCGGCGCCGAAGACAGAGGTGCTCACACCGATGCTGTAGTCGAAATAGTTGCTGACGAAGTTCTGATCGCCATCGAGTTCGTTGTAACCCACGTGCAGATCGAGGCTGAACTGCTCACCGAGCGGCACGCTGTAGTCACCGAACAGGTACCAGAACTCTCCACTCTTCGCGAAGTAGTCGTCGGAGTAGATGACGCCTACTGTCGCGCCATAAAAGCCGAGTTTCGCGTAGAACTCCTGGAGATCCAGATCAGGATCGGAGTTGTCAGACGGGTAGTAGTAGTACATGTAACCGAGATCGAGACTGACGTCGTCGTTGAACTCCTTCACCCAGCCACCGTAGAAGTCCATCTCGACGGAGCCGCCGTACTGAATGCTGGATGCCCAGGTGCCTGCATAAAGGCCATTTTCGAAGGCGATATCGAAACCACCCTGGACGGCCGGATCCCGGTCTGTCTGGGAGATGCCCCGGAAACGGTAGTCGGTGGTCAGGGCAACGTTGCCGGCAATCTCTGCGGCAGAGGCAAAGCCCGCGCTGAGCAGCAGCAGTCCTGCGATTAATTTTTTCATTCCTTAGATCCCCATAGTTAAGTGGTTGAATAGTTGAGTGGTCGGGAGTGCCGGTCCGCGTTCGCGCCGCGTTTCTCCAGTCAACGGCGGTTGCATCGCATCCCACTGCCAACCCACTTCAATCTCATCACTCCTCAGGCAGAATTCGTGCCAACTGAATTTCTGTTTTTATTTCAATTGGTTACAAGGCATGCAAGGCCCCCGAAGCGGTGCCCGGGAGCGGCGTGCACTAATGCGATGCGCGCAATGCACTATCTTGGTGCGTCAAAGTGCCCATTCTCACCCACCGATTTCCCACACCCGTCCTGGTCATCCGCCGTGGTGACCGGGATGCGGCTGAATTACCATGACCGCAACAAATCACCCCAGGAAGCCTGAGAATGACCCGGAGCGCGTCTCCACCGCCGATTCCACCCCCACTGGAAGAGCTCCTCTCCCGACTGGGCGAAACCCTGGGGGATCTTTCCGGGGAATCGGTCACTGACCGCCTGCAGCCGGTGGTGGAAGGCTTCTTCGAGCAGTTTCAGCTGGTACCAAGGCGCGAATATGACGCTCACATGGCCAGCCTGAGTCGTCTCGAGCGGCTGGTCAGCGATCTGGAGAACCGGGTTGCCGGCCTCGAGCAGCGGGTCGACGCCTGACGCAAGCGTCACTACCCGCTCACATACCCGCTCCCGTGCCCAGATCGGCATGGATGCACCCCGTGTCATCGTGGAGACCCATCTGGCCGGCGGGCTGCCCGGGACCACGCTCGTCGGGCTGCCGGCTACCGCTGTGCGGGAAGCCCGGGACCGGGTCCGCAGCGCGCTGCAGAACTGCGGCTTTGATTACCCGCGCGGCAAAGTCATCATCAATCTGGCCCCAGCGGATCTCGCCAAGGAGGGGGGGCGCTTCGACCTCGCGATCGCCATCAGCATCCTCAGGGCGACCGGACAGATCACACCGGAAGCGCCCCGCACCTTCGACTACGAATTTCTCGGCGAACTGAGCCTCAACGGCGAGCTGCGTTATACCCGTGGCTGTCTGTGTGCAGCACTCCATCTCGACGCCGGGGACCGGCTGGTGGTGCCCTGGGCAAACCTGGCCGAAGCCCGCCTGGCCAGGGATCAGATTCTGCCCGTGGGCCATCTCCAGGATGTGGTGAATCTGCTGCGGATGGCGCCCGCCGAGCGTGACTTGGAGCCGACACCGCCCTCAGTGGGGACTGCGGTGGATCCGGCAGCCCGTCCCCAGGTCGCCGATCCGATCATCGGCCAGAGTGCGGCCAAACGCGCCATCGCCGTGGCAGCGGTCGGCGGCCATCACCTGCTCCTGATCGGACCCCCCGGTGCCGGAAAATCTCTGCTTTCCAGACGCCTGCCCCTGCTCCTGCCCTCCCTCGATACCCGCCGCGCCATGGAGGTGGCCGCCGTATATTCTGCCGCCGGACTCTCCCTGGAAAACCCTTCCGAGCCACCGATCCGGGACCCTCACCACTCGGCCTCCATGACCGCCATGGTCGGTGGCGGCAGCCAGCCGCGACCGGGCGAAATCTCCCTGGCGCACCAGGGCGTTCTGTTCCTCGATGAACTGCCGCATTTCAAGCCCAGCGTGCTCGACGCTCTGCGGGAACCCCTCGAGAATCGCAGGATCGCCATCGCCAGAGCGACAGGGCAGGTGGCCTTTCCGGCGAACTTTCAGTTGATCGCTGCCATGAATCCCTGCCCTGCCGGACTGACCTGCGAACAGGGCACCTGTCGATGCCGGCCGGATCAGGTGCAGCGCTACCAGTCCCGGATCTCGGGGCCGCTGCTGGACCGGGTCGACCTGCATGTCGGCGTGCCGGAAGTCCCGGGCAGACTGTTACTCGAAGGATTACCGCCCGAGGCAGAGGCTCATTCGATCAGAGAGCAGATTGCGAAGGCCCGCCGTATTCAGATCACCCGCCAGCGTTGCTTTAACTCGGAGCTCCCGGTGCGGGCGCTCGAGCGTCTGGTGACCCTCGATGCCGGTGCCCGGCGTATGCTGGACCGAGCCATGGAGCGCTACCGGCTGTCAGCGCGGGGCCTGCACCGGGTGCTCCGGGTGGCAAGATCGATTGCAGATCTGGAGAGTGCGGAGGGTGGCGAATCGACCCAGGTGGGATTGCCCCACCTGGCAGAAGCCCTGTCTTATCGCGGCATGGAGTGGTCGGGCAAAGGAGCTGCGCACTGACCCCGATCGCGGCCTACTGCACCTGCTCCAACATGTAGTCCACGGCGGCCTGCAGCTCTTCGTCAGAGCAGTTCATGCAGGTGCCCCGGGGTGGCATTGCGCCCAATCCGTTCAACGTGGTGGCCATCAGCGCGTCCATCCCCTTGGCGATGCGGGGCGCCCAGGCTTCGGCATCCGCGAACAGCGGCGCACCACCGACTCCGGATGCGTGGCAGGCAAAACAGAACTGGTTGTATACCGCATCACCCGTCAGTGCGGCACCACTGGCCGCCGCGGTCCCAGAGCCACAGTCTTCACCGGCCCGGCAGACGGCGCCGGCGGGCGCCAGTCGTGCGCGAATATCCTCGTCGCTGCCCGGAGGCACGGGTGCAGCCGCAGCGGGCACTGCGAGTGCAATCAGCACGATCGAAACACAAGCGGTGGCAGCGGCCTTGAAACTTTGCACGCACATTTCTCCTGTAATTCTGTCGACAGGGTGGGCTGCATGCGCCCTGAGCCCCGTAACGGCGCGGGATTATAGCCAGCTCAGCCCGTGGCGTCGAACAGCTCGCGACCGATGAGCATGCGCCGGATTTCGCTGGTACCGGCACCGATTTCGTAGAGCTTGGCATCGCGCAGCAGGCGGCCGGTCGGGTAGTCATTGATGTAGCCGTTGCCTCCGAGCGCCTGAATGGCTTCGCCCGCCATCCAGGTCGCCTTCTCGGCGGCGTAGAGAATACAACCTGCAGCATCGATCCGGGTGGTGCGTCCGCTGTCGCAGGCCTGGGCGACCGCATAGACGTAGGCGCGAGCAGCGTTGAATGTGGTGTACATGTCCGCCACCTTCCCCTGCATGAGCTGGAAGGTGCCGATCGGCTGGCCGAACTGTTTGCGCTCGTGGACGTAGGGCAGCACCGCATCGAGGCAGGCGTGCATGATGCCCAGCGGACCACCGGCGAGCACGACCCGCTCATAGTCGAGGCCGCTCATCAGGAGCCTGACACCCTGGCCGACCGAACCGAGCACCTGATCCTTCGGTACCACACAGTCTTCGAATATCAGCTCGCAGGTATCTGATCCGCGCATGCCGAGCTTGTCGAGCTTTTTTCCGGTAGAGAATCCGGCACAGCCACGCTCGATGAGAAAGGCCGTGATACCCCTGCTGCCCAGGGCAGGATCCACGGTGGCATATACCACCAGCACATCGGCGCCGGGACCATTAGTGATCCACATCTTGTTGCCGTTGAGCACGTAACTGTCGCCTTGCTCGGTGGCCCGCAGCCGCATGCTGACCACATCGGAACCGGCTCCGGGCTCGCTCATCGCCAGCGCACCCAGTGCGTTTCCGGAAATCAGACCCGGCAGGTAACGGGCTTTCTGTTCCGGCGTGCCGAAGCGGCGGATCTGATTCACACACAGGTTGGAGTGGGCACCGTAGGACAGCCCCACCGCGGCCGAAGCCCGGCTGATCTCCTCCATGGCAATGCAGTGCGCCAGATAGCCCAGGCCACTGCCGCCATCCGCCTCTTCCACGGTAATGCCGAGCAGTCCGAGCGCGCCGAGTTCGGGCCACAGATCTCTGGGAAACTCGTTGCCGGCATCCACCTGCTGCGCAATTGGTGCAATTTTCCGGCTGGCAAACTGGCGCACCGAGTCCCTCAGCATGTCGAGGGTTTCGCCGTGTCCGAATTCAAAGTCCATCGTCATCCCCTGCTGATCTTTCTACTTCGAGACTTCTGCAAGCGTCTCGTCGAGGGACCTGCCCAGCTTGGTGAACAGCTCGTCCACCTGGCTATCGGAGATGACCAGTGGTGGGCAGAGGGCGACCGTGTCACCCAGTGCACGCATGATCAGGCCGTTTGCTTCGCAGCGTGCCTGGAGTTTTGCACCCGCACCCCGGGTCGCCGGAAACGGCGTTTTCGTTGCCTTGTCAGCCACCAGCTCCAGCGCTCCGATCATGCCGACGCCACGCGCTTCACCCACCAGCGGATGATCGGCCAGCCCGGCGAGCCGCTGCTGAATCGTCACGCCGATGCGGGCGGCGTGTGCAAACAGGTCCCGCTCCTCCATCAGTTCGATGTTGCGCAGGGCGACCGCTGCACACACCGGGTGTCCGGAATAGGTGAAGCCATGGCTGAAATTGCCGAGTTCGGCACTCATGGCCTTGAAGGCGTCGTACATGTACTCGGGCAGCAGCACAGCACTCAACGGCAGATAGGCAGAAGACACCGCCTTGGCGATGCTCATGGTGTCCGGCTGGATGTTGAAGGTCTGGGCGCCGAACGGCTGACCCGTGCGGCCGAATCCACAGATCACTTCATCATCGATGAAGAGAATCTCGTGGCGTCTGAGCAGTGCCTGGACTTTCTCGAAATACCCCCGGGGTGGAACGATGACCCCGCCCGCGCCCATCACCGGCTCGGCGATGAAGGCGGCTATGGTCTCGGGTCCTTCCCTGAGAATCAGGGCTTCAAGATTGCCGACGATGCGGTCTACGAAGGCTGCTTCGGATTCGCCCGGTTCCGCCCCACGATAATAGTGGGGGCAATCCGTGTGCAGGATGCCGGCAATGGGCAGGTCGAAGTGTTTGTGGAACGGGGGCAGTCCGGTGAGCGAACCTGCCGCCACGGTGACCCCGTGATAGCCCCGCTGCCGTGAAATGATCTTCTTTTTTTCCGGCCGGCCGATGGCATTGTTGTAGTACCACATCAGCTTGACCTGGGTGTCATTGGCATCGCTGCCGGACAGGCCGAAAAACACGCGCCCCGCATCCATGGGGGCCATGGCCTTGAGCTTTTCCGCCAGCAGCACACTGGCTTCGTTGGTGCGTCCGCCGAAGATCTGGGAGTAGCACAGCTTGCGCATCTGGGTTTCCGCCACCCGCACCAGTTCTTCTTCGCCATAACCGAGGGCCGTGCACCAGAGTCCGGCCATACCTTCCAGGTACTGCTTACCCTGGTTGTCCCACAGATAAACGCCCTTGGCGCGGCTCAGAACCTTAGGCCCGACCTGGTGGTGCTGGGCCAGATTGGTGGCCGGGTGCAGCAGGTGGGCAAGATCCTTCGCCTCGATGGATTCCGGGGGAAATTCGTTGTGCAGCGGGTCGGCCATGGCAGCTTCCAGGTGAGTGGCGGGCGAGCGCCCATGATGCCCGAAATCAGGCAGCGTGTAGCGTCGTAGGGATCTCCATGCCCAGCGCCTCTGCCACCTTGGGATGACGGATCTGACCCAGATGGACATTGAGTCCATCACCGAATCCGGGGACCGCGGCGATCGCCGCCTTCCAGCCGACGTCCGCCAGCGTGTGCACATAGGGCAGGGTCACATTGTTCAGCGCGAGCGCCGAGGTGCGCGCCACGGCACCGGGCATGTTGGTTACACAGTAGTGCACCACGCCTTCTTCCACATAAGTCGGATTATCGTGGGTGGTCGGCCGCGAGGTTTCGAAACAGCCACCCTGATCGATCGAAATGTCCACCATCGCCGAGCCATCGATCATCTGTCGCACCATGTCCCGGCTCACCAGTTTGGGCGCTGCCGCGCCTGGAATCAGTACCGCACCGACTACCAGGTCTGCTTCGAGCACCTCTTCGTTGACGTTCTGCCGGCTGGCCATGAGTACCTTGACCCTGCCCTGAAAGTGATCGGACAGCCAGATCATGCGGGAGACGGATTTATCGAGGATGGTCACATCCGCCTGCATACCCGCCGCCATCTGTGCTGCATTGGTACCAGCGATGCCGCCGCCGAGAATCACCACCTTGCCCGGGGCCACCCCGGGGACACCGCCGAGCAGGGTGCCGCGGCCACCGCTGGCCTTCTGCAGCGCATAGGCCCCCACCTGAATGGACATGCGCCCCGCCACTTCGCTCATGGGTGCCAGCAGGGGCAGCCCGCCAGTGGCGGAGGTGACCGTCTCATAGGCGATGGCCGTCACCCCGGAGGCCATCAGCGCCTCGGCCTGGGGTTTATCAGCAGCCAGATGCAGGTAGGTGAACAGTATCTGGCCTTCCCGCAGGCGCTGGCACTCCCCGATCTGGGGCTCCTTCACCTTCACCACCAGTTCGGCAGCGAAGGCCTCCTCAACCGAACCGATCCGGGCACCAGCGGCCACATAATCTGCATCGCTGAAGCCAATCCCCTGGCCGGCCGTGGTCTCCACCACCACCTCGTGACCGCCCACGGTCAGTTCCGCCACAGAAGCCGGGGTCAGTCCAACCCGATATTCATGGGTCTTGATCTCTTTCGGTACACCGATGCGCATTGCACCCACCTGCTGGTTGAATTAGCACTTATGCTATCGAAGTCCTGGTGGCGGAAATTTGCGATTTTCGACAACATCGCTGGAACTGGCGCAATTATTCAGCGTAGTATCCGACTATGTCGCAAGTAACAGTCGACTTAGATCGTATCGACCGCTCGATCCTTCATGAACTGCAGCTCGACGCCAAACTGCCTTTCGCCGCCCTCGCCGAACTGGTCAATCTGTCCGAGTCTGCCTGTCTGCGGCGGGTCCGCAATCTGGAGGCGAAGGGGCTGATCCGTGGTTATGTGTGCCTGGTCGACCAGTTGATGGCCGGCTACCCGGACAACGTCTTCGTGCAGATCACCCTGGAAAGCCAGCAGCAGGACGACCTGGCCGCTTTCGAAGCGGCTGTCCGGGAGCTACCCGAGGTGATGGAGTGCTATCTGATGTCGGGAGATGCGGACTTCCTGCTGCGGGTGATCGTGGAGGACGCCCGGGACTACGAACGCATCCACAGCCAGCACCTCACCCGTCTGCCGGGCGTGGACCGCGTGCACTCGGCTTTCGCCCTGCGCACGGTCATCCGCAAAACCGAGGTTCCGATCCGCTAGCCGAGTGCCGCTAGATCAGATCCGCCGGCTGCAGCTTGAATTCATCGATGATCTTGTCCGCATAGTCGATGCGGCCCGTCATTTTTTTCGGGTCCCCATGCACGAGTCGAAGACAGGCTTCGGCCATGTGCTCCACCGGGGTCACCCGCTCTTTGTTCGATTCGTTGATCAACTTGTGATGCATCACCCCGGGGGTCGCCACCAGTCCAGGTGAGATCACATTCACACCAATGTTTTCATCGTAAAGCTCCTGAGCCAGCCCGGTGGTGAAGCGCTCAAGGGCCGCCTTGCACATGCCATACACGGTACCCCCGCGACCCGCCAGAGTCGGCTGAGGATGAATGGCGGCGTGGGAAGAAATATTCAGAATCCAGCCTCTGCCTCGCTCACGCATGCCGGGTAACACCAGCTGTGCCAGTTCGAAAGGCGCCCAGACCTGCACATCCATCATCAGCCGGAATCGTTTTTCCGGAAAATCGGCGACCGGAATGAAATAGGTGATGGCCGCGTTGTTAACAAGTATATCGACGGCACCATAAGCGCCCAGTGCTGCCTCGATCAGACCATGGCGATCCTCCGAACTGCCCAGGTCGGCCTTTACCGCAATGGCTTCGCCGCCAGCGGCTCGAATGTGCTCCACGGTTTCGTTGATAGTGCCCGGCAGATAGTGCTCATCTGCAGACGCGGTCCGGGCAGAAACCACCACCTTCGCCCCTTCCATCGCATAGCGGCGTGCGATCGCCTCTCCAATGCCGCGGCTCGCACCGGTCACAACTGCGACCTGACCCTTGAGCACCCCGTCTGGATTTACCTGTGCCACTGCTGTTATCTCCGCTGTACTGTTCGCTCAACTATAGCCTTGCCGGCGGCAGCAGGTACACTCACGCCATGCACCCCCACTGGTCCTGCACACAATGATCCTTCGAGTTCTGCCATTGCTGATCTGCTGGGCCAGCCTGCCTGACGCATTTGCCGCAGATGCCGGCGTGGGTCCGGTGGCCGATCCGCAGACACTCACAGCACCGGCGGCAACAGCAGACGCTGCACCGGCCCGACGGTGTCTCGACGCCGCCATGACTGCACCCGGTTCGAATCTCGGCTTCTGTGACCTGGTGATCTCCCAATTGAGCGAGGGGGGCGGGGCGGATCCCACCACCACCCGGGCGCTCTCAGCCGCGCTGAGCAACCGGGCGATCGCGGCACAACGCGAGGGCGCCTACGATGCGGCGGAAGCGGACCTGCAGCGCGCACTGGACATTGCCGGGCCGCACCCGGATCTGCTGCTGAATCGCGGCAATCTGCGTCTCGCCCAGCGACGCTATGCGGAGGCGCTCATTGACTACTCGGAAGCCCTGCGCCTGTCCCGGGGTACACTGCTCGCCGCCCATTACAACAGTGCGTTCGCCCACAGAGCCCTCGGCCAGATTCCGGAAGCAGTGGCGGATGAACTGCGCGCACGCGGTCATAAAGTCGACATCGTCTCCAACCAGGTCCGCTAGGGCACCCCCACATAGTGCCGCGTGACCCTGTTGCCGATCCCGGTGAACATTTCGAAGGCGATGGTGCCTGCCCAGGCAGCCGCCTCGTCCACACTGATGTCCAGGCCGAAGCATTCCACCCAGTCTCCAACTTCGACAGAGCCGCCCTGTGCCAGGCAGTCGGTGATGTCGACCACGGTGAAATCCATGGAGATCCGACCGAGGAAGGGCACACGGTGTCCGCCGACGGCCATGGCACCCTGTTGCGCCAGGGCGCGCTTCACCCCGTCTTCATAGCCGATACCCAGCACCGCCGTTTCGGTGATTCGCCCGGTGACGGCCGTGGCGCCGTAACCGACTGCTGACCCTGCCGGTAAACGCCGGCGCTGCAGGACCTGGCCTTCGAAGCGAACCACCGGATCCATGGGATTAGCCCGATCGGTGAACGGATTGCCTCCGAACAGACCGATACCCGGGCGACCCAGGTCCCCGCGGGTAGCCTCGCCGGTCAACCAGCCGGGCGAATTTCCCATGCTGGTGCGCACACCCGGAAACTGCGCTGCGACTGCACGGAATGCCTGCACCTGAGCGCGATTCTGTGGGTGATCGGGGGTATCTGCACAGGCGAGATGCGTCATGAGCAGGCACAGATCGAACCCCGCGAACTGCCCGGATTGGATATCCGGGCTATAACCGAGGCGCGCCATCCCCGTGTCCACGTGCACGGCTATGGGGCGACTGCGCAGGGGGCGCCAGAGGTCGAGTTGACCCTGATGATTGACGACCGGCACGAGATCTGCGGCCACCAGAGCGTCGAGGGTCTCAGGCAGCGGGCCCTCCAGCACGTAGATTGCGCAGCCGGTTGCCGATAAGGGTCCCTGCCTGGAATCGAGGCCGGCAGCAGGGGCCGGGCAGAGGATCTGCCGCAGACGCACGCCCTCCGCGGCGGTAGCGACAAAGAAAGACCGGCAGCCACTGTGCCGTAACCGCTCCGCCACCGGCCCGACGCCCAGTCCGTAGGCGTCGGCCTTCACCGCCGCACCGACTTCCGGTGCGGCTGCGCGGAAGCGCTGGTAGTTGGCCGCAAGGGCGTCCAGATCGACGATCAGACGCCCGGGCATGTTTTACTTCAGCGTATTGATATACGCCACCACATCGTTGATGGCCTTGTCGCTGTTCAGGGTCATTGCCATCGGCCGCATCTGCATGCCGTAGGTGTCCTTGGAATCGTATCCCCGCAGACCGCCGTTGTAGTTCTTGATCTGCCGCACCAGATACCAGTCGCTCTGACCGCTCAATCTGGGACCGCCAAGCTGTTGATTACCTTCACCATTCTGACCGTGACAGGCGGCACACACCGCATAGGCGCCTTTACCCGCTGCCGCATCGCCGGTGACAGTGGCCGCCGGAGGCGTGGCGGGTAACGAGGCGATGTAAGCGACCAGATTGTCTTCCGCGGTGGGATCCACCACCGTCATGGCCATTGGCCGCATCTGCATTCCGTAGGCGTCTCCGGACGCGGTACCCCGCAGGCCACTCTTGTAGGCCTCCAGTTGACGCTTCAGATACCAGGGCTCCTGACCGGCAATTTTGGGTGCATTCATGGCAAGGTTTCCCTCGCCGTTCTGGCCATGACAGGCTGCACAGACCGCATAGGCGCCCTTTCCCGCCGCTGCATCCGCTGCCAGCGACGCCGCCGCGGGCAACAGAGAGGCCGCCAGCACCATAAAACCAATCCTGAACTTCATTACTACCTCGCTTTTTGGAAACGGCCACATGCCGGGCAAAGCCCGCATGATCCGGCCAGTTTGGGATTCCAGGCTAGTGGATGACTCTGATCGGGACCTCTCCAGAGCGCACTAGCCTAGCTGTCGCGCCGCCAGAGTGACTGCCACCAGCGTCCCACGGCCGAGTCGCGCCGCTCTCCGCGGCGGCGATCACCATGGGCACCTTCCCGGTGGGCGCGAAGCTCGAACAGACCCTGAGCGCGGCGCCGGCGTTCACTCTCTGCCCGCCGATCAGCACCTGAACGGCGACCGTCCAGGGGTTCGGGCGTGAGAGGGTAAAGACCGGATTCCTTATTCACAGCAACAGCAGGGGCTTCCTGGACACTGGCTGAGGACTATAGCCTGTGAGCGGATGCATTGCGATCAGGTTTCTGGTCAGATACGGGCATGTCCTTAGATAAGCAGAAAGTCACAAGGCCACCCTCCGGAGCACCGCCGGGGGACTACCCCGGGGATGCTTCCAGCCACCCGAACCTGCAGAAATTCGCAGACGCACTCACTACCTACGTGCTCGACCCGATGCAGTGGGATCCGGTACTCGAGGAGCTCGATCGAATCAGCAGCAGCCTGCCCTCCTGGGATCCCCGGGAGCTGCTTGCGCAGCTCTCCCGCGCCGAATCACTGTCCTGGCATATCCGGGAAGAATCCGGACAGCTGACCGGCAGCGGATTCGCCTACGTGCTGCTCGATGCCCAGGATCGCACCACGGGCTGCAGCGATAACCTGACCCAGCTTATCGACTACCTGTATGTAGACCCGAAAACCCGGATGCTGGAATTCGGGACCAGCGCGGGGCGTCGCTCCTTTGAGTCTGCCCGGAAACGACTGCGCAGCGGCAACGGTGCGCATCTGCTGGTGGAATTTTCCCGCGCACATCACCCCGGGCACCGTTTCGGCTATCTGATCGCCGAGGAGGACTTTCCCGATTCCCTGAGAACCATCGCCAACGGCGCACGCACCGCACTGTTCATCGCCCAGCCGCAACCCGATGAGCGCCTGCGCAAAGTAGTCCAGGCGAGCTTCGGCCTGACAGACGCTGAAGCCCAGGTGACACTGTCGATCGCTCGTGGTCTGACACTCAAACAGACAGCGTCCGAGCTTGGCATCAGCGTCAATACAGCGCGCAATCACCTCCAGGCCACTTTCGCCAAAAGCGGGATCAACCGGCAGGGAGATCTGGTACTCGTCATCACACAACTGAGCGTGATCCTCGCCGCTACGACTTCGGAGGAAACCCCGAGTGCCGCCCGGAGTGTGGCATCCATTCGTCCCACCCCGCCTCAGCATTTCATGATCCTCCCGGATGGCCGGCGCATCGCCTATCGCACTTATGGCGACCCGATGGGTGAGCCCGTCGTCTTCTTCCATGAATCCATCGGGTCGAGTCGATTGCCTCCCGGGACCGATGCCGACGCGAAACGGCGCAATCTGCACCTGATTGCCCCGGAGCGCCCGGGTTTCGGTTTGTCAGATGGGGATCCCGATTGTGACTACAGATCGGTGTGCGATGACCTGCAGGCATTGCTCAGCCACCTTCGCATCCAGCGCGCCACCCTGATCGGCAATCTGTCAGGCGGTGCATTCGCACTGTCGATGGCGGCACTGAAGCCAGCCCTGGTGCGCCACGTGCTGCTCACCGCCGCACGCCCGCCGGGACCCATGACCGGCCGTTTCCAGCACCTGATGCAGGTCAACAAAAAACTGCTCGGGCGACCCTGGCTGATCTCCACTTTTTTCAACATCCTGCGCAATCGGGCTTCACGCGAAAACAATGGCAAGCTGATCAACGCCGTATACGGTGCCAACGCCCAGGATCGGGCTTTTCTGCAGGCCAACCCGCGGCTCTTCGATCACATGGTGACCTGCACCCTGGAAAGCTTCAGTGTCAGCGCCGCCGGTGTGGTGAACGAACTGCGCTGCTTCGCCGCCGCGCCGCCGCCGGGCAGCCACAGTATCCGTGCCCCGATCACTGCCTGGCACGGCACATCTGACGGCATCGCGGAGATCGCCGATCTGCAGAAGTATCTGCAAGGCTGCAGCGTGGACTGGCATCCACTGGAAGGTGCGGGGTCCCTGCTGGCGCTGTCGCACTGGCAGGAGCTGCTGGATGCCGCGCGGGATACCGGCAGCCGCTGACCTTTCCCTGCTCGCAGCGACGCCGGCGTTCGAGACTAACCTCTTCCCTGACCTGGCCGATCCTTCGGCGTGCCTCGAGGGAAAGAGCCTAGTACAGGCGAATCACAGACACATGATACAAACGTACTAGGGCACTTCCGGACTGCCGGTCAACCCAGAGCTTCGATCGCCTGTTCGATCCAGCCATCCTTGAGAATCCGCCCGCGCAGGCCATGCAGGGGATGGGCATCGTCTTCCAGCAATGCTTCGCTGAGAGCGGCAATCTGATCGAAACGGGTAATGCCGAGTTCTTCCAGCTGGGCGGCGAGTTTGGGGCCGATGCCCCGGATACAGGTGAGATCGTCTGCGGTCCCGGGACGTTCCGACAACGCCGCTTCGAGCGTTTCCACCTTCTCGAGCAGTCGCCGGTTGTCGTCCCGGGCGCTCTGCAGCTGCTGGTTCAACACCACCAGCATCTTGCCTTCTGAGCCACCCTCAGCGCCCGTCTGCTTTTCGAGCATCTCCTGCTGCCAGCGTGCTTTGTTCAGCTGCTCAGTACGGTCACGCACCATACCCTCGAGTTTGAGCACTTCCTGCTGCAGCTCCAGCAGCTCGCCGGCGGTATCGTCAGGATCTGCCCGCGCCGCGCGGCCGGCTTCATCTAACGCGGCCCGGGCGCTGGCCGCCGCCGCTTCTGCTTCCGCCGCGAGACGACTCTGCTTGCTCAACTGATTTTCCAGCTGCTCGATCTTCTCTGCCAGCGACTTGCGTGCGGCATCCTGTTGCGACCTGAGCTGTTCGTTTTCCCGGGCCAGCTGCTCGGCCCGGGTTTCAGCCCGGTTCTGCGCCTGGACCGCGGCTTCCTGCGATTCCCGGACTTCCGCCAGTGCCGCTTCCAGGGCCAGCCGGTCTGATGCACCGGACGCGGCGGCCTCGATCGATGCCGCTGCTTCCCGCGATGATGCGTTCGCCAGCGCGAGTTGCGATTCGAGTTCCGCGACAGCCGCCGCTCTCTCCTCGAGAGCGCCTTTATGGCTCTTCACGGCCTGGGCGTAGTCTTCCTGGACCTGGGCGAATTCTTCTTCTAACCGGGTCATCAGCTCCTTCTGCCGGTCGAGGCGGGCATCGAGCTGGGCCACATGATCGGAGTGCTCAGCCGCGTTGCGCTGGGCTTTCTCCAGCGCTTCGGACAGACGCTGATTTTCGCTCTTCAGATCCGACGTCTCGGAATGAATATGGTTTCTTTCCTGCTCCAGCCCGACCACCAGATTCGATCGTTCCGCCAGCTGAGCTTCCAGGTGCTCGTTGCGCGATTTCAGTTCGTCGAGCTGTTCGGACAGTGTTCTGCGTTCTGATTCCCGGCGCTCGATGCGTTCGCCCGCCTGGGTCACACAGTCTTCAAGACGCGCGATCTCGGTACTCTGCTCGGCGAGTGTTGCGTCCCGGCTTTCGATCTGCGCACGGAGTGCAGCGGCGCTTTCCTGCGCTTCGACAAGCGCCGCCTGAGCTGCATCGAATTCTGCTCTTGCACTCGCAGCTGAACGTTCGACTTCCTGCAGTCGTGCGATCTGCTCCAGATGCACGGCAATCTCCGCCCGCAGAGACTCGAGCTCCCCATTCCTCCGCTGTGCTTCCGCTTCGAGGCGCTCACGCTCCGCGCGGGTCTGTTCCAAGGCAGCAACTTCGTCGTTGAGCCTGTTGATTTCCTGCTGCTTGGTTTCAACATGTCCATGCAGGAACTCGATATCCTGGTCGCGGCTGGCCAGCTTTTCCTGGTAGCGAACCTGTTCTTCCCGCAGCTGCTGCAGCTGTGCGCGGCTTTTGACGAGTTCCGCCTCCTGCTTTTTGCCATGATCCCGCAGTTGCTCGAGGCTCACGCCCAGAGATTCGATCTGCCGGTTGGCGAGCTCCGTGGTTTCGAACAGTTTTGCATTGCGGGACTCCAGGGACTGGCTGCTTTCCCGCAGCCCGGTCAGTTCGATGTCCTGGGACCGGGTGCGTCGACTCAGCTCTTCGTTGATCGCCCGCAGTTCGGCGGTTTCTGCACGCAATCGACTCAGCTCGGTCTCTTTCTCAGAAGCCGCATCGGTCTGGGCATCGAGGGAACTGGTGACCTGCTGCCACTTCTCCCGCCACTCACCGGCGTCCTGGCGCAGTTCGGCAATCTCCATGTCCCGCACATGGAGCTGGCCCTGGGCATCCTGATGTTTGCTGTTCAGCGCTTTGAGTTTGGCCTCGAGTTCCCTGATCAGGGCATCCCGCGCCTCGATCCCGGGCGTGGTGCGGGCCGGCGTCTGGAGGTTTTCCGTGGTGGCGCCCGCATTTCCCGCAGCACTCAGCTGCGCACGCAGGGCTTCCACTTCCGAGGTGCGCTGCCGCAGCGCAGCGGCCAGTTTCGGCACGCGCTCCTGCCACTTGGCCAGTTCGCGCTGCAGCGCTTCCGCACTGGCAAGGGGATCGGCGTTCATCGGTGCCGTGGAGTCCGCGTGCAGCTCTGTACTCTCCGGCGCCGGCTCATCCTGTGCAGCCTCGGTTACGGGTGTCATGAAATTCGCCTGATCCTGCATCCGTGTATCCATCCACAAAGGCCTGCACGAGGCCGTTGCCTCACCCAGGGCGGAGTCGTCCGCATCTATTTCCCAAAACTACTAGAAAGCCTCACGGGGTTATGTGATCCAGGTGCAAAAACCTTGCTGACCCAGGCAGGTTGATTGACGGCCCACTAGGGACCGGATGTCGGCTCGATGTCGGAATACTGCCAGGCGGTTTCGAGCACTCCGTCGATGTCGGCAGTGGACTGCCCCAGCGCGGTGCGGGCTGCATGCAGACCGTGCAGCGACCAGCCGTTATTGGGGAAGTTACCCAGGTCTTCGGCGAAGGTGGCAGCCGCGGCATCCGGCTCTCCTGCCCGCAGGAATGCACTGCCCAGCGCCTGCCGCACCGGGAAGTGCCAGAAGGGCGGCTCCGTGTAAGGCAGCGCATCCTGCGCAGCAACCGCGGCCTGCAGGTGGAGGATTTCAGCTGCCGGATCCTGCTCCGCCCGGGCGATTTCCGCCTCCACCAGCTCGATGGCGATGTCTCCGAGCAGATTGCCGATATCTCCCTGGCGATCCATTACGGCGTCGAAGTCGTCACTGTTACGGGCCACCCACATGCCCTCGAGGGTTTTCCGGGCGGCGGCAATATCTCCGGTCGCGGCCTGCGCCACACCCCGGGCATATTCCCGCATAAAGGCAGCCGCCGGCATGCCTTCGGGCATCTCCGGTTCATCCAGCGCTTCCTGCCACATACCGAAGCGCACATAGGTTGCGCCACGGACACCGAGATAACGCTGGATGGACCCGAACTGTCTGGCCATGTCGTGATCGACCTTGTCGTAGAGCCGACGCGCCGTCTCGACGGCCAGCTCCTTGCGCCCCTCCATGATGGCCGCGTACCAGAGGAAATGGATGTTGTGCGGGTAATAACCGGCGGGATAAAAGCCCTGGGCATCGCACTGTGAGAGGTAATCTTCGTCCGCCAGGGCGGCAGCCTGATTGGCGGTCACCGCATCGTGATAGCGGCCTACCCGCAGATAGATGTGAGACGGCATGTGCACCAGATGACCGGCTACCGGCACCAGAGGCCCCAGCCGATCCGCCGCGACTTCGGCTTTTTCCGGGGTGAAGCGCTCCATCGCGTGGATATACAGGTGCAGCGCACCGGGATGCTGCGGATCCATCCCCATGACTTTTTCAATCACGCTGACCAGTTCGGCCGTATGCTCCCTGGGGGAGCCGTCATCTTCCCAGTAGGCCCAGGGATACAGATCCATGAGCGCTTCGGCATAGAGGGTCAGCACATGGGTGTTGTCGGGAAACTTTTCAGCGACCGCCTGCATCGAACCGGCATAGGCAACATCCAGCGCATCCCGGCCGGAACCGTCTTCGGAATATCGGGTGGAAACCGCATCGATGAGCGCCTGCTCGAGGGGCGATTCCTGGTCGCGCAGTGCCAGCGCCTGCTGCAGTGACTCCCAGGCCGGCTTCACCGCCGCCTCATCCATCGCCGCATTGATGTTCGGACCCAGCGCCAGTGCGACGCCCCACCAGCAGATACCACAGGTGGGATCCATACGGACCGCCTCACGGAAGGAACGCACCGCCTCCGCATGATTGAAACCGAAACTGAATGTCAGCGCCTGATTGAAATAGGCCTGGGCGAGAGGCTCTTCGGTGCTGATCGGAAAATTCAGCGGACCGATGCCTTCGAGCAGTGGCGCAATGCCTTCCTCAGTATTCAGATAACCGGGATCCAGCTGATGGGCGGCCATGGCGCCATGTCCTGCATGGGCAAGCCGCGCGGCCACGGTTTCCGCAGCAGGGGCCGCGACGACGGCGGCCGGTGCTTCTGAAGACGGCTCCACCTCTGTGGAACAGCCTGTAAACAGCAGAATACCGGTGGCCAGAACACCCTGCACCAGACGGGTGGCGGAATCTGACCGAAATCGACAGATAAGTGACTGATTCATTTCGTGTAACTCCCTCCCGAGAAGCCGACCACTCTAACCGCCACCCGGAGACAGTTCCACAGTGCACCAGGGAACCGCCACTGCGTTGATGTTTAAACAGTGGGTCCCTGGGAGGCCAGAACCCGCCGCAGCGTGAGTGACAGATCTGTCAGTTCTATACCAAGTCTGTCGAGACTGGCAGCGGGGTCGAGGTCGTCGTCATGGTCCAGCACCCCGAGCATGGCTCGTGTCACCGGTGGATCCGGCAGCAGTGTTTCAAATAACCAGGCCAGCGCCAGACCGGCTGCGAGCGGAATCGACAGCACCCGGGTCTGGCGACCGAGCAGGTTGGCGGCGCGCTGCACCAGTTCGCCCCGACTCAGGGATTCGGGCCCGGCGAGATCCAGCACCACATCGTCGAGACCCGCACCGGCGATACCCGATCGGATCGCTTCGATTACGTCCCCGGCATATATGGGCTGCTCGAGACTTGCCGCACGCAGCAGCAGGTTCAGACGCTTACCGGCACGCTGCCGCAGCGCGCGGCTGGCATAGTCACCTTCGCCCAGCACCATGGGCACCCGCAGCACCAGAGCCGGCACCTGACCTGCGAGCAGAATCTGTTCCGCACGGCCTTTGGATGCGAGGCAGGGGTTGCTGGAATCGGGGGTTGAGCCGACGATGCTCAGATAGATGATTCTCTGCACTCCTCCCTGTGCCGCTGCGTCCACAAGCACCCGGGAAGTACGCTCGTGTGAATCTTCATAAAGGCTGCGCGCAGACTCCTTGAGAATGCCAACCAGATGCACCACCTGACTGCAGCCCGCAGCTGCCGCCCGCATCCCTTCCGCATCCAGATAGTCGACCACCCGGACTTCCAGGTCCGGGCCCGTTGCGCCGACTGCGGCCACCGCATCGGCCCGCCTGACCAGTGCCCGTACCGGCACTTCCTGCGCTCGCAGGACACCGACGAGACGTCGGCCGAGATTGCCGTTGGCTCCAGTTACGAGGATCACCGCTTTTTTCATCCGTTGCTGTCACGCGCACCATTGTGCGGGGCCGTGTGCCAGCCAACAAGTTTCACCGCCGCGCGACCTGCCCTGCGCGCTCCGGCGCGACCTGCCCTGCGCGCTCCGGCGCGACCTGCCCTGGCACCCGCCTGCCCGGAGCCGTAGCATGTTCTGAAACCCGTTACCCGATCTTCAGGCTCTGGAACAGAACGCTGATGTGGAAATCCTGGGCAAATCTGCTGACGCTGCTGCGGCTCGCCTGCGTGGTGCCCTGCGCCTGGGCGATGGCTCATGGCGACTGGCTCACCGCGGCCGCGCTGTTCACGATCGCCGTGATCACCGACTTTCTGGACGGCCCGCTGGCCCGGCGTCTCGGTACGGCATCGCCCTTCGGCGGACTCTTCGATCATGCCACGGACGCCGCCTTCGTCACGGTCGCCCTCGGCACTCTGGGGTATCTGGGGTATGTGCCGGTATGGCTCGCTCCGCTTGTCGCCCTCGCCTTCATTCAATACATGTTCGATTCAAGCGCCCTGCAGGGGCACGTGCTGCGCGCAAGCTGGCTCGGGCGCAACAATGGTGTGGCCTATTTTGTTGTCGTAGGATTTCCTGTGATCCGCAACGCGGTCGGGTTGGACTGGCCTGCCGACCCATGGATTCTCGCCGCCGGCTGGCTGCTGGTGCTCACCACAGCACTGTCCATGCTCGATCGCGGCGTCGCACTGTTGCTGGTACGCAAACGGCAGGCGGAGAAGATCCGGAACCAGGCAGCAGAAGGAGACATCAACGGATTTTGAATACAGCGACAAGGTACTCGAGCTGCGCGCTGCAGATAGTCATCGACGGCTCGTCGCCCCTGGGCGGGCTGGTCGATGAAGAATCCCTGTACGCCAAGATCAAGCAGTCGCGCTGCCTCTTCTTCCACAGCCAGCACCCGGTCGCGGTCCCGCACCAGAAACGGTTCTTCGGCGCGCAGAGTATAAGGATGCACACCCAAACCCGCCTCACGCGCGGTTAACAGCAGCCGGCCTGATTCTGCGGAAAGCCGCATGCGCTGCGTCGACTGCCCGTCACCGTCCGGGTCCATGGCGTGCGTCGCTTCCTCCACCGGCATGATGCTGTCTTTGGGCGGCCCTATGGCGCTTGCGTAACGTCGGGCCATCCAGGTCAATACCCCGGGAGAGGTCAGATCGGCATAGCTTGTGTCGCTGCTCAATCCTCCGCGAGCGAGCGTCACCAGTTCCCCATAGACTGATTCCAGATCGACGCCCTGACGCACATTGAATACCACATCGTAAGGTTGGGCCCGGTAGCGACGATTGAACACATCACCAAACAGCTGCACGAGCGGCAGCTTCAGCGACCGCTGCCGGAGCTGCTCACGCAATGCCAGCAGACCGGCGATCTCAAAGGATTGAATAAACACCCGTTGCGGGTCCGTAAAGTCCGCCTCGATCAGTGCATCGAGCACACGCCCACCCAGATCGATGGCAATGGGCGTTCCATCCATGTGTCGGCCCTCGAGTGCAAAATACGTGGGGTGCTTCGTTTCGACATAAAGCCCCACGGGACGCTGTGCCGAGACATTGTGTCCTTTCACCAGTTCGATCACTTCGACAAGTGTCGCGAGCGGATAAAGATCGTCGAATTTCCGGCTGTCGGGACGCAGCGCGGGAATCCGCTCTCTGGCCCGCAGGGTGCGGATCTCCGCGAGGGAAAAATCTTCGCTGAACCAGCCCGCGATCGGGCGGCCATCGATACGCTTGATCGTCAGGCGCCCGGCAAAGGCTTCATGTTCAGCGACATCGGTAGTGGCTTCGACGATGATCGGCGCACCCGCCTGATCCCGGCGCACCACCCCTGACTCATCAATCGCGACCATCGCCAGAGCATTCTCATGACGGGCAATCAGCACTCCGTCGGCTGTCGCGACCACATCCGGTTCGATGAAATCAGCACCCTGGGCGATTGCGAGTTGATAAGCAGCCAGGGTGTGTTCAGGGCGCAATCCGCTTGCTCCCCGATGCGCGATAACGATCGGTGCGCGCTCCACCTGAACGTCACTCTGCGACCGCTCAGTTGCATCTGCAGGGAGTGCTGGATGGACAGGCGTGGGAACGAGCAGCATCGCGAAAGCACAAGCTGCAGCAAATCGTATCCACAAGGCTCCGACAGCGCCCATGCCCGTTAGCTTATCGCGAGTCACGCTTTTATTTGCTCCTGATAGACCGATATGTGATTTCTATACGGGCACACAGGCTCGTATGATGAAATTCACGGCGGATCCTTCAGCCTCATTCAGTCGATGATTAAGTTTCTAGAGAGCACACTGAACGGATCCGTCGGACTTACTCTCCGCTGTTCGCGCTTCAGTTAAGCGCTTCGAAGGTTACCCCGGCATTTTCCTGCAGACGATCGACCAGTGCGTCGCCCATGGCAACTGAGGGCGTGAGTATGCCACCCGGAGACGACAGTGCGTCTTTGGCCAGACACACCGCTGACTCACCCAGCATCTTTGCAGTGGATCCGTAACCCGGATCCCGATCACCGCGAACCCTCAGACGCAGATCGAGGGCAGCGCTGGTCGGGTGCCTGCCCAGGAACTGGATCTGAAAGTAGCCTTTTTCCCGGGCTTCCCGCGAAGGGCCTTCGCCGGGCTCGGGCAATACTCTGCCCAGCAGATCCCGCAGCATGCCACTGCCGGTTGCGGCGCTGAACATCGCGGTGCTGCCAGCCAGGGCGACGGCTGCCGGGAATCCAAACTGTCCGTAAGGTATCAGGATGCCCTCGTCATAGCGGAACTCACTGCCATACCTGAAATCAAGCAGGGCATTGCTGCGCCGTACCACCTTGGTGTCGACTGCAGCCATCGCAAAAGGGGATACCCAGGCGTTAAAGTCCACGTCCCATTCCGGATAGGTTTTTTCCGGACCATCGAGACCGCGGGGACCCCCGGCGGGATTCAGTGCATAGGGATCACTTGCGATCCTGCGGATCTCAGGATGCTTTTCGGCTTCTGCCATCATGTTCATCATGCTGGCAACCGTGCCGCCACTGAATCCCCCTTTGAACGCCTCTGCACGGAATTTTATGGCCTGACAATACACCCCGTGGCGCGCACGCATTTCCCGCTGCAACCAGTGCACGCCCATATCCGCAGGAATACAGTCGAACCCACAGGTGTGCACAATGCGGGCACCGCTGCGACGGGCACTCTCATGATGCTCGTCAATCATTCGCCGCATCCAGTGCACTTCACCCGTCAGATCACAGTAATGTGTGCCCAGGTTTGCACAGGCGGCGACCAGTTCACTGCCATAGAGCGCATAGGGTCCGACCGTCGAGCACACCACACGGGTTCTGCCGGCAAGCTCGTCGAGTGAATCCCGGTCATGGCTGTCGGCGACGATGATGGGCAGCGCATCTGCTCCCACCCCGAGTGTCTGACGCAGTGCTTCGAGCCTGCGCGGGCTGCGCCCGGCTATCGCCCAGTTGAACTGCTGCGCGACACCGTAGCGTTCGATCAGGTATTCGGCGACCAGACGACCGGTAAATCCCGTCGCACCCCACACCACCACATCGAACTCCCGATCGGACATCGCTATCATTTTCTCCTGCTTTTTCAGCGCGCAAACAGCATAACCCGACTCGTCCGGGTGCACCACGGCCGGTTACACTGCACGTCTTTGCGCACGGTTCTCAACCAGAGGGATGTATGAAAATATCGATGCTGCTCAGCTACGCGGGAGGTTTCAAGGAAGCGGTCGAAGAAGTGAAGCTGCTCGAAAAAGCGGGCCTTGATCAGGTCTGGGTACCCGAGGCTTACTCCTTCGATGCACCAAGCGCGATGGGCTACCTGGCCGCCAGTACCGATCGCATCACCATCGCTTCCGGCATCCTGCCCATCTACACCAGGACCCCATCGCTGCTGGCCATGACCGCCGCCGGTATCGACTACCTGTCGGACGGGCGCTGCATGCTGGGTCTCGGGGCATCAGGCCCACAGGTCATCGAGGGTTTCCATGGCGTCCCCTACACCACCCCCGTCGCCCGCCTGCGTGAAATCATCGAGATCTGTCGCATGGTCTGGCGCAGGGAGCGCCTGGCATACGATGGACGCAATTATCAGATTCCCCTGCCCCAGAACCGCGGCACGGGGCTCGGCAAGCCGCTGAAGCTGATCAACCACCCCGTGCGTGAAGACATTCCCATCGCCATCGCCTCCCTGGGCGAGAAGAGCGTGGCGCTCACTGCGGAACTCGCCGATGCCTGGCTGCCTGCCTTCTATACCGCCCGTGCCGCGCGGGATGTGTGGGGTAAGGCGCTGGATGCGGGGAATGCCGCCCGCGATCCGGCGCGGGGACCCCTGGAAATCTATGCCGGGGGTGCGGTGGGATTCGGCAAGGGGCTGGAGTCCCTCCGCGATCTGAGTCGCCCGCAGATTGCACTGTATGTAGGCGGCATGGGTGCGCGACAGAAGAACTTCTACAACGACATATTCTCCCGCTCGGGGTATCCGGATGCAGCCCGGCGGATACAGGACCTGTATCTCAATGGTGACAAGAAGGCCGCAGAAGCTGCAATCCCGGACAGCTACCTCACGGAAAACTCTCTGATCGGAGAGGAAGGCTTCGTGCGGGAACGCCTGCAGGCGCTGCGCGAATCCGGGGTGAACGCACTCAATGTCGGTTTCATGGGACAAAGCACCACAGATCGAGTCAAAGCCTGCGAAACCCTGAGAAAGCTTGTCGACACACTATGATTTACACGCATCTGAACCGCCTCTCTGTCCTCCTCGCGCTGCTGGCCACATGCCTGGCCACCGCAGGTGTCAGGGCCGCCACGACCCCCGAAGCACTGCTCGGCGAGTGGGTGCTGAATAACGAGCGCACGCATGAAATACAGCCGAAACAGGGCGGAGGATTCGATGGCTTCGGAGTTACACCCTCTATCTCGGTTGGCGGTGTGCCGATCCCCTTACCCGGGGCTGCTGCGACACCCTCATCGGGACCGGTCAGTGATCCGCGCGTGCTGCGCTGCGGGCGCATGCAGATCGAGATGCAGACACCCAATGTACGCCTCATCTATGAAGGTGTGGGTGAAGAGATCATGAAGCCCGGCAATGACCTGGGTAGAAAAACACGCCTAAGCCGCACAAAGATCACCCAGTTCTACGAAACCAATACGCGCAGAGTGAACAAGACCTTCGAGGTTCAGAAAGACGGCAGTCTTCTGGTGAAAGTGAAACTGAATCCCAAGGGAGCCAAAAGTGTCACCCAGGTGCGGGTGTTCGAACGACCTGCCGCAGCCCCACCTGCCGGCACACCGGACGCCTAGGAAGACTCTGCTCAGCTTCCGCGGGGTCCATTTGCACTGCAGGATGCTTTTTGCGCTAATGCATCCTTCGTATTCAAAGGAACCGCCGCCTATGGTTCGGCTCGACATCAGCATTCTGCCCCGCTTACCCGACACGAATGCGATCCGGTGCCTGGGCGCTCTGCTGCTGATGTTTGCCGTTGCGGGTTGCGCGGAACCTTTCATCGTTCTCCCGGGCAAGGCGTTAAGCGGAGAGCAGACCCCGCCGCCTGAAGACTGGTCGAAATACGCAGATGTCGAAGTCGTGCAGCTCGAAACACGGCCCGAGGATCCCTACTCGGTGAACATCTGGGCGGTCGCAGTGGGACCCGACTACTACATCGCAACCGGCGAAGACGGTACCCGCTGGACCGAAAACCTGACCGCAGATCCCAGAGTCCGCCTGCGCGTGGAATCAAACCTCTACCAACTGCGCACCGTCAGGGTTCTCGATCCTGCTGAGATCGACCGGGTCGCTGCCCAGTACTCGAAGAAATACGGCCTCGATGCGGAGGATAACTGGGTCGAGAAGGCCCTCGTGTATCGACTCGAACCCCGGTGAGTGTCGGCCCCTCAGGCCCTCCGCCTTCCGCGTAGCACTGTGACCGCGCATCGCTTCAGTCCCCGCACCGCCATGGCGGTGGTCATCGCCAATATGATCGGGACCGGAGTGTTCACCAGCCTCGGCTTCCAGCTGCTCGACATCCAGTCCGGCTTCGTCATTCTCATGCTGTGGATCGTTGGCGGCATGACGGCCCTGTGCGGCGCTCTGACCTATGCGGAACTCGGGGCCGCGCTGCCCCGCTCGGGTGGCGAATACAACTTCCTCGGACGCATCTACCACCCGGCAGCCGGCTTCATTTCCGGCTGGATCTCCGCAACCATCGGCTTCGCCGCGCCTACCGCACTGGCGGCGATCACCTTCGGCACCTACCTCGCCTCGGTAGTGCCGGGGCTGTCACCCACCTGGCTGGCCGCCGGGCTCGTCGCGGTGCTCACCGCAGTGCATGCCAGCAGCCATCGCAACAGCGGTGGCGTGCAGCGAGTCTTCACCGCCCTGAAAATTCTGCTCATCCTGGCTTTCTGCGTGCTCGCCTGGCTGCTCGCCGATTCCCCGCAAAGCCAGGTCCAGTTTCTCCCCAACACCCGGGACGCGCCACTCCTGCTGAGCGGGGCCTTTGCAGTGAGTCTGATCTATGTCAATTACGCCTACACCGGCTGGAATGCCGCCACCTATCTGACCGGTGAACTGGAACGACCGGCCGAATCCCTGTCGCGGGTACTGCTCTGGGGCACGGCCGTAGTGATGCTGCTGTACGTGCTGCTCAACTTCACCTTCCTCTATGTCGCGCCCATGGATGCGATGACGGGCAGACTCGAAGTGGGCTACATCGCTGCCCAGCACGTATTCGGAGAAACCGGAGCAGTCATCATGGGTGTGGTGCTGGCCCTGCTGCTGGTCTCCACCGTCAGCGCGATGATCATGGCCGGACCCCGGGTGCTGCAGATGATCGGTCAGGACTACCGGGCCTTCCGCCTGTTGTCCCGGACCAACCAGCATGAAGTGCCCTGGGTGGCCATCATCCTGCAGTCGGGTCTGTCGCTGCTTTTCATCTTCACCGCCTCCTTCGAATCCATTCTGGTGTTCGCCGGATTCACCCTCGGACTGAACACCTTCTTCACCGTGCTCGGCGTCTTCGTCCTGCGCAGACGGCAACCGGACCTGCCGCGACCCTACCGCATACCCGGTTATCCGATTCCGCCGCTGCTGTTTCTGGCCTTCACCGGATGGACACTCATCTACATCCTGCGTGACCGCCCGGAAGAGGGTCTGCTTGGACTGGCCATCGTGGTCAGCGGGGCATTTGCCTATTTTCTGACGCAAAGGTTTGGATCGACCCGCGCCACCGTCGCGGGACCGTCCCGACCGACGCTCCGGACACCACCAACTCCACCGGTTTGAGGTAGTATTCCGGCTCTGCTGCCACGCACGACTTGAGAAGCGCGCGGTCCAACTTCCTCCAGTAATAAAACCAAAAATGTCATTCACCCGAAGAAAATTTCTGAACATGGTCGGCGCAGCTGGCGGATCCAGCGCCGTCTATCAGATGGCTCTGGCCCTCGGCCTCACGCCGGGAGCCGCCTACGGTGCTCCGGAGCTCGTAGCGCCCCTCGGCCGCGCGAAGCGCTCGGTTGTCCTCCTCGGCGGCGGGCTTTCGAGCCTCATGAGCGCCTACGAACTCGAACGGGCCGGCTATCAGTGCACCATTCTCGAAGCCTCGCACCGGATCGGCGGGCGCAATCTGACCCTGCGCTCAGGTGATCTGATCGATGAGATGGGCAATCAGCAGCGCTGCAATTTCGACGACGAGCCCCACCTCTATTTCAACGCCGGCCCGGCCAGGATACCCGTCCACCACCACTATCTGGTGCACTACTGCCGGGAGCTGGGGGTCGCCCTGGAGGGTTTCACCAACGTCAACTACAACGCCTGGGTTCACCACAGCAACGCCTTCGGCGGCAGGCCCGTACGCTTTCGCCAGTACATCGCGGACGCCAGGGGATTCATCGCCGAGCTGTCCGCGAAAGCCATCGACAGTGCAGGTTTCGATTCCGAACTTTCCCCCGAAGACATCGAACGGGTGCTCGCCTTCCTGAAACGCTATGGCGATCTGGACGACAATGCGATCTATCGGGGCACCAATCGCGCCGGCTACCAGCAACCGGGTGTGCTGTCACCCACCGCCGGCATGCTGGAGCACGGCAAACTGCACGAGCGCCTGGATTTCTCCGAGCTGCTCAAGTCCAGTTTCTGGCGCTACCAGATGAATTTTGGAGAGGGCGAAGATCAGGCCGCCCCCATGCTTCAGGCCGTCGGGGGCATGGACAACATCGTCAAAGGCTTCGTGAAGAACATCCGCAGCCCGATGCTTACCCACGCACAGGTCAAATCCATCCGCATCAGGGAAAACGGTGTGGCGGTGGTCTATCAGCATGAGGGCAGGCACAGGCAGATCGAAGCCGACTACTGCATGAACTGCATACCCAAACATCTGCTGACCGGAATCGACAACAACTTCCCGGAAGAGTATCTGGATGCACTGCGCTCCATCGGTCGCGGCAAGCTCTTCAAGATCGGTATCCAGATGAGTGAGCGATTCTGGGAAAAAGAAAACATCTACGGCGGGATCAGCTGGACAGATCAGAACATCGAACAGATGTGGTATCCGCCCCATGGCATCTTCAAGAAGAAGGGCGTGATGCTGGGCGCCTATACCTTTCAGCATGAACATGCTGAGTACTTCGCGCGCATGAGCCCGGAACAGCGTTTCGAAGAAGCGCTGAAAGAAGGCGAGAAGATCCACCCGGACTACCGGAAATACGCGGAGAATTCCGTCAGTGTCGCCTGGCACCGGATGAACCATCACATGGGCTGCACGGCGCAATGGACCGAAGAAAGCCGCAGCCGCTATTTCTCCTACCTGCAGACACCCCTGGCGAACCGCCACTTCATGATGGGAGATCAGATCAGCTATCACCCGGGCTGGCAGGAAGGCGCCTTCTCGTCCGCCCATCATTCCCTGCGCGAACTCCAGAAGCGGGTCAGCGCCGAACTGGCGAACGCCTGATGAAAGACTACAAGCGCGTGCCGATGCTCCTTGGCCTGTCTGTCCTCCTGCACGCCGGAGTCGCGGAGGCCCAGGCTCCGGCCACAAAATATACCGCCGTCCCGGATATGTTCATTTACTGCACCACCTGCCACGGCGTCGAACTCAGAGGCAATTCTTCGGTGGATGCGCCCCGCCTCAACGGTATGGAAGACTGGTATGTGCGCAATCAGATGCGTGCGTTCGCCGGCGGCTGGCGGGGTAGCCACAGCGCCGACCTTACGGGCATGGAAATGCAGCCCCAGGCCGCAGCCCTCACAGAGAAACAACGAGAAGCCGCCGTGCAGTTCGTCGCTGCGGTGCCGGTGCGGCTTTCAACTCTGAGCTTCACGGTGAAGGGTGATGCGGATCGTGGTGCCGATCTTTACCGGACCTGCTCCGCCTGCCATGGTGCTGGGGGAGAAGGCAATGCCGCCCTCCAGGCACCCCGTCTCGCAGGACAGAGTGACTGGTATCTGGTGCGGCAGCTCGAGAAATACCTGGCGGGCACACGCGGCCATGATCCGGCGGATACCCTGGGCATTCAGATGCGCTCTGCCACCAGCGTGCTCACCGGCGCAGACGATGTGCTCGATGTGGTCGCCTATATCAACTCCCTGACAGACAAACTGTCCCAACCCTCCGAGGAGAATCCATGAAGAAATTTGTCGCAACGTCCGTATTAATTGGTGCTGCGGTTGCCGCGGCCACCGCCGCGACCAGTGCCAGCGCTGAGGTGAAACGCTATCCGCTGCCAGGCAGCGACTTTCCGATCGCCCAGGCTGTGGAGATCCTGCCCGGCACCACGCTGGTGTATCACAGCGGCATGACACCCGGCCCTGCGAAACCGGATGCGGAGCGTTACAGCACCGAATTCTGGGGGGACACGGAAGCACAGACCCTGTCCGTATTCGCCCGTCTCGAAGAGTCTCTGACTGCGAAGGGGCTCAACTTCGGCCATGTGGTGAAGATGCAGGTCTATCTGGTTGGTGTACCGGAACTCGACGGCGCCATGGACTTCCAGGGCATGATGCGCGCCTACCGGAAATACTTCGGCACAGAAGCTCAGCCCAATCTGCCGGCACGATCAGCGTTTCAGGTTGCCGGGCTCGCAGCACCCGGCATGCTGGTTGAAATCGAAGTGGTGCTGGCACGACCCTGAGGGCCATCCATCTTCTGATTCTTCGGCCGCAGCAGATCAGAGGAGCAGAAACAAAAAGGGCGTCTCTTTCGAGACGCCCTATTTCTTTGCTTCGAGAACCTCGACACCAGTCGGTACTCAGCAGCGGTACCTTCCGGTGTCGAGGTGGACTGATCCTTAGAAATCAGCCCGGAAGCGCAGGTACCAGTAGCCGCCGTCGAAGCCCCAGGGGGTCGAGGTCGCATACTTCTGCCCGGAGTTGTTGGACAGTCCTGCAGTATTCGTATTCAGGGCGTCGTCCGGCGCATCCTGGTCGAATACGTTCTGCGCACCTACGATGAACGTGTACTTCTCGTCCATGGTGTAGGCGGCTTCTACGTCGAATATCCACTCACCTTTGTAGCACTCATCCTCATTGCAATCGACCCGGTAGCTGGTGCCGCCATCGACATAGTTCGGATCAGTGGAGAAGCCACTGGACACCCAGTCATCGTAGTAGCTGGCCCGGGCCAGGAAACGGAAATCGCCGATGAAGTGATTGATCGTGAAGATGCCGCGATGTTCCGGGTTGAAGTTTTCCAGATCCACAATCTTATTGCGGTCCACTTCCTCACCGGCATCGTCCACTTCGGTTTCGGTCCAGTTCCAGGCTGCCGAGATCTGCGAAATACCGGCATTACCCCAATCCTTCGTGTAGGCCAGCACCAGGTCGATGCCCTGGGTGGTGGTCTCGAAGTCGTTGGTGTAGAAGTTGATGGAGCTCAGGTCAGATGCACCCGGTACACCAAGTGATTCTAGGCACTGGGGTGCGGTCAATGCGACGTTGCATTGAGCTACAAGGTTCGGATAAAGGAAATTTCCACTACCGTCTGTCGCGTCTATATCCAGAGTTTGGATGTCGATTGTACCGGTCGAAGAAATCCGATCCTTCACGTTGATGTTGTAGTAGTCGAGGGTCAGATCCAGATCGTCGGTGATGTTCCAGACTGCACCCAGGGTGAAGTTGGTGGCATCTTCCGCATCCAGGGATTCACCGCCGAGGGCTGCTGCGAGCGGGTTGGTCGGCGGAATCTGGCCCTGCTGCTGGAGAATTCCGTCAACGGTGATGGTGGAGATCTTGGTCACGTTCGACTGACCCGGTGTCGGCGCCCGGAAGCCGGTGCTCACCGAGCCGCGCACTGCGAAGGTGTCCACGATTGCCCAGCGACCGGACAACTTGTAGTTGAAGGTATCGCCGAAGTCATCGAAATCCTCGTAGCGTCCGGCCAGGCCGATGGTCACGTTCTCAATCACGTCCGCTTCGAAGTCCACGTAGGTGGCCCAGTTGGAGCGCTCGAATTCACCGGTCTGCGGGGGACTGAACCCGGCGAAACCATTGGCACCGATGCTCATCGCGGGCAGTTCGAGACCACCGGTAAAGACCGTATCCAGAGTACCGTCGCGGTTCACGTCGTACATGACATCACCGGGGTAAGTCAGGCCATCCACATTCTGGAAGGCGTACTCACCCGCTCTCCAGCTGTCTTCCGGTCCCTGACGGATCTCGAAGGTCTCCACCCGGTATTCCGCACCGAAAGCGATGTTCAGATCGGAGTAGAACGCATCGATATTCATCGGGTAGACGAAGTTGGCGTTGTAGTTCTGTTCGGTCTGGATGTACTTGCCCAGTTCAAAATCCCGAGGAGAGTCCGGGCCCAGGGAAGGGTTCAGAGTGTTGTTGATGCGGAAGGACGCTTCGTTGCGGCCGAGACCCACGCTGAAGTCGTAGCCTAGACCACTTTCCAGGTTCCCGCGCATACCGACAACGGCCGCCAGGTCTTCCATCTTGCCGCCGAACTGGGGCGTGAAGCCGCCTTCGTCAAGCGCGTTGAAAACGAAGCAGCCGGGGTTAGCCGTGCCATAAGCACTGCCGTTGAAGCCGTCGAAGCGGCTGCCACCCGGAGAGGGGACAGCCGGACATCCGGAGGGGACACCGCTGTCGTAGAAACCCGGGTCCATGATTGCCCGGAGGCCAACGGTCCTGAAAATAGGATCGCCCATCGAGTCAAAGCCGGAGATATCCGGCAATCCATCACCGTCCGCGTCGTATTGAGCGGAGCCGCTGGTGAACACGCCACCCCGGTTGTTCGGATTGCGGTAGAAGAAACCGCCTTCCGTATTGCGTTCGGAATAGTTACCAAAGCCGTAGAGTTCCTGGCTGTCGGAAAGCTCGATGCCGGAGTTCAGGAAGAAGGTCCAGTCGTCCTTCACTTCCGGTGAACCCCAGATCTGGGCGTAAGGCTGACGAACGTCGCTGTTGCCGGTGTCGATGAGGCCCTGGGCATCGGTGCGCTGCAGGGAGCGGCTGGTCGGATCGGCTTCCTTCCACTCCAGGGTCGCATTCGCGAAACCGTTGGGTCCCAGCGGCAGACCCCAGTTCACACCGAACTTGCGGGTATCACCGTCGCCTTCATAGGTTTCGCCGTAGCGGCCTTCGAAAGACAGACCTTCGCGGTCGTCTTTGAGCACCACGTTGATCACACCGGCGATGGCGTCGGAACCGTACTGAGCGGACGCGCCGTCACGCAGCACTTCCACACGCTCGATGGCCATGCTCGGGATCACCGCCATGTCCGGACCCTGGGATCCTTCAGCGAGTGAACCGCCGAGTTCCGCGATGACCGCACCGCGGTGGCGGCGCTTGCCATTGATCAGCAGCAGGGTGCTGTCCGGCGGCAGTCCGCGCAGCGTAGCGGGCCGGGTCAGTGTGGCCGCATCGCTGATCGGGAATCTTTGCACGTTGTAGGACGGAAGCAGATTTCTCAGCATATCGTCCATGTCGGTGGTGCCCTGGTTGTTGAAATCGTCACCAGTGACGACGTCGACAGGCACGGGCGAATCGGTTGCGGTTCGGCCAGCGCGGCGCGAACCCACGACCACCACTTCTTCGATGGCTTCTGCACCGTCCTGAGCCAGCGCGGCAGGAACCGCAACCGGTGAGAACAGCAGAGCACCGAAGAGCGCGACTCGCAGCAGGGAATCTCTTGATTCACTCATGAGTTGAACTCTCCAAAGTCCATGCGGCCGGAAACCGGCGCATTTTTGTTACCTTCTTCCATTACTGAAGCTTTTTGTTTCGAAAGCTTGCGCTTCCAACCATTCAGCTTTGCAGGTTTTCACCACTCCCCACCCGGCTCTCCACCGGGTCGCCGGGGCACCTTCTGCGCCGTATTCCGGCTGCTTCAGGAGCAGCGGACGTCGACCGTCAGGTAGCCGCCGACTTGCCTGAACCCCCCCATATCCCAGGGTCCCGGACTAGTGGCAACGGCGAAGCCTACACCAATCTGAAACGAATCGGAATCGCCCGGGAAACATCTCGAAACAGGTTCTGCGCCCGTCCTGACGGCCCCGAGCCCATTGAAATCTGCTACCCGAGCGGACACAGTGACCGCCATTCATCCCTTATGCCGGAACAGACAGATGCTTCGATTTGCCTACCTGGCGCTGGCAGCCGCGTTGATTACCGGTGCCATGCCCGGTCACACGGCCACCCAGCCTGACACCAGCGCCGATCTCATTCTCACCAACGGCAGGATCTACACCGTAGACTCCGCCAGACCCTGGGCGGAGGCGGTCGCGATAGCGGGCACCCGTATTGTCGCGGTCGGCAGCGCCAGCGAGGTCGCCCCTTCTGCTGGACCCCGGACCAGGATCATCGACCTTCAAGGGGCCTTTGCCAGTCCGGGATTCAACGACGCCCATGTGCACATGGACTCGACCGGCATGCTGATCACCGGGGTGAACCTGCTGGATGTGCATGAACCGGTGGCATTCGCCGAGCGCATCGCGGCGGCAACCACCCGTCTGCCGAAGGGCAGCTGGATTCTGCGCGGCGACTGGGGGGCCTATGAACAGTGGGGTCAGGGTTCGAGTGGCGCAGCCGTTGCCGGCGCATCCGACCGGGGACCCTTCACACCGGATCGCCGCTTGATCGACAAACTGACACCCGACCATCCGGTGCTGGTCAGCCGTTTTGATCGGAGCATGTTTCTCGCCAATTCCCGCGCCCTCGAGCTCGCCGGCATCTCCGCAGACACGCCGGATCCTGCCGGTGGTGAGATCGCCAGAGACGCATCCGGCCGGATCACCGGCGTCCTGCGCGGCAGTGCGGTGGATCTGGTGCAGAGCGTAATTCCGCCCATGCCCTTTGAGCAGCGCCTGGTTGGCGTGCGCGCCGTGCTGGCGGAAGCACGGGAAGGCGGTGTGACCACCATCCAGGATCTGACCGGTCCCGAGCAGCTGCGCGCTTATCAGACTCTGAAAGCGGCTGGTGAGCTGACGGCGCGCATCATGGTAAGACCCAATATTTTTCAGGTCGAACCCGTCGCCGCCCTCGGCCTGACCCGCGGCTTCGGTGACGACTACCTGAAGCTGGTGGGCTACAAGGGCTGGGTCGACGGCATCATGGGCAACTCCAGCGCCATGTTCTTCCAGCCCTATGACCACGACCCGGAAAACCGTGGCGCCCTGCGTTTGCCCATGCTCCCGGAAAGTGAGGAAGGTGCCGCCTTTTCCATGACCGAGGGCGACCACTACAGCGCTTTCCTGCCCGGCAACATGGAGCAGCTCATCGATGCCTGGGCAGACACGGGCGTTCCGGCGCATATCCATGCCATCGGTGACCTCGGCAACCGCATCCTGCTCGACATGTTCGAGCGTGTGCTGACCCGCCGGGATATGGTCGAGCACGATCACCGCTGGCGGGTAATCCATGCCCAGGTTCTGCGCGAGGAGGATTTCGAGCGCTTCGGCCGACTCAATCTGGTCGCGGAGGTGAACCCTTACCATGTCTCAGACGACATGCGCTGGATGGAGGAACGCATCGGCGCCGAGCGCTCGAAGGGTGCCTATGCATTCCGCAAACTCAAAGACGCCGGAGCCGTGCTCATTTTCGGCAGCGACTCACCCGGAACCAACGCCGCACGCTATTTCTTGAGCCCGGTATACGGACTCTACGCCGCCGTCTCCCGCCAGACCCTCGGGGGAGAGCCCGCTGCAGGATGGTTTCCCGATCAGCGGCTGAGCATCGAGGAAGCCATGGACGCCTACACCCGTGCACCCGCCTGGGCGACCTTCGACGAGGAAATAAAGGGCACGCTGACCCCGGGGAAACTCGCAGACATCGCCGTGTTCGATACCGATCTGATTGCGGCGGGCAAAGCGGACCCGAAGCAACTGCTCGATGCCAAGGTGCTCTACACCCTGGTGGGCGGCGAGATCGTCTACGAAGCCGGGCGCTAGACGGGCAGTCGAGCGTGGATGCGGACATCCCTTCGAGCGCTTTGGAGCTGCGCTTCGTGCATGCGTCCGGACCCGGCGGCCAGCACGTGAACAAAGTATCCACCGCGGTTCAACTGCGCCTGCGTCTCGGCCGCACGACCCTCCCCGAGCCGGTGAAGGCCCGCCTGCGTCAGCTCGCCGGCGGGCGCCTGACCAAACAGGATGAGGTGATCATCACCGCAGAGCGCTTCCGCTCACAGCTGAGGAACAAAGAAGACGCCTACGAACGACTCGACGAACTCGTCGCCGCCGCCCGCACCCGCCGCAAGTCGAGGGTGCCGACCCGGCCGAGTGCGGGCAGCGTGCGCGCGCGGCTGGATCTGAAAAAACAGAAGGGCCGACATAAGGCCAATCGGCGCAAACCGGCGCTCGACTAATCAGGGCTTCGGCAGGGAGATCGGGAAGAGGCTGATCAGAGCGTGGTCGAGGATGGGCTGTCCCGGGCCTCGCTCGGCAGCTCCGCTGTGCCCTCGTGTGGCTTTTTGCCTCGCGTGAGGAACACGAGTCAAAAAGCCGTACTCGGCCTCGCTACACGGCCCGGGACAGCCCATCCTCGACCACGCCTTGTAAATTTTTCCGAGCTTCCTGACCGAGCCACTGGCGGATGCTCGGAAGTTCACGCCGCACTCAACGCGGGTCACTGAATCCGGTGTGACTCAGGAATCGCGCAGTGCGCGGCTTATTTCGCTGAGCGGGTCTCAGCGGTCTGTCTCGGAATTATCTCCAAGCTGGGGTGGAGAGGGGGTTGCAACGGACCGTGGAGCGAGGCCGAGTGCGGCGGATTGACTCGCGGCCTCCGCGAGGCAACTCCGCCAATCGAGGGCAGCCGGGAGGGCCCGAGCGAAGGTCCGTTGCAGCCCCCTCTCCACCCCAGCCTGAAAATCTGCACCGAAAACAGACCCGACCAGACACCACCTCAGCGACATGAACCGCCCACAGCCCGACTCCGACCTTCAACAGCAGCAGGGTAAGTCCGGTCAGCTGTTTCCAGCCAGCGCCTGGGCCTGCTGTGCGCTCAGACAGTTGATCAGCAGCTGGTGGGCCAGACCCGCCTCCCGGTGCACGTGGATGGCCTGATACTCGGCGCTTGCCGTCATATCGCGGAACGCCGCCAGACTCGGATACTCGACGATGGCCACCTGATCCCAGGCGAGATCGCCGTCCCCCACCACCAGCACATTCGGCACACCGCCCCAGAGAATTCTGCCGCCAAGTCCGGCAATGATCTTGCCGACCGCTGCACCATACAGGGCATATGCCTCGGCCCCGCTGAGATCGGTGGCGCGGCCGTCCGCATATTCCGCACGCTCCTTGAATTTGAGCAGGTTGAGCATATACAGAGGCCCGTCGGGCGCCCGCTGCATCAGGGACTGGAGCTGATCGGGTCGTGGTGAAACCGGCATGGGGTCCTCCCTGTCTTTCTCTGCGATAATCGCCAGCCCCACTTAAGCAAACACCCCCGTGTCGAGTCCAGCCACCAGTCCTTCCTTATTTTCGCATCGCAAGTACTGGGCCCACCGGCTCACCCCGGCGCCCGTGCTGCCCATGAGCCGCGCGGAGATGGACGATCTGGGCTGGGACAGTTGCGACATCATCATCGTCACCGGTGATGCCTATGTGGACCATCCCAGTTTCGGGATGGCCATCGTCGGCCGTATTCTGGAAGCCCAGGGTTTCCGGGTCGGCATCCTCTCCCAGCCCGACTGGACCAGCAGCGACGCCTTTACGGCCCTTGGCCCACCCAACCTCTTCTTCGGCATCACCGCCGGCAATATGGATTCGATGGTCAATCGCTACACCTCTGACCGCAAGATCCGCAGCGATGATGCCTATACACCCGGCGGGGAAGGCGGACGCCGTCCGGATCGCAGTGTGATCGTGTACAGCCAGCGGGCACGGGAAGCTTACAGGGACGTGCCGATACTCATCGGCAGCATCGAGGCCAGCCTGCGTCGAATCGCACATTTCGACTACTGGTCGGAAAAAGTCCGCCGGTCGATTCTGCTCGATGCGAAGGCCGATCTGCTGGTGTTCGGCAATGCGGAAAGGCAGCTGGTGGAAATTGCACATCGACTCGCCGCCGGCGAGCCGATCGACAGCATTCAGGACGTACGGGGCACCGCGTTCACCCGCAGCAGTACGCCGGCCGGATGGATCGAAATCGACTCCACCCATCTGGATTCTCCAGGCCGCCTCAATCCGCCCGAAGACCCCTACGCGATGACGCCCGTGACTTCCGTGCCTGATGTGCCGCTGGCACCCGGCGTGCAGATGGTGCGCTTCGTGCGCGATGTTCCGAGTGCGAACCGCGATCACAGCGTGATCCGGCTGCCTTCATTCGAAGCTGTGCGGGACGATCCGGTGCTTTATGCCCATGCCTCGCGCATCCTGCACACGGAGAGCAATCCCGGCAACGCGCGCGCACTGGTGCAGCGCCACGGCGATCGCGATGTCTGGCTGAATCCGCCACCGATTCCCCTGACGACGAAGGACATGGACGGCATCTATGAGCTGCCCTATACCCGGCAGCCGCATCCCGGCTATGGCGACGCCCGCATCCCGGCTTTCGAAATGATCCGCTTCTCGGTCACCATCCAGCGCGGCTGCTTCGGTGGCTGTACCTTCTGCTCCATCACGGAGCACGAAGGCCGGATCATCCAGAGCCGCTCGGAGGAATCCATTCTGCGGGAAGTGGAGACCATCCGCGATGAAGCCCCCGGTTTCACCGGCGTGATCTCGGATCTCGGCGGGCCGACCGCCAACATGTACCGGCTGGCCTGCAAGGATCCGGAAATCCAGTCCGCCTGCCGGCGACCGTCCTGCGTGTTTCCCGGCATCTGTCCGAACCTCAATACCAACCACAATCCCCTGATCAGCCTCTATCGCAAAGCGCGCGCTCTGCCCGGCATCAAGAAAGTCCTCATCGCCTCCGGCGTACGCTACGACCTGGCGGTGGAGTCCCCTGAGTATGTGCAGGAGCTGGCCCAGCATCACACCGGCGGCTATCTGAAAATCGCGCCGGAGGCGCTGAGCGACGGTCCGCTGTCGAAAATGATGAAGCCGGGAATGGACACCTACTACCGCTTCAAGGAGCTGTTCGACCGGTTTTCCGCCGAGGCGGGAAAAGAGCAGTACCTGATCCCCTACTTCATTGCCGCCCATCCCGGTACGACTGACGAGGACATGCTGGCCCTGTCGGTGTGGCTGAAGTCCAACGGCTTCCGCGCAGACCAGGTGCAGGCCTTTCTGCCTTCACCCATGGCCACCGCCACCGCCATGTATCACAGCGGCAGAAATCCCCTGCGGAAAATCACCCGGGACAGTGAAAGCGTGATCGTTCCCAGAGGCGTGAAGCAGCGGCGGCTGCACAAGGCCTTTCTGCGCTACCACGATGCAAGGAACTGGCCCATGCTGCGGGAAGCGCTGCGGCGCATGGGCCGGGCCGATCTGATTGGCAACGGCAAACGCCATCTGGTGCCGAGCTACCAGCCCGCAGGTACCACTGCAGACCCGGCCGGAGAGAAAGCCGCGCGGCCGGTAACATACCGGAAGATCCGCACTCAGCACACCCGTGCGGAAGCGTCCGACTCGACCCGCGGGCAGCGGAGTAACCGAAAACCAGGCAAACCCAAACCCGGGAGCCGGCCAGCGAAACCCCGAAACTGATCGCCCGACGTACGGTGGCGGGGCTACCCGCCCGCGCCGACCTCGCATAGACTCCTGCTTTCATCCGGATCAGGGACGATCAAGTGTTGAACTCATCGCGCGTTCTGCCCGCACTCCTGCTGTGCCTGACAGCATCCCCCGTCCTCGCGCTCAGCCAGCTCTATGTGTTCATCGGCACGGGCAACGACGATCTGCGCGCCGGCAGCTCGCTGAAACTCCTCGTCCAGTTCGCCGGTGGCCGCAGCGAAAGCTACGACCTCTCCCGGGGCCGCCGCTTCGCCGACAACACCAACACTTCAGTCGTGCTGCCCATCTCACCGCCGAGTACGACGCACATCACCCGGCTCGCGCTGGCCTGGCAGCCCGACCGCCGGGATTTCATGGGTGATGACGAGTGGCAGATGAACCAGATCAGTGTCCACGATGGCGCCGGGCCAGGTGACCCGGTGATCTTTGATCTGCAGGCCAGCGCCACCGGATCGCACAAATTCCGAGGTGTGGAGGAGCTGGTGCTGACAACCGTTTCCGCAACACACGTGCAATGCCAGTCCGATGGGCAGTGCAGCGATGGTCTGTTCTGCAACGGCACCGAGCTCTGTCAGCCCGGCGCATCAGGTGCAGATGCGCGCGGTTGCGCAACAGGCATTCCGCCCTGTGCGGGTTCGGCCTGTGACGAGCGCGCCCAGGCCTGCTCGACGGCCTGTGTCGATGCCGATGGCGATGGTGCGCTCGCCGCGCACTGCGGCGGTAATGACTGTAATGACAACGATGCCGGCGTCTATCCCGGCAATGTCGAACGCTGGGATGCCGCCAACCGCGACGAGGACTGCGACCCGGATACCACCGGCTTCTCTGCGGGGATGGCAGAGCAGGTGCAGTTCTGCGACGGCGAGAAGGTGCAGATCATGGCGAGCAGCAGCCGCTTTATCGCGGCGGACTGCCCGGCGGGTACCAAATGCATACCCCAGCCCAACGGCACCGGCGTGTGCGGCACACCACCGCCGGGTTATCAGGCGCCGCAACGGTTCGCTCCGCCCGGACGCCAGCAGGTTCAATCACCAGCTACTCTGGTGCCCCGCAAGACCAGTCTGCTGAAGCCGGGTGCCCGGCAGACCAGCACGATCGCGCCCCAGTGAACGCCATCGCCTGGCCTGCCCAGCTGCTGCGCCTGATGCTGAGGATCGGCGTCATTCTTGCCATTGTCGCAGTCCTCACCTGGCTGCTGTTCGGCGCACTGCTGTTCGCCGGCTTGTGCGCGGTACTGGCCCTGCTCTGCGCTGGACTGCGCATGCTGATGGGCAGCCGTCCGATGCTCGAAATCCGCAATGGTGAACTGCTCTGTCACGCCCGGGATCTGGTGCGCAGGCGCTACGACCTCGACAGCATCCGGCAGATCGAGCTGCGCCGTCAGCTGGCACCGGCCGCCAGCTACGAACGCCACATCTATGCTCTACGGATGCGCAACGACGGCCTGATCTGGATGCTGCCGCAACCGAAGGACGCCGAAACCCGGGAGCTGATGGCGCGCTTCTTCGCCGAACATTTTCCCGGGCGGGTGAAGGAGATGCCGCTGAGCATCGGTCTGGGTAAAAGCGGCGGCTAGTATTCAGGCTGGTTGCACCGGTCAGGCACCTGGCAGCGGGGCTGCACCACCGCATCCTCCCGATCAGCGCTGCCGCATCAGACCTTCCTGCACTGTTGATGCCACCAGTAACCCGGAAGCGGTGAAGATCATGCCCCGGTTGAAACCCCGGGCAGCCGACGCACTCGGTGCATCCAGGGCGTAGAGCAGCCAGTCATCCACCCGCCAGTCGGCCACCGGCGCGCGATGAAACCACATCGCATGATCGAGACTGGCCATCTGCATCCGCTCACGCACCATCCGGTCCCGATGCGGGAGTCGAGCCGTGCCGAGCAGCGCGTTGTCCGATTCATACACGGCGAGACAGGCATGCAGCACCGGATTGTCCGGTACGCGGCCGTTGGTCCTGAACCACATATCCTGATGCGGAGGCTGTGCCGCTGCAGAGCTCAGCCGCTTGTGATCATGACGCCAGCCGAGAAAAGCCCAGTCCTGCATTTCAGCGGGGACCATGTCCTCTGTCGGCGGCTTTCGATCCGGCATCTCCACCTGGTGATCCAGCCCGGCCTCGGCCACCTGAAAGGAGGCATCCATGTTGAAAATGGCCCGGCCGTTCTGGATCACCACCACCCGCCGGGTTGAAAAGGAGCGGCCGTCGCGAATGGGTTCCACGTCGATCAGCGCAGGGATCTTCGGATCGCCCGGTCTCAGGAAGTAGCCGTGCAGGGAATGTACAAAGCGCCCGGCTGCCACCGTATGGGCCGCCGCACGCAGAGCCTGGGCCATGATCTGACCGCCATAGAGCCGATGCTCCCGGCCCGCCGGATGACGCGCGCGAAACAGGTATTTCTCGATATGCTCCAGCTCCAGCAGATCGAGCAGTTCAGACAGTGCGGCGGACATGCTTCGAACAGCGCTCGTGTTTGGCAGGGGTGCATCCTAAGGATGCGGAGCCGTTTCGACAAATACAGGCGATGGCAGGCATAGTCGACCTATGAGTTCCTCATCCCCTATCGTCATCGCGGGCGGCACCGGCTTCCTGGGCCGTCGTCTGGCTGCCTCGCTGGCGGGTGCGGGATACGAAATCGTTGTACTGAGCCGGCGCCCGCCGGGTGAACGGGTCGGGCCGGTGCGTTTTCAGCTCTGGGATCCACAGGTGCCCCAGGGGGACTGGAGCACCAGCCTGGAAGGCAGCGCAGCCCTCATCAACCTCTGCGGCGAATCTATCGGTGAAGGACGCTGGACCGACGCGCGCAAACGACTGCTGATCGACAGCCGCACCACAGCCACCACTGCCCTCGTGTCAGCCGTCAATGCCTGCGCTTCACCCCCGCCGGTGTTCGTGCAGATATCCGGGACAGGATTCTATGGCATCGGCGAACGGGAGTGTGACGAGCACACCGGACCAGGCAACGACTTTCTGGCCGGGCTGGCGCAGCGCTGGGAGGCTCCGCTCGAGGATCTGCGACCCGATGTCCGGCCTGTCGTCGCCCGTCTCGGTGTGGTGCTCGGCAAAAACGGTGGCGCACTCAAACAGATGCTGCTGCCCTTTCGTCTTTTTGTCGGTGGACCGCTCGCCAGCGGGCGCCAGTGGCTGTCCTGGATTCACCTCCACGATGTGTCCTCCGCCATCGCCTTTCTGATCGCGTCACCCGAAGCCCGCGGCGTGTTCAATCTCACCGCACCTGCGCCTGTCCGCAATGTCGATTTCGCGAACGCCGTCGGTAAGGCTCTGGGTCGACCCACCTGGATGTTCACACCCCGCTTCGTGCTGAAAACTCTGCTGGGTGAGCAGGCGACACTGGTCTGTGACGGACAGCGGGCGGTGCCGGAGCGACTTACCCGACTGGGCTACAGCTTCACCTATCCGACCATCGCAACTGCGCTCGCCGAGCTGACCACCAACTGACACCGCCACCGGAGACCGCCATGAGCAAGCACCCCCACACCCCTGATCCCGACGGTCTGCGTCTGCCGATCAAGATCGACAGCACCTCCAACGGCGAGTTCGTGCCCGTGCCACTGAATCGCACCAATCACATCGCCAACGAAGCCGCGCTGGAGGCTGCCACCCGGAATGCGCAGGCGGTGAACTCGAGCCGCCGCAGTTTTCTGCGCTCGAGTTGCGGTGTCGCCTCCACCCTGCTGGCCATGAATCAGGTCCATGCCGCCGCCGGCAACCTCGGTGGGTATTTCCAGGTCCCCGCTGCAGCCGCTTTCGACCCGCAACTGGCCAGCGCCAGTGTCGAAGGCAACGAGTTCATTTTCGATGTCCAGGGCCACTACGTGGATCCGCGCGGCGCCTGGCTGAAACAGATCCCGGAATTCGCACGGCCCTTCGCCGACATGCCCAAGGCGGACTGCGATCTTTACTACGAAGGGGATCCGAAGTCCTATCTCAACTGTCTGGGTCCGGGTGAGTTCGTGAAGGACGTGTTCCTGGATTCAGACACGGACATGATGGTGCTCTCCTTCGTGCCCTCCGCACCCGATGCAGAACCGGTGACGATCGAGGCCGCCGCTGCCACCCGGCAGATCATCGAGGACATGGAAGGCTCGAAACGCCTGCTGCTGCATGGTCGCGTGAACCCGAATCAGCCGGAAGACATGGACCGCATGGAGGAGCTGGCCGAAACCTGGAAGATCTCGGCCTGGAAAACCTATACCCAGTTCGGCCCAGACCGCAAAGGCTACTACCTGAGCGACGACGTCGGCCTTGCGTTCATCGAGAAAGCCCGCTCACTGGATGTGAAAGTCATATGCATACACAAAGGCCTGCCGCTGGGACGGGATTCCATTGAGCACAGCCGCTGCACGGATATCGGCGTGGTCGCGAAGCAGTATCCGGACATGTCCTTCATCGTCTACCACTCAGGCTACGTGGCGGGTAAGGCCGAAGGCGCTTATGCACCCGACAATGACGGCGTGGACACTCTCATCAGATCCCTGCTGGACAACGGCATCGCACCCGACAGCAATGTCTACGCCGAACTGGGCAGCACCTGGCGCTTCCTCATGCGCGAACCGGATCACGCCGCACACGTGCTGGGGAAACTGTTGAAGTATTGCGGTGAAAAGAACGTGCTGTGGGGCACCGACTCCATCTGGTACGGCTCCCCTCAGGATCAGATCCAGGCGTTCCGCACCTTTCAGATCGCACCCGAGCTGCGGGAGCTGCACGGCTACCCGGAGCTGACCCCGGCCGTGAAGGCCGGCGTGTTCGGACTCAATGCCACGGTGCCCTATAAAATCAGTCCAGCCGAGGTGCAGCTGCATGCATCGAAGTCCCTGGCCGGAAGTGCTGCGCGAAGGGACCCCATCGGCAATCTGCAGGCGAACTATCGTGACAATCCGGACCCGCACTTCTCGACCTACGGGCCGAAGACGCGTCGCCAGTTCTTCAATCTGCTGGCGCGCAATCGTGGTCAGCGCAGTTGAGCAGCAGCGCGCGCAGCAGCAGGCTTAAGAACCCAGCCGGTAGCGCAGCTTCACCACGAACATGTCGGCCAGGGGATTGTCCCAGCCGTCCTGGAAGATGTCGTCGAAGTCCTGATCCATGAGGCGGTTGCTCTTGCTCGCCTGACGCGTGTACACGATGAACAGATCCGACAGTGGCGCGATCTCCCAGCGGTAACGGGCCTGGAAGCTCAACCGCGACACCGAGAAATCGTCGGTCGGTCCCGGTGGTTTGGCGACTTCGATGAGATCATCGGGTGAGGTCGGCACCAGATAGAATTCATCTTCCCGGGCTTTGATGCCTACCCACTGCAGCGATATACGCAACTGCTGTTTCGCACTGATCCAGTATTCGCTGTCGAGGAGCGGTCCGAGCTGTTGCGCCTGGAAGGTGGTCATGTTGCGATCTTCCTGATGCAGCAGCCATCCGTCCCGGTCCTTGTAGTTGACCTTCAGGCCCATGCTGAAGCGATCGTTCGGCCGCCATTCCACACCCGCCGTCAGTTCCAGGCTCTGCCCGCCCAGGTCTTCACCGAAGGTACCGAGGTCTGCGACAAAGATGAAAGCCTGGGTCGGATCGGTCTCGAAACCGACGTTCAGTCCCGCCTTGTCTTCGGTCCGGTAGATACCATTGTCGAAACTGTTCAGGTCGTCGTAGACCTTGGGGGAGTAACTCGCCAGCACCTTTATCCGGTGCAGTGAGTTCAGTGTGAGAACGTTGGTCAGAAAGACACCCGCCCGCACGAGCCGATCATCGAGATTCCATTGCAGCGGACCCCGCACATCGAACTGATTTTCCTTGGCCCAGCCGAGATCCGATGTCGTCCGCTGATGGGAGACACGCACCTGGTATTCGCTGTTGCGCTCCAGGTAGCCGAGATCGTTCAGCTCGATTCTGCTGTCGAGATACTCGAGTCCAACCCGGGTGGATACGCCCTGCCGGTGGGAATAATCGAAATCCGTGTAGCCGCCATAACCGCGGCCGATCCCATCGATGTCGGACGTGAAGGCCTGACCGTCCATCTTCAACTTCGCATTCCGGGTGTAATAGTGCCAGTCGACGCCCTGGGCGAAGGCATCTTCCCCGACGCCTTTCACCACCGCGGTGGACAGAAAACCGATGCCCTTGTAGCGTCCGTTGGAACTGCTCTCCCATAACAGACGGGCGATGCCGTAATCGTTACCCGACTGCTGCACCTGCTGGTCGACAAAAGCGTCATCGACATAACGCAGGCTGGCATCGTCTTCGAAAGCACCCAGCACACCATAGCGGAAGGCGCCGATCTGCCCGGTGACCTTCGCCGCACCGAGCAGGTCCACCGGCTGGATCAGATCCCGGTCGTTGACCCTGTCCTCATCATCGTCTGCCCCTTCCGGCAGTTCGGGTCTGCCGCCGATGCGGCGGGTGTTCACCATGGTGTACGGCGATCCGGCGCGCCCCACACCGCGGCTGCGGGTGTCGGAACGTGGCGTGGCATTGAAAATCTGCTGGCCTTCGAGGAAGAACAGGCGCTTCTCCGGGAAGAAGGTCTCGGTGGCTGAGAGGTTGATGATCACTTCATCCGACTCGACCGCACCGAAGTCGGGATTCAGGGTCGCATTGAGCTGGAAATTACTCGACGGGCGCCAGAACAGATCGGCGCCGGTCTTGATGTCCGTCCTGTCATCGATCTGGTCCTGGGTGACCGAGACATAGGGATAGAAGTTGTACTGCTGACGCGGGCTGATCCCCTCCATCTGCAGGGGCTGCATCACCGACATGAATTCCGGACGGGTGGGGGGCAGAGCGGGCCAGGCCCAGCGTTCGTCGCCCCGGTGCGCCACGGCGCGGCTGATGTAGAAACCCATGCGACGCTCCTGAGGAGACTGGGGCATCGCCACCGTGCCCCAGGGAATCAGAAACTCAGCCGACCAGCCGCTGTCCGTGACGGCGGTCGCCGCGCGCCAGGGACCGTCCCAGTCACTCGAGTACTGCCGTTCCGGCAGAATGGTGCCGTCGCTGATGGAATTGCCCAGAAACACGTTGAACCAGTAGCCGTAGCGGCCGGTGCCAGAGGTATCCAGGGTGAAGCTGACTCCGTCCCGGGACAGCGGGAACACGTCCCGGCCGGACAGCCGCGATATCAGGGTCTCCGCCGGCTGATCCATGTCGACGCCGACATGCAGGCCCCGCTGGGAGTAGAAAATGCGCACCCGGGTGGCGTAGGGCGGCTTCTGCAGCGTATCCGGCTCGGTAATGTAGAACTCATCGAACACGGCCAGCCTGCTCCAGACCGCTTCGTCGAGCCTGCCATCAACCCGCACGTCGACATCGTGACGTTCGAGTTCCACCAGTGCGAGTGCACCCGGCGCTGCCCCGGCAGCCGGACCCGCCATCATTATCAACACGACAATGACACACGCGCTCGCGCCCCCCGATCCGGGGCGCCAGTTCATCGTTGTCCCCTGTACATCCAGTCGACTCAGAAAAAGTCACATTCTAGCAAGCCTGACCCGCCCGGCGTCCACAATGCGTGGGATCCCCCAATTGCGCTCCGGGCTGATCCGGCCAAAGCGCCAGGCAGTTGGGCTATGATGCCCCGCTCGAACTGCAGGCACCCGAGGCGGGTGCACCACCCTCCTTACATGGGATAGATCTTCCGGAGCGGAACATGAGCGACTGGAATTACGGCGACATTCTCGATGGCATCGATTCGGTTGTGCCGGGTGAACGCCCGGCATGCATACACGGCAAGCGGTCCATCAGCTGGTCGGATTTCTCGAAGCGCAGTAACAATCTGGCACGCGGTCTGCTCGACGCTGGCGCGAAACACGGCGATAAGATCGCCTTTTATCTGCGCAACTGCCCCGAATACGCAGAGGGTATTGCCGCCGCATTCAAGGCCCGACTCACCCATGTGAATGTCAACTACCGCTACGTCGATCACGAACTCATTTACCTGATCGACAACTCCGATGCCACGGTGGTCATCTACGCAGCGGAGTTCGCGCATCACGTGGCCAGCATCCGCCAGCAACTGCCCAACGTCGCTCAGTGGATCGAAGTTGCGGACGGACATCCCGGCAATGCGGATGTGATCGACTACGAAGCGATGGCTGCAGAGGGCTCAGGACAGCCCCTGGGCATAACCCGATCACCCGACGACATGCTGTTCCTTTATACCGGCGGCACAACCGGCATGCCGAAAGGCGTGATGTGGCGTCACGAAGATCTGTGGTGTGTCACAGGCGCCGGTGGCAATCCGCGTGTCGGTCTGCCGCCCTCGCCGCACCTTCAGGATTACCTCGGCCGGGTGCTGAACGAACAGCCACCGGTGAATCTGCCCCTGCCGCCGATCATGCACGGTACCGGTCTGCTGTCCGCCATCGGCGCAATGACACACGGCGGCACCTGCGTGACTCTGCCCGGTCGCAGCTTCGATGCTGAGGAAGCCCTGGCCGCCATCGACCGGCATCGGGTCACTGCAGCGACCATCGTCGGCGATGCGTTCGCGCGACCCATGGTCGAAACCCTCGATGCCAATCCGGGACGCTTCGACATCAGCTCGCTGAAAGTCATTTCCTCATCGGGTGTGATGTGGACCAGATCCGTGAAAGCCGGCCTGCTGCGACACAATCCGGAACTCCTCCTCGCGGATGGTTTCTCATCATCGGAAGCCATAGGTCTGGGCGCCTCACTGATGACCAAAGATGCTGCGGTCGAGGTCGCCAAATTCACCCTAGGGCCTTCCTGCAAGGTCTTCGACGAGAATTTCAGGGAGGTGGCCACCGGAGAAACAGGCATGGTGGGCGTCACCGGGTTTCTGCCGATCGGCTACTACAAGGATGAAGCCAAGAGCGCCAAGACGTTTCCGCTGATCAACGGGGTGCGCTACTCGATCCCCGGAGACTGGGTACGGGTCGAGGCAGACGGATCCCTCACCCTGCTCGGCCGGGGCAGCAACTGCATCAATACCGGCGGTGAAAAAGTTTATCCGGAGGAAGTGGAGGAAGCGCTCAAACACCACGAATCCGTCGCTGATGCGCTGGTGGTTGGTCTGCCGGATGACAAGTGGGGACAATCGGTCAATGCTGTGGTGGAGCTCAATGCGGGTTACACACTCGACGAAATGGCGCTGAGAGATTTTTCCCGGGCAACCCTTGCTGCCTACAAACTGCCGAAACGCATACTGGTTCGTGACAGCCTCGAGCGTGCGCCGAACGGTAAGGCCAACTACAAACTGATCCGTGAATTCGCTGCCCGGGAGCTGGGTGTAAAGATCTGAACAGGTAAAGTCTGAGTCGGCAAAGAATGTGATGGAACACAGAAAAAAGCCCGAAACGCTCTGGCATTATCGGCCGTTCATGGAGTCGACGCTGTGACCACTGCCAATCTTCAGGAATCCGCTGCCACCCTGCTGCTGCGCTCACCGCGACTCAGCGTGAGCCTCATTCTCGAACTGCTCGACCTCAGCGATGCCGACTTCCGCGAGCTGACTCTGCGCAATGCCCGGGTCCGGGAACTGCTGGAAGCGCGGCGCCGCGGCGAACTGACCATCGAAGAACCGGAGCTGAAAACCTGTCCCGGCTGCGGTGACTGGTTCATACCATACGCTCACGCCCGCTGCTGCTCGGACGACTGCGTGCGCATCTCGCGCCTGCAGTCGGCAGGCAGCTGATGTCACTCGTTCATACGTTCGCCGGCAATCCGCTGGATCGCGCAGACCCGCTGCGCAGAGACGAAACGAAGATCCAGGCGGCTGCATCCCACCCCACCAGCCGTTACCTGCCATTGTGGAACCTCAGTGTGCTGGTGCAGGGCACCGAGACACCGCACCTGGGCTGGATCGACTGCGCAGACATCTCACGCCTGGATATCGATGTGGCACCGGTGCTGCTCGGGCTGGACGCCGATGTGGCACATTTCGCCATCGACATTTCCGAAATCGGCGATCCGAGCCATGAACTGAATCTGCCCGCTGACTGGCGCTTCGAAGACGCCCGCATGGCGGCGATGTCATTGCCCGCTGCCGAAACAGGCATCACGGCCCAGGCCCGCTCCCAGATCGACTGGCACCGACGGCACGGCTTCTGCAGTGTCTGCGGCGCGCGCACCGAGCAGCGCAGGGGCGGCCATCAGCGCCGCTGCAGCGACTGCAACGCCGAGCATTTCCCGCGGACCGACCCGGTCGCCATCATGCTGATTACAGACGGCGAGCAGTGCCTGCTCGGTCAGTCGGCCGGACGACTCGCAAACGCCGGCATGTACTCCGCGCTGGCGGGATTCATTGACCAGGGCGAGTCCATCGAAGAGGCGGTGCGACGGGAGATCCGGGAAGAAGCCGGGATCGAAGTCGGCGAGGTGCGCTATCACTCATCCCAGCCCTGGCCGTTTCCTTCTTCGCTGATGATCGGCTGTCACGGTCAGGCACTGACCAGGGATATCACAATCGACACCACGGAACTGACCGACGTGCGCTGGTTCGACAGATCCGAAGTGCACGCCGCAATGACAAAGAATCATCCGACCCTGCGACTGCCCGGGCCCATCGCAATCGCCCACCATCTGATCGACGCCTGGGTGAACGATGAAACTGGTGGCCTCTGAGCATCCCGATCTGCCCGCCATCAGTTCAGGGGAAAACGCGCCTCCGCGTCCGATCCTGCGTCAGGCACCTGTCGGGTCATGCGCCGCAATGTGCGCATGGCCAGCGCGACCACTCCGGGCGCAGCACTCGACGGCAGCGCCTCAGCGGTCTCCTCCTCACCGTCGGATCGGCCGAATCCCGCCCGCATCACGACCACTCTTGCGCTTTCAATCTCCGGACGCTGGAGCGTCGCGATGAAGTCCCGCAATGTGCAGACTTCACTGCGCCGGCCATCCAGCCATCGGTAGAGCAATGCCACCAGCTCCCGGGCCCTGCCGCTGCGCACCACCTGATCCAGCTGCTGATCGAGTGACGGGTGTCGCGAGCTTTCGCGCCTGCGCCGGACAAGCCACCCCAGACCAGACAGAATCAGCAGCAGCGGGACGACGGCCGTGAGGATGACGGCAGACAGCATGCTGACGGCATCGGACCAGAAATCCGACCCGGAGTCTTGTTCCGGAGCACGCGCCACCGACCGGTCTTTATCCGCGAATCCGCTGGTTGCCAGCACCCGGGCGGGCAGGCTGTGCCGTCCCGGTTCATCCCGGTCGGTATCCCACCAGTGGATGTCGACCTGTGGCAGTGCATAGCGCCCGGCTTTTTCGATCACGTAGGTGACGGTCTCCCGACGGCTCGCCCGCGACACGCCCCGGTTCACCGAATCTTCGAGGCGGGGTGGATCACGATAGACGGCCACACCCGGCGGTGCCGGAAAACGGATCTCCGGCAGCATCATCGCCACCGTATCCCTGGCACTCATCTCCACCACCCGCACCACGGCATCCCCCGGCTCGAGTGCTTCGAATTCGGACTCCGGCCGGTCATAGCCTTCCTCGACTTCCAGCCGCGGTACCGCCACCCAGTCTCCGGAGGCACTCAACTCCCCAGGCAGGTGAACGCTGAAACCGAACGGCTCAGTCGCCGCCTCGATGCGCTGTGCCGACGGACCGGACACCACAGTGACGGCAATGGACGGCACCTCGAAAAAACCGGACTGTTGCGGGTAGAGGGCGATCTTCCAGCGCTGCACCGCCCAGGAAACGCCGTCCTTTATCCGGGTGGCGTTGACTGCGAACTGTTCGCGTCTGAGAACGACCACGCCGGGGATTTCAAACTCAGCGATCGTTGTGCCACCGGAGAAGAATCCGTCTGTCGCCACTTCGATATACAGATCGACCTGACGCCGTGCCACGATGTCCCGCTGCGGATCGATCCACTGCGCCACCGAGACTTCCGCTGCCTGGGTGGTGAACACAGGAAGCACCGCCAAACTCAGCACACCGGCCACCACCCGCCAGCGCATCAGGGTGCCGCCTCGAGCTGCATCTGAAATTTGATGCCGAGGAAACGGGCAGGGTCCGCCTGCACGCCCCGCAACCACATTTCCTGCAGCCGTTCGTCGGCCAGAATCTCCTCGGCTGTGAAGGTGCGCGCCTCCTCTCCGGGCAGGACCTGCCGTTCGGCTCCGTCCGCCGTCCGGGGTTCGGCGCCGGGATCCCGTGCTGTCTCGTCGCCCTCCGCAACCTGTGCCGCACTCAGCGCATTGATCTCGTCGATGATCGCCTGTACAAGTGCACGATTGTGTAAGGCGCCTTCGTGGCCGGGTACCCGGATCAGCACCTCGTCGTAGCCGCGAACCGCAGCCAGATAGTGGCGCCCCTGGGCCAGCGCATTGGCCCGATTGAAGAGGCCGGAGGGGGTGTCGTCCCGGGAGAAATATTCCGCCGCGAGATCAAACTGCTCCGCCGCGTAGTAAGCGGTGGCCTTCCAGCGCAGGTCTTCGAAGCGCTCGGCCGCTTCCGCATAGTCACCCTGCGCAAACAGATAGCGACCCTGCTGATCCGGGGTCAGCCACCAGTCAGCAAAATCTGCCCGGGCACTGTTCACCGGCATGAGGAAAGTCGCACCTGCAACCACCACCAGCCACTGCAGCGTCCAGCCTTTCCTGAACCACAGCAGAAACAGTCCCGCAAAGGGCATCAGCAGCCAGTAACCGGCATCGACCCAGGGTAGCTCTTCGTCCTGCACGCTGATGAGATGATTGTCGATGGCCCGGGCCAGACGCTGCACATCCTGACGGTCTGTCGTGACTTCCTGATAAATGCCGCCGCCTGCAGCGGCCAGCTGCTGCAGGGATTCACGTTCCAGCGGAATGAAATCTGCGCCTTCGACGGGAGCCCCGGAGGTGCCGATGCCCAGTACCAGCAGCTGTGCGCCAGCGACCTCCGGTTGTGCAAAAAACCGCTCTACCGCCGGGAGCGTGGCTGCGCCGATGCCATCACCGAGCAGCAGCAGCGTGCCGGGCACAGCAGACTCGCTGAGCAGCCGGGCAACCAGAGGCAGGACGGATTCCGGCAGTTTGCCCGGCCTCGGCATCATCTGCACGTTCACCGCAGACAGCAGATGCAGAAGTGCATCCGGATCCCCGGTGAGCGGAATGACCCTGTGGGCGGACCCGGCGTAGACCAGCAGCGCCGCCCTGGAGCCACCACGCAGCGTCAGCAGATCCTCTATCTTCTGCCTGGCCCGGATCAGTCGGCTCGGCTGCACGTCCCGCTGGTCCATGCTCGCGGAAACATCCAGGGCGATGATCAGCGGGGCTTCATCTTCGAACAGGGGCGTGGGCTGGCGCTCCCAGGCAGGACCGGCCACGGCAATGAAGCCCAGGCTCATCATCACCACAGCCACCCGCACCGGATTGAACCAGCGCTGGGCGCGGCTGCGCACCATCATCGCCCCCAGCAGGTGCGGGGCAATCACCTGTGCCCAATGGTCCCGGGTTCGATTACCGCGATCGCCATAACGCCAGGTCAGCAACAGCGGCAGCAGTCCGAGCAACCACCAGGGCCGCAGAAAATGGAAGGCCTGCAGCATCTCAGGCATCGACACCCACCTCTGCCGTCCGGACAGCGGAACCCGCATCGCCTGCACTTCGAGCGCGCCGCTGGTTCCACAGTGACAGCAGTGTCAGCAGCGTGAACAGCAGCGTGTAAGTGCAGGCCAGCACGGCGAGGGGCAGGTGATACAACGGCCGCCGCGGGCGATAGCTGAGGGTTTCGTACTCATCAGGTTCCAGCGCCGCGATGCGCTGATAAATGCTCGCGAGCTGGCTGTTGTTCAGCGCCTGATAGCTCTCTCCGCCGGTGATCTCAGACATCCGCGCCAGGGTTGCCATGTCGAGCGCCTGCTCACCGACGGTGGCCGGATCTCCCATGCCGATGTTGTAGATCTTCACGCCGCGCTCGAAGGCGACCCGCGCGGCCTCGACGGGGGGTACCCGGCTGCCGGTGTCATTGCCGTCTGTCAGCACGATCAGCACCCGATTGTCACTGTCGCTGGCGTCGAACAGCCTGATGGCGAGTCCCACCGCATCACCGAAGCGCGTGCTCTGGCCGGCCATGCCGACTTCGGTTTCGTCGAGCAGCGAAAGAAAAGTCTGATGATCCCCGGTGAAAGGTGCCTGCAGATAGGGACTGTCAGCAAATACGATGAGACCGAGTCGATCGTGGGGTCGCGCGGTCACGAAATCCTCGAGCACGAGTCGCACACCGGACAGCCTGGTCGCCGCCCGCCCGTCCGCGAGCTGCCAGTCCGCATTGTCCATCGAGCCGGAGATATCCACGGCGATCATCAGATCCCGGGCGGATCTGGTCCGGTTGATCGGATCACCTACCCATTCCGGCGCCGCCAGTGCGACGACCAGAAGCAGCCAGGAAAGACCGAGCAGAACCCGCTGGGAGAGCAGCCGCTCGAGCACCACGGCGCCCGTCGACGGCTTCTCTCCCGAGAGTTCCACGAGGGTCTGGAAGAAAGGTACCCGCACCGAGGTCATGGCGGCTCGATGGGGCGGCAGCAGCCAGTACACGAGAGCCGGCAGCAGCAGGGCGGCGAACATCCAGGGATGGGCGAACTCGATCATGCGCCGATCTGCTCTTCGCGCCGGTGACCGGCAATCCAGGCTCTGGTGATTTCGATCAGTTGTCGGGCGGTCTGCGGCTCCAGCGCGGTCACCGCGTCGCGCTCATAGGTGATGCGTATCAGGCTGGCGCCGAGGTCAGAAAGGAAACACCGACCACCGTAGGATGAGCCCTGGTAGTGCGCATCGAGAAACTCGAGCCACGCCGTGCCACTCAGCGCCGCCACTTCGTTACGTCCGTAGGCCTGCAGCGCTGCGGACTTCAGCAGCGGCGCAAGCTGGAGGGTAACTTTATTCAGGTCGCCTTCAGAGTCAGCCAGGAGCCGATCGATTTCTGCCAGATGTTTCCTTCTGTAGGCATCCCTGCGCCAGCGCCTGAACCTGCGCAGGGTGGCCCGTCCAACAAACAGGCAGACACAGACGCCGAGCACCAGCCAGCCGCCGGTCTCCGGCCACCAGGACACCGGCACCGGCATCTCGATCGGCCGCAGACCGCTGAGCAGCGGATTGCCGAAATCGACACTGTGCAGATCAGCCATGGCCGGGAAGCCCCATGGCCCGACGCACCTGCCCAGGCACCGGCTCGGCAGTGTTCAGCTGCAGCACCGGTATGTCATAACGCGCGAGAGATACACGCAGGCTCTCGAATGCCCGGGCGTAGGCCTGTGCAAACCGGGCTCGAAGGTCATTGCGCTCCGCACTCACCTCGATCTGCAGCCGGCCGTCACTGACCACGAGTGAGCGGGCATCCGCAAACTCCGCTTCCAGCGGGTCGTAGACCAGCGCGACCAGGGCATCGTTGTGCACGCTGTGACGCTTGAGCAGGGTGAGTGAACGATCGTTCCAGCCCGACATGTCGCTGATCAGCACCAGCAGGCCGTCGTGGGCGCAGATCCGCAGCGCACGCGCCAGGGCATCATTAAGCTGTACCCGGGATTCGGAATGTGCTTCCGCGTGCAGGGCATGGTTCATCGAACAGATCTGATGGCAGATCTCCATGACATTGCGCTGGCTGCGATGCGGCCGGACCTGGGAGATACGCTCGTCATTGAAAACCACCGCACCGACCCGGTCACCGGCACCGAGCACACGCCAGGCTGAAAGAGCCGCTGCCTGTGCCGCCACCACCGATTTCATCTGCTCCCGGGATCCGAAGAACATGCTCTGTCGCTGATCGATCAGCAGCACCACGGTTCGTTCACGTTCTTCCGTGTAGGTGCGCACGTGGGGTTTGCCCGTGCGGTTGGTGACCTTCCAGTCCAGCGTGCGGATATCATCGCCAGGTCGATAGTGGCGCAGCTCTTCAAAATTCAGACCGCGGCCACGCAACCGTGAGCCGTGTCTGCCGGACAGCACGCTGTGCAGCGGCTGACGCGGCAGAAAACTGAACCCCCTGGCCTGGTGTTCGAGGGCCATCAGGGATTTCAGATCGACATATATCCGCTGGTCCATATCCGTCTTCAGGTGACCCATCACTCTGCTACGCCACTCAGGCATTCCTGTGCCACTCAGGCATTCCTGTGCCACGTCGGCATTCCTATGCCACGTCGGCATTCCTATGCCACGCCGGCATTCCTATGCCACGGCTACCTGTCTCAACATCTCATCCACTACATCGTCGGCACCCACGCCATCTGCGATCGCGTCGTAACTGAGCAGCAGGCGGTGACGCAGCACGGCATGCGCCATCGAACGCACGTCGTCCGGATCGACGAAGTCTTTGCCAGCCAGCCAGGCGGTCGCGCGACTCGCCCGGTCGAGAGCGATGCTGGCCCGGGAACTCGAACCGATCTGGATCCAGTCCGCCAGCGGACTGTCCGGATAGCGGTCCGGTTGCCGCGTTGCCATCACCAGTGCCACCAGATAGTTTTCCACCGCATCCGAGACATGCACCCCGCGCACTTCGCTGCGCGCGGCGAAGATGCACTGTTGCGGCACCCGCACCGAAGGAGCGCCATCGCCTGTCGATTCCTCACTGCGCACCAGACGAACCACCTCCCGTTCTGTCGCTTCGCCGGGATAGTCGAGATTGATCTTCATCAGGAACCGATCCATCTGCGCTTCCGGCAGAGGATAGGTGCCTTCCTGTTCGATGGGGTTCTGGGTTGCCAGCACCATGAAGAGTTCCGGCAGTCGATAGGTGGTGCCGGCCACCGTCACCTGCCGCTCCTCCATCGCTTCCAGCAGCGCCGACTGCACCTTCGCCGGTGCGCGATTGATTTCATCCGCCAGCACCAGGTTGTTGAAGACGGGTCCGCGCTGAAAGTGCAGTTGCTGCCGACCTTCGATTTCCTGATAGATCTCGGTGCCGGTGACATCCGCAGGCAGCAGATCCGGGGTGAACTGGATCCGCCCGAGATCGGCGTCGAGTACCCGCGCCAGGGTTTTGATGGAGCGGGTTTTCGCCGTGCCCGGATAGCCTTCGAGCAGGACGTTGCCATTGCACAGCAGCGCCACGATAAGGGCCTGCACCACTTCCGACTGCCCGATCACCGCGTGCTCCAGAGCGGCGCGCAGGGCTTCAATCTGCTGCAACAGATCGCTCGCTGCCATCTCGACTCTCCAGCACCTACTCGAGGTTGGACATGAACTGATCTGTCAGCTTCTCGATGCTCCAGGAGTCCGGGCGCTGGCTCGGCGGATATTCTGCCAGGGTCTGCAGAAAAGCCGCGGTGGTCGCTGTGCCCAGATAACCCTGAGCCGCCTTGTCAATCATCCAGTCCCAGTACTGGTTTGAGTTTTCATCCGCCCGCTCAAAAGGATCGCGGCGCAGGTTGAAAATCTTGAACAACCGCAGCACCACAAAGGGTTCCGCCCACAACGCCATGGTCTTCGCGCGGTTTTCCGCATAAACGATCTTCCAGTCGCCCACACGCACGCCCACCGGCATGGCGCCATCGTCGAAATAGTGAAACTCACGCCGCGGCCCGTTCGGCTCGGCACCGGTGAGATAGGGCAGGAAGTTGTACCCGTCAAGATGCAGCCGGGCATCCTTCCGGCCGATTCTCATGCCTTTGCGCAGTTTCGCCTTGAGATCCGGATCGCCGGCTGCGGCCGCGATCGTGGGCATCCAGTCCAGATGGGACATGATCTCGTTCGACACCTTGCCGGCCGGGATCCGGCCCGGCCAGCGCACCATGGCCGGCACCCGGTAGGCGCCTTCCCAGTTGGTGTTCTTCTCGCTGCGGAACGGGGTGATGCCCGCGTCCGGCCAGGTATTGAAATGCACACCGTTGTCGGTGGAATAGAACACGATGGTGTTGTCCGCAATGCCCAGCGCGTCCAGCTGATCGAGCAGCACACCGACATTGTCGTCATGATCCATCATGGTGTCGTTGTAGAAGCCCTGACCCGAACGGCCGAGAGAGCTGGCCTTGGTGTGGGTGCGGAAGTGCATGCCGGTGGTATTCACCCAGGCGAAAAAGGGCTTACCGGCACTGGCGGAGGCATCGATGAACTTCGCAGCCGCAGCGATGAATTCGTCATCCGCGGTTTCCATGCGCTTGCGGGTGAGCGGACCGGTATCTTCTATCGAGCCATCCGCGTAGGAATGGATCACGCCCCGCGGGCCGAAACGCTCTCTGAACGCGGGATTCTTCGGATAGTCCGGATCTTCCGGCTCTTCTTCGGCATTCAGGTGATACAGATTACCGAGAAATTCATCGAAGCCATGGTTGGTGGGCAGGTGGGCGTCTTTATCGCCGAGGTGGTTCTTGCCGAACTGACCGGTGGCGTACCCCATGGTCTTCAACACCTCAGCCAGGGTGACATCCCGGTCCTGGATGCCCAGATCGGCGCCCGGCAGGCCGACCTTGGACAATCCGGTACGCACCACCGTCTGACCGGTAATGAAAGAAGAGCGCCCGGCGGTGCAGCTCTGGTCACCGTAATAGTCGGTGAAGCGAATGCCTTCCCGCGCGATGCGATCGATGTTCGGCGTCCGGTAGCCCATGATGCCGTCGCTGTAGGCGCTGATGTTGGTGATGCCGATGTCGTCCCCCCAGATCACCAGGACATTGGGCTGGTCTGCCGCGAGCGCGTTACCGCAGCAGAGTGCGGCTCCGACCAGCACGGCCTTTCTGATCCCTGAAATCATGCGTTTCCCCTCGCATCCGATGTTGATCGGCCATCATAGGTAGCCGGCCGCTGAATGACCACCGACCGGGCGCTCACCGCACTCTGACGCTGCGGATCCGGGGTTGCTGGACGCCGCACCCGGGAGCCGTATAAGTTGTCTCTCTCTGCGAAGGATTCCACCCATGCTCAACTGCCCCACGACTCACCGCGTTCTGCCCTTCACCTGGCTGATGGCCGCGCTCACCGCCATTCCGGGTGCCGCTGCCACTGCAGCGGAGGTCCCAGCGGCGGATGTCGCTCCGGCGGATGTCGCTCCGGCGGATGTCGCTCCGGCGGATGTCACAGAGGTTGGGCCGGTGGCACTTCCCGGTTTTATCCTCACTGTTTTTCATGAAGGCATCGGCCAGGGCGCCCGCCATCTGGCGGTGCGGGACAATGGCGACGTCTATGTGGCCAGACGGGACGGGGTACTCTTTGCTCTGCGCGACACGGACGGCGACGGTACCGCAGATCGGATCGAACAGCGGGAACTGCCGATTTCCACCGGTCTCGAGTACCACGCGCCCTTCCTTTATTTCAGCGACGACACCAGCGTGAGCCGGATCATGCTCGACGCTGCGCTGCTGCCCACGGGCAACGCGGAAACCCTAGTCTCGGACTTCCCCACCCAGAGCTCCCACGCGAGCAAATCCCTGGCGCTGAATCATCGCGGCGATCTGTTTGTGAATGTCGGCGCACCCTCGAATGCCTGTCAGACCAAACCCCGCTCTCCCGGTTCGCCGGGACTCGAACCCTGCCCCCAGCTCGAGCGTCAGGCGGCGGTGTGGAAGTTCAGTGCCAGCCGATCGGGTCAACGCCAGCTGGACGGCGAACGCTATATCACCGGTATCCGCAACATCGTCGGCATGGCCTGGAATCACAGCGAGCAGGCCCTGTATTTCGCCATGCATGGGCGTGACCAGCTCAGCACCCTGTGGCCTGGGTTATTCGACGATGCCGACAGCACCGAAATGCCGGCGGAAGAATTCCACAAAGCAGTGCCCGGTGCTGACTATGGCTGGCCCACCACGTTCGTGGACCCGCGCTCGGGAAAGCGACTGCTCGCGCCGGAATACGGCGGGGATGGCCACCGCGAAGCACCGGCGGGACGCTATCAGACACCCCTGCACGCCTACCCCGCCCACTGGGCGCCCAACGATATGCTGTTCTACACCGGCGACCAGTTTCCAGATCAATACCAGGGCGGTGTATTCATCGCCTGGCACGGCTCCTGGAATCGCGCGCCGAATCCACAGGACGGTTACCGGGTGACCTTTCAGGCCATGCACAATGGCGAGGTGCTGAGCGATCCGATCGATTTTCTCACCGGTTTCAGCGGCCATGACGTGCTGGTGCGACCGAGCGATGCCCGTTACCGGCCTTCCGGACTGGCCCTGGATGCGCAGGGTGCCCTCTATGTGTCAGATTCGGTGCGTGGCCGGATCTGGAAAATCAGTCACGGATCCTGACTTACAGGCCACAGCACACAATCATGAGCAACCTCTACACGACCTTCGCCGCCCTCTATGACGCCGCCTTCAACTGGAGCGTCGCCGGTCAGGTGTCGTCCCTTGCCGGCCTGTCCGGTCTCGAGCGCGGCAGGGTGCTGGAACCCATGTGCGGCAGCGGGCGCCTGCTGCGGGGATTCGCGGCGGCAGGATTCGACACGGTGGGTGTCGACGCTTCACCGCAGATGCTCGCCCTCGCCGAAGCTCACTACGACAGGCACAGGCTGAAGGGCCAGTGGCTGACCGCGGATGTCACGGACTTCGATCTGGATGAAGCCTGCGATCTGGCCGTCTGCCCGATCAACAGCCTCGCGCATCTCCCGGACGAATCCGCCATGCTCGCCCACCTCGAGTGCATGGCGCGCAATCTCTATGAAGGTGCCAGCTACTGGGTGCAGCTCGATCTGCGCGATCGTCCGGGTGTGGGGGAAGCGGAAGCCTGGGAATTCGATTATCTGGGGGAATCCGTGACCGCGGAATGGGCGTGCACCGCCGGCAGCGCGGGCATGGAAACCCACATCTCACGTTTCGTGTTTCCGGACGGTCGGGTGATCGAAGAAGAATACGCGATGAAAATGTGGTCCTTCGACGGCTGGATGAAGCTGCTCGCGCGCTCGTCTTTCGACCTGATGGCCGCCTACAAAGGTGAGCGTTTCGAATCCCTCCCGGTGGATGAGACGCTCAACGGCGAGAGGATCTTCTGGCAGCAGCTCGTGAAGCTAGGGAGCCTCTGACCTGATCAGACCTGGAGTACGCTAAGCTCGCGACGCTTAAGGGAGTACATATGACTACGGAATCTCAGCCGATATCACTGTCGCGCATTCTCGCGCACTGGGCCGCACGCAAACCGGATGCGGTGGCCATCACCCACGCTGACACATCGGTTACCTGGTCCGAGCTCGAAGCCCGCACCAATCGACTCGCGCGCGCTTATCAGGCCCTCGGTGTGAAGGAGAACGACTTCGTTACGGTCGCATTGCCGAACGGCATCGAGTTTTTCGAATCCTGTTTCGCCACCTGGAAACTGGGCGCAACGCCTCAGCCCGTATCCGCAAAGCTGCCGAAATTCGAGCGCGATCAGATCGTCGAGCTCTGCGCCCCGGCGCTGCTCACCGGAGTCGAGGACCCCAGCCGGACGGGCGGCACGACCACGCTGCCCATCGGCTATCAGCCCGATGCCACACTGTCTGCAGATCCGCTGCCCGAGCGCACGGCGGAATCCTTCAAGGCCATGACCTCCGGCGGCAGCACCGGCAGGCCGAAACTCATCGTCTCGAAACTGCCCGCAGCCTGGAATCCGGACACCGAGTATCTGAGCTTCGCCAACGAAGGCTGTGTGCTGATTCCCGGTCCCCTGTATCACAACGGTCCCTTTTCCTGGGCGATGATCGCCCTGTTCAAAGGCAATCACGTGGTGGTCACCACCCGCTTCGACGCCCAGGAAACCTGCGCGCTGATCGAGAAACACCGGGTGGATGTTGTGTACATGGTGCCCACCATGATGCAGCGCATCTGGAACCTGCCGACCGAAGTCCGCGAGGGTTTCGACCTGTCTTCCCTGCGCGTGCTCTGGCACCTCGCAGCCCCCTGCCCGGCCTGGCTGAAGGAAGCCTTCATCGACTGGCTGGGCGCCGAAGTGATCTGGGAACTCTATGGCGGCACCGAAGGCCAGGGCTCCACCACCATCCGCGGTGACGAGTGGCTCACCCACAAGGGCTCCGTCGGCAAACCGGGCGCACATTGCGAAATGAAAATCGTCGGCGAAAACGGCGAAGACCTGCCGCCGGGAGAGATCGGCGAGGTGTACATGCGTCCGCTCAGCGGACCCGGCTCCACCTACCGCTACATCGGCGCCGAAGCCAAGGCCATCGAGGGCGGCTGGGAGAGCATCGGCGACATCGGCTATCTGGACGAAGAAGGCTACCTCTACCTCTCAGACCGGCTCACTGACATGATTTTGAGCGGTGGCGCCAACATCTATCCTGCGGAAGTCGAAGCCGCCATCGATGCGTTTCCCGGTGTGCGCTCCTCCGCCGTGATCGGTCTGCCCCATGAAGACCTGGGCAACAGCGTGCACGCCATCGTCGACATCCCCACAGGCAGGCCGGATGAAGCCGCGCTGCTGGCCCATCTCGCGGAACGGCTGGTGCGTTACAAGATTCCCCGCACTGTCGAGTTCGTGACCGAGCCGTTGCGGGACGACGCGGGCAAAGTACGACGCAAAGCCCTGCGGACAGAAAGACTGGAGAAAGCCGGACATGCGTAATCTGCTGCTGGGGCTGCTGGGTGCACTGGCTCTGCTGGTGGCCGTGGTTGTCGTGCGCACGCTGCTGCATCAGCCCCTGGCGGGTGACAGTATCTCCACCACAGTGGTCACTCCGAACATCGACGCTGAGCGGGCTGCCCGGCATCTGGCCGAAGCGGTGCGTTTCCGCACCGTGTCCCATCAGCAGCCGGAGGACTTCGAGCCCGCGGAATTCGAAGGCTTCATCGACTGGGTCGCCCGCACCTATCCGGCGTTTCACTCGGCTTTGAGTCTGACCCGCCACGGCAACTACAGCCTCCTGTATCGATGGCAGGGTAGCGATCCTTCACTCGCCCCGGTGCTCATCACCGGACATTACGATGTGGTGCCGGTGATTCCAGGCACCGAAGCACTCTGGTCGCAACCGCCCTTTGGCGGCGTGGTTGAAGGCGACATCGTCTGGGGCCGCGGCGCCCTGGATGACAAGAGCGCGGTGATCGCACAGCTCGAAGCCGCCACCCATCTGCTCGCCGAAGGCTTCACACCCGCGCGTACGCTCTACTTCAGCTTCGGACACGACGAAGAGGTGGGTGGTCCGAACGGCGCCGGCGCGGTCACCGCCTATCTGCGCGAACAGGGGGTGCAGCTCGCCTGGTCGCTCGACGAGGGGTCGTTTCTCTTCGAAGGCATGCTGCCCGGCGTCGAGCAGCTGATGGCGGCCATCAACGTTGCCGAGAAGGGCAGTGTGACATTGAACGTGATCGCTCACGCCGATGGCGGCCACTCCTCGATGCCGCCGCAGCAGACGGCGGTGGGACGGCTGGCCGAAGCCATCACCCGGCTGGAGACCACACCAGTGCCCGGCGGATTGAGCGGACTCAGCGAACAGATGTTCGACACCGCGAGCCGCTATATGCCCTTCACCTTCCGGCTGCTGTTCGCCAATCGCTGGCTGTTTGATTCCCTCGTGGACGATCAGCTCTCCGCCACCACATTCGGCAACGCCATGCTGCGCACCACCACCGCGCCGACCATGCTGCGCGCCAGTCCGAAGGTGAACGTCCTACCCATCGAAGCGGTCGCGACGGTGAATTTCCGCGTGCACCCGCGCGACAGCGTGGAAGACGTGATCAACCATGTGAAAGCGGTGGTGGAGAACGAGTTCGTGACAGTCGAAGTCCCACCCGGCGCCGGGATTGGAGCCTCGGAAGTCTCGGACTGGAACTCGGAGGGTTACACCGCAATCGCAGACGCGGTGCGGCAGATCTACGGTGACGTGGTGGTGACCCCGGGGCTCATGATCGCCGGCTCGGACACCCGCCACTACGGACAGGTAGCGGACAATTCATTCCGCTTCAATCCGATGCGGGTGACCCCCGAAGACATCACCGGCTTTCACGGCACCAACGAAAAGATCAGCGTGGCCAACCTGGCTCAGGGCGTGCGCACCTATGTACAGATCATCCGCAACGGCACAGGCGGTTAGGCTGCCGCTGTCAGATCCCGCACCTTCGAAACCGGCGCGGTCTCCTTGATCAGTTCGATCGCGGTGTCCATCCGGGCGGCAGTCGAGAAGGTGCGGGAGGACCCGATCACCTGATGGTTGCCGGCTTTCAGATTGAATGAAGGCTTGCCGGTGGGACTGGACTGTCTCTCGTAGCGCGCATCGTTCGACGCGTTCTTCTTCACCGCATTGATACCGTTCACCGCTCCGCGACGCTTCCGGTAGCCTTCGCTGCGCAACAGGGTACGGCCATCCAGGCCCTGCAGGCGGAAGCGGTACTCGCCGGCCTTGTCCTGATAAATTTCGAAAACAGCGCGGGAGGCGTCGGCTGTGGGCGCAATCGTCTCCTTTGGCGCGGTCGCCACCTTTGCTGTGGTTGTCCGGCTCGGCGCGCTCGTCGCGGCCGGTATGGGCTTCTTCGCTTGCGCTACGACGGGCTGTTTCGCAGCAGACTGAGGCGGTGCTGGACGCAGTGCGGTCTGTGCCTCTTCCATGCCCTGCTGCAGCACCCTGCAGGCGGCTTTCATCGACTCTTCCTGGTACTGCCAGGAAGCCTTCAGGAATTGACGCTGGGTTGACACCAGAGTTGAAAAGTCCCGCACTTCGGCGAGAGATTTCAGATGACTGAGGTTCGATGCACCCTGGCGTCGCAGATTGGCCACATTCAGCTCCACCAGCCGTCCGACCACCGCGGTGCTGAGGTCGAAGAGTCGGGTCATGGCGGCAATTTGAGCAGCCGGGCTCCAGCCGAGGGAGGCTGGCGGGGTGAAGGTGTTCGAATTCATGGGCGGGCGCTCCTGCCGGTAGTGAGACGGCGCGCAGGATACCGGAATGTTTGTGCGTTGCAACATGCAATCCCGGAGAAATCGGCCAGGTCAGGTCAGGTCAGGTCAGGTCAGGTCAGGTCAGGTCGCGGATGATCTCCCGGGCCGCGTTGTGTCCCGGGGCACCAGTGACACCCCCACCCGGGTGGGTGCCCGAACCGCACAGATAGAGACCGGCGACGGGACTGCGGTAGTCCCCATGGCCGAGCACGGGCCGGGCCGAGAAGAGCTGATCGAGGCTGAGCGCACCATGGAAGATGTCGCCGCCCAGCAGCCCGAACTTGCGCTCGAGATCGAGCGGTGACAGCGCCATGGTGGCGATCACGCTGGAGCTGAAATTCGGCGCGAAGCGATCCACGGTGGCGAAAATGGCTTTCACCGCATCATCTTTTACGTCGTCCCAGCTGCGGCCGTCCGGCAACTCCGGTGCGAACTGCTGACAGAAGAGACTCGCCACATGGGCGCCGGGTGGTGCCAGGGAGTCATCGATGGTGCTGGGAATCAGCATCTCCACGATGGGGGCCGCCGACCAGCCGTCCCTGCGTGCATCGAAGTAAGCGTCTTCCATATAGCGCAGCGACGGCGCCATGATGATGCCCGAACGCACGGCCATTTTCTGAACGTCCACCGAGGTGCCAGCAAAGCGCGGCAGTTCCGACAGTGCCACGTTGATCCGGAAGGAGCCGGAGCCATTCCGATAACGGCGGATCCGATCTGTAAAATCGGCATCGACATCACCCGGGTCAACCATCTGTGTGAACAGCAGTTTCGGATTGACGTTGGCGGCGACGCTGCGTGCGGCGACCACACTGCCATCTTCCAGTTCGACCCCGGTGGTTCTACCCTGCTCGACGATCACCCGGGACACCGCCGCCGACGTGCGGACTTCCACACCACGCGCCTCGGCTTCCGCCCGCATGGCGGCTGTAATCGCCCCCATCCCGCCCACGGCATGACCCCACTGACCCTGCTGGCCGTTCACTTCGCCGAAGACATGATGCAGCAGCACATAGGCGGAGCCGGCGGCATAGGGGCTCGCATAGTTACCCACAATCGAATCGAAGCCGAACAGGGCCTTTACCGGTTCGGCCTCAAACCAGTCGTCGAGCAGATCACCGGCACTCTTGGTGAAAAGATCCAGCACGTCGCGGCTTTCGGTGAGGGACAGCTTGCGCAGGCGATTGCCGAGCCTGAACGCCGCGATCACATCCCGCAGCCCGCCACCGGCATTGGGAGGCGTCTCGAGGAGCATGCCGCGCAGCAGTTGCGCACCTTGCTCGAGCATGGCCTCGTAAGCCGGCAGACGCTGTGCATCCCGCTTCGAAAAGCGCGCGAACTGGGCCTGGGTTTCCCCAGCCGAGCTGCCCGTGCGCAGATGATCACCACCGGGCAGCGGCAGGAAGTTCGAGTACGGTCGGGTAAGAATGCGCAGGCCGTGGCCCGCGAGATTGAGTTCCGAGATGATGCGCGGATGCAGCAGGCTCACGGTGTAGCTCGCCACGGAATTGCGGAAGCCGGGATGAAATTCTTCGGTCACGGCCGCGCCGCCCACCACCTCGCGCCGCTCGAGCACCACCACCTTGAGCCTGGCGGCCGCCAGATAGGCGGCGCAGACGAGTCCGTTGTGGCCACCGCCGATGATGGCGACATCGTAGGGAGTTTTCATCGCCGCATGCTAGGGAGACTCTGCTCAACTAGCAATGTCTCGCACGACGCCTGCCCTGCCGCTTCCCTGTAGAATTCGGCGACCCTGTGACCAACGGCAATCGAAATGTTCAACTCAACATTGCTGCGTCTGGTGCTGATCCTGACCCTCCTGGGATCTGCAAGCCTCACCAGGGCCGCTGAGCCATCCCGTCACCCCGGCGCAGCCGTGTACGCACAGCATTGCGCATCCTGCCACGAGCAGCCGGACATGACCCGCGCGCCGGGCCTTGCTGCCATTCAACAGCTCAATGCCCGGGCGCTCACCGCATCTCTCACCCGGGGTGTGATGAAGCAGCAGGCCGCGGGCCTTTCCCGCCCGGAACTGCGTGATGTGATCGACTATCTCGCTGCGCGTGAGTCGCACAGCGACGCATGGTACGCGGGCATGATGTGTGGCACCGATGACCGCACGGTCGTCTTGAATGAACGTGCGGCCTTTTCCATGTTCGGGGTCGACCATCACAGCAGCCGCAATCTCAGCGCAGACGCAGCAGGGCTGACCAGCGCGCAGCTGAGTAAGCTGGAACTTGCCTGGGCGATCGGCTTCCCCGATACCAACGGCCTGCGCGCAGCACCGGCTATCGTCGGCAATACCCTGTTTTACACACCCACCCAGACCGGTCGTCTGCTGGCGCTGGAAGTCACCGTTCCCTGTGTGCAATGGGTCTACGATGCGGGCGCCCGTCTGCGCTCCTCGGTGACCTACGGCGAGCTGGGTGAGGGCGGCGCGAAAGCGCTGGTGTTCGCCGACAGCTATGGCCAGGTCCACGCGGTGGACCCGGTGACCGGCAGCAGACTCTGGATTGCCCCGGGCACCCACTCTCAGGACGCCACCATCACCGGTGCGCCTGTCCTCTACAAGGGCAAGATCATTGTGCCGATCTCCGCCTCAGGCGTCGGCAGGGGTGCGGACCCGGAATACGAATGCTGTGCGGAGCATGGCGCGGTGCGCGCCCTGGACGCCGCCACCGGTGAGACACTCTGGACCTATCACACCATGAAGGATGCCGAGTACACCGGGAAGACCAGCCGCATCGGTGTGCGGCTGCGCGGACCTTCCGGTGCGCCGATCTGGTCTTCCCCCACCATCGATGCAAAGCGCGGGCTGGTTTATGTGACCACCGGTGAGAACACCTCGCTGCCGGCGACCGCGACCAGCGATGCGGTGCTCGCCCTCGACATCGAAACGGGCAGGCTGCGCTGGGGCTTTCAGGCGCTGGCCGACGACGTCTGGATCATGTCCTGCCGGATACCCTGGGCATCGTCCGGCCCGAACTGCCCCAGTCCCGAAGACAGTGTGCTGAAAGACTTCGACTTCGGTGCCGCGGCGGTACTGATCGAACAGGCCGAGGGTGACATTCTGCTCGCGGGCCAGAAATCCGGTGATGTCTGGGCCCTCGATCCCGACACCGGCAGGCTGTTGTGGAATCGGCGCATCGGCGAGGGCTCGCCGCTCGGCGGCGTGCACTGGGGACTGGCGGTGGACGGCCGCCGGGTCTTCGTGCCGATCAACGATCCGATTGCGCTGCCGGGCGTGACACGCGAACCCGGCATGAATGCGCTGGACATCCGCAGTGGTGAGGTGCTCTGGCGTCAGCCGGTGACTGCGGACTGCAGCAGCGGGCGCGGTCAGCGTATGGATCAGTGCGAGGAGAAGTACGGCCTGTCCGCTGCACCGCTGGTGATCGACCAATCCGTCGTCGCCGCATCCATCGACGGCCGCTTGTACGTTTACGACGCTGCGACCGGGGCCATCGACTTCGAGTTCGACACTCTGCGCGACTTCGACACGATCAACGCAGTTCCAGGCAAAGGCGGCGCGATCGACAGTCACTCGATATTCGCCGGGGCCGGCATGCTGTTCGTCGGTTCGGGCTATGGCAGCTTTCGTCAGCCTCCGGGGAATGTGCTGCTCGCATTCAGACCCAGGCGCTCAGCCGCGGATCTATTACCTCAGCGGTAGTTGCAGCTGAGTTGAGCACCGCCGGATGATGACGTCTCACCCGTACATCAGAGGGAAATCCATGAACGCATTTCGAGTACTGCTGATCACCATCTTCACCGCCATCTTCGTATACACCGCATTCGTCATTTCCGAACACGGCATGGGGCTGTTCCAGATTTTCTTCCGCGACATCGCCGCGATGGGCTGGCCCGGTCAGTTCAACCTCGATTTCCTCGGTTTTCTGATACTCTCCGGACTCTGGCTGGCCTGGCGCCATCACTTTGCACCCATTGGGCTGGCGCTGGGTGCGCTGGGCTTCTTTGGCGGTGCACCAGTGCTCACTGCTTATCTGTTGTACGCGAGTTTCGATGCAAAGGGCGACATCAGGGAAATGCTGCTGGGCAGGGAACGGGCAGCTGCATAGAGACATTGATCCCCGCGCGCTGCGTCCTTAGGCTGACCACAGACAGGGACACATGATCTGATCAGGGGCAGCGAAGATGACCGACTTCATCCGTACGCCGGATTCCAATTTCACAGGACTGCAGAACTTCGACTACCCGCCCCGCTATCACGCCTGGCAGGACCTGCGCATGCACTATGTCGATGTCGGTCCTGCTGACGGTCCGGTGATGCTGCTGCTGCACGGGATGCCGACCTGGGGCTTCCTGTATCGGCACATGATTCCCGTGCTGGTCGCTGCCGGCTATCGATGTATCGCACCCGATCACATGGGTTTCGGTCGCTCAGACAAACCCACCGACATTCACTGGTACACCATCGCGCGCCACACCGAGATACTCACCTCGCTGATCGTGGCGCTCGATCTGCAGCGGATCACCCTTGTCTGCCAGGACTGGGGCGGTCCCACCGGGCTCGCCCAGGCCGCCACCATGCCGGAGCGATTCGAGCGGCTGATCATCATGAACACCTGGCTGCATCATCCCGAATTCGAGTACTCCGAGGCGATCCACAACTGGAACCGCAACTGGCACGAAGGCGGACGTTTCCATCGCAAGTGCCCGGACGTGGGCTTGCTGCTGGTGCTGTCTGCCGGACTTGCCGGGCCCGATGTCATTTTTCCCGCGCTGGCCTCCGGCACCCCGCCGGCTTTTACAGGCACAGCGGCCGACGTCTACCAGGGCTTCTCCGCGCCATTCCGGGACCTGGCGGACGAGGCCTACAACGGACTGCGCCGATTCCCGCTATCCATACCGCTGGACAGCTACGACAACGGCAATGGCGCCGCCCAGACCTTTCACTACCGCACGCTCCTCGAATGGCCCGGACACAGCCATTTCATCTGGGGCTGCCGGGATGACGTGTTCACCGAAAACTGGGGGCGGGAGTGGGCGAAGCGGATGCAGGCGAGTTTCGATCCGATCGAGGACGCCGGACACTTTCTGCAGAACACCCATGGCAGAGAGGTCGCAGGGCACATACTCAACCGCATTGCAGGCGAGTAAAGCGGCCGGTCAAGGAAAGCAGCGTAACCGGTGAAGTCAGCCGCTTCCGGAGGGTTCGCGGGATGGGTCGGCGGTCTGATATGAGTCGTCCAGCAGTTCCATCCGCGCGGCGATCCAGGCGCGAGCCACCCGCCACTTGCGCTTCACCGTCGCGGGGCTGATACCGAGTTCGGCCGCGGTCTCTTCGATGGTCATGCCGGCAAACACCCGGGCTTCCACCAGCCACAGATACTCGGCATCGAGTTTCCCCAGCTCCACCAGGGTTTCGTCGAATTCGATGAGCTGCTCCAGGGACAGGCCGCCATCCAGAAACTCGCCGGTCAGCCGGGTTTCCAGTGCCCGATTGCGTTTCTGCGCGCACACCCGCCGGGCTTCGTCGACAATGATCTCGCGCATGACCCGGCCGGCCATACCGAGGAAATGTCCGCGACCCTGCAGATTCACCCGATTCAGATCAACAAGCTTCAGATAGGCCTCATGAACGAGCGCCGTCGGTTGCAGGTCGATCCCAGGATTCTCACCAGCGAGTTTCTGATATGCGAGCTGGCGGAGCTGGCCATAGACCGCCTCGAACACCATGTGTCTGCGCGCATCCGGTTCATTGGACCAGTTAAGCAGGATGTCGGTGGTATCTGACATGAACTCTCGAGTGCCGGGCAGCCTGAACAAATATAACCAGACTTCAGCATATAGTGAGGCAGCACCCGAAATCCGGGGAGGATGTGAGGAGATTGCATGGGGTTGAGGTAGAGATCAGCGGATTCTCAATCGCCAGATTGCTTCGTCATAAGCGCAGCGTCAGTCGAACATATCGACAATCAGCAAAGGTATCAGCACTATGTGCCAAGCTATGCTGCTCACCAGACAATCGCAGATTTCTCAATCCGGGAGACTAAAGGCCCTGCGGCCAGACCCGAGGTGTTGTGGTCGCACAGCGTCATTCCGGTTTTCAGGACAGTACAGTGCCGCGCGGCGAACTGTTGCACTGCTCGCGCTGGGGTTGTTCGGCTGTGCCGCGCCGGATACATACAACCACGATCTGTCTGCAATGCTCGAAAGGGCGGCTCCGGCTGTGGTTTCGATCGCCAGCGACAGCGCCACGATCGCATCCGGTTTTTTCGTGGACCGGGATCTGGTGGTAAGCAACCAGCACGTAACCCTGGCATCTCCATTGTATGTTGTTGATCTCCAGGGAGAGCGACATGTCCTGCGGCTGGTCTCGAGCGATAAAACATACGACGTCGCCGTGTTCCGCTCGTCGCACCTCCCGGCACCCGCCATCCTGTCGCTGTCCGATACAGAGCCCCGGGTGGGAGAGCGGGTCAGTGTAGTTGGCAATCCTTTCGGTGCAGGGATCACGGCAAGCGCAGGCATCGTCAGCGCATTACCCCGGGCCATTGGCAAACAGCACCTGTTGCAGACCGACGCCGCGGTCAACCCGGGCAATTCCGGCGGGCCTCTGCTGAACCAGGCAGGCGACGTCATCGGCATCGTCACCAGTCGGGGGGCGGTAGGCAGCGGAATCGGATTCGCCGTTCCGACCGAGCATATTCGGGCCGTCGTTGAGCAGGCACAGCAAAGCACGCTCAACTGAGTCAGCCGGCGAGCCGCTCCCGGCAGGCACTCGAACCGAGCGCCTGGCGGGATTTACCCATCCTCCTAATCCTCGCTCGGTCGCGAGAAGAACAGGAAGTTCTGCGACGAGATCGCGCCGCTTGCGGCGTTATACTGCAGCATCAGTACGGGCGCCGGGAAGGTGCCCTCGGTATAGACGGTCGGGAACCCGCCGGAGAAACCGAGCTGACGGCAATTCGCACTGGTGAACACACAGCCGTTGACGCTTTCATCCGGCGTCAGCAGGGCAAGGTTGCTCGAAATGGCATCCTGCGCCGCGCTGGCGGTGTCGCGGATGTTTCTGAACGAATCCCTGATCTGATCGAAACTCGTGAAACTCACGCTCAGTTCCGAGAGTGCACCCTGGACATCCGCCAGCAGTGTCGGACCGATCAGAAGGATCTGATTGACACCGGCGACCGGCGATGCGGTTGTCGATTCCATGATCGAGTTTCCAGCCGCAAACTGATGGAACGACAGCGAAGCGGCAGTCACGATACCGGGCAGGGTGGCGACGTCGAAGTTGGCCCTCAGCAATCCGTCCGCCGCCAGGTTCTGCAGGTTGAAGCCGATCTTCTTGATGATCGGCACATACAGGTCCTTGATCAGCTGCATGCGAATCGAACTTGCGCTGCTCATCCCGACCAGGGTAAAGAACGCAGGTCGTTCCCGCCGTACCTCTGACTGATCCTGATCGAGGCTGACTACCTGCTGGTAGAACTGGCTCGCGTTCTGCCGGCCTGCCAGCAGCCCGGCGTCACCCAGCGCTCTCAGCAGCGCGTCCATCTCTGCCCGCACCAGCGCCGGCATGGCGACAGAGAGCAATCGATACAGCTCACCGCTGCGTCCCACCGTCCCATTGCGGGTCACCGAGTCCGGCAGGAACTGGGCAATATCGACGGCCAGCGCATCGGTCAGCGAACGGTTGCGCAGGTCGTCATTGCGGGCCCGGCCGGGATCGAGGCCGTCGAGGAATACCGCCGTTTCCAGTAACTGCGCCCGTGCCCCTTCGAGGAGTCCGGGCAGCACCCTGTCGAAGCTGCTTGGCGCGTCCGGTCCGAATTCCGGCAGAAATCCCATCTCGGGCGCAGCCGCCGGGGTCAGGGCCAGTTCTTCCAGATCGAGTTGTGCGCGTTCCGCCTGCAGGCTTGCGCCGAGTACCGACACCGCCGGCAGATCATTGGCCAGCAGCGCGGTGGTCATCTGCTCAAAAAGTGTCTGGAGACGATTCACCTGCGCCGAGAGGGCACCGTAAGCGCCTTGCGCGCCGGAAGCAGCGAATACCGGCTCGACCATGAAGGTCTCCGCCTTGACGAGACCAAGACTCGGTACCGCGACCCGCAGGGCATACGCACCGCGCGTATCGACGCCGGGAATGATCACGCCACCAGCAAGTACCGGCATTGAACCCTGGGAGGAATCCGTCGGCACCACGCTGACGGCCAGATCGCCCGGGGCAGCTGTGGGACTGCCGTTGATGTCGAAGAAGCTCAGACTGAAGGGTAAGGTTTCTTCGTTGCCGACCAGATTACTGGCGAGTGTCATCTTCAGTACCGGACCGCCGGAGACCACCAGGTCGACGCTGGAGCCGGTTGCAACCTGACTGTTGACCGAAACACTCTGGCTGAGAATGACCCCGGCCGGAATCACGTCATCGTTCAGGCGGCTGATCGTCCCCAGATTGAGTGTGAGATCTGCCAGTGTCGCTGCTGCGATCGGCTGGGTCAGACCGACCAGATTGGGGACGAAAATCGGCGGTGGCCCCAGCGAGACAACAAAGTCGACTATGCCACCGGCCGCACTTTCGGCACCGCCGCTGATGCTCTGCGAAACAACCTCGCCTGCGGGTACAGTGAAGCTGAAAGTCTGGGCGACATTGCCGACCGCAAGACCGGCACTGGTCAGCGCTGCGGTTGCGTCGACGGCACTGCCGCCAACCACGTCCGGGACGCTGACCGGAGGTCGAACATCGATGCTGAAGGTCTGTTCGTCACTGTTACCCTGAAGGTCAGTGACTACAACCTGCACCCGGTTGGGCCCCATGTCACTGTCGACCGGGGTCCAGTCAATGATGCCGAAGACGCTCACGGTCATCCCGGCTGGTGCATCGACCAGTGTCCAGGTGAACTGATCACCGAAGTCACCATCTGTCGCCAGCAGTCCATACTGATAGTCGAAGCCGGGTGAGGCCCCGAGTGCGGGTGTCGAAACGATAGTCGGTGCATTCACATTGGTGATGGCGATCCGCACCGTAGCCTCATTGGAATCCGCGTCACCATCGTTGGCGAGATAGGTATACGAGTCCGTGGCGCCCGGATCCTCGAAGGGCAGCACCGGCATGGCATGGTATTTGTTCAGACCCGGGATCAGCCAGTGGGGGCGCTGATAGGTGGGTGTTGAACCGTCGCCGTTGACCTGTGTCGGCTGATAGTTGGCCTGATGGCGAATCGGCCGCGCCGGCGGGAAGGGCTGGCCGGCCAGACCGTTGAGAACGACGAAGGGGCTGTAGCCAATACCGTAGCCATCGACATAGACCACTTCTGCCGCGCCATCGCCGTCTACGTCGACCACGCTCGGGAAGGTCATACCAAGGCCAGAGTAGGCATTGTTGGTACCCGCGTTGAATGCCGCCAGTTCTGCGCCATCCCTGCCGTCGAAGATGAAGAGATTACTCCCTGCGCCGTTGGTGTAGACCACCATCACCAGCTCGTCGATGCCATCGCGGTCGAAGTCGAAGGCGGTCACTCCAGGACCATTGTCCGCAGTCGTGGCAGGGCCGTCGTAAATGGTGCCCTGATGTGTCCAGAGGATGCTGCCGTCACTGTCGAAGGCGCTCAGCCAGCTGCCGTTGCTGCCGGTGCCGAATCCGGTGTGGAACACAAATTCCGGCATCGGGTCTCCATCCAGTTCAGCCACCGTTATTTCCGCACGCGAAGAGTTCGGCATGGGCAGAGTCCAGGTCGGTGCTCCACCGTTGTGCTGGAACAGGTACAGGTTGTCAGCATCTCGTGCAATGAGTTCGGGAAAGGGATCGTTGTCGAAGTTGGCGATACCTGCGGTCAGATGGGTCGGGAAGAAGTTGGCGCCCTGATCCGTCTGCAGGATGAATTCAAGCTGGCCGTTGTGATCGATCACATTGGTGTGGTTGATGATCTCGACGGTGCCGTCCAGATCCAGATCGGCGATCTGAATCGGCTTGACGTCGGAATCTCCGATCTGCCGCACACCCGTGTACTCCCAGCGCACGGTGCCGTCCGCATTGTAGGCAATCACCATGCTCAGATGACCCAGCTGACTGGTGTTGTCGAATATCAGCGACATCAGGATTTCCGGGCTGCCGTCGCCATCCAGGTCGACGATGGTTGGCCCGCGGCCCTGGTAGTAATTAACGGACGAGGAAGGCACATCGCCGCTGATGGCTTCCGAGGCGCCATTGGTCAGGTGGGTCCAGACCAGCGAACCATCAGGATTGAGCGCCACCAGTCGTGCGCGATTGATGCCCAGCTGCGGCGGACCGGTGCGCACGACCAGGATTTCCAGTTCCGGATCGCTGTCCAGATTGACCAGCGCCGGCTGAGTTTGATTGGCAAATACACCATGTGTCGCAACCCCAAGCCCAATGTTCGCTTCGACGTTGCAGTTACCGTCCATGATGTACAGACGATTGGTAAATCCACCGATGTAGCTGACCACTTCCGCATCGCCGTCAGCATCGACATCGCCAATGATCGGCATGGGCCGGATGGATATGCCATCCCCGGCCGGCGAGCGGCATTGCTCCTCGAGCCCGATGAGGATGTTCGGATTGGCCGGTGGTGTGTAAGTAAAACTGCCGTCACTGGGGAAACTGTCCAGTGTGCCGAGCACCGGCAGTGAGGTTACGGCAGCGATCAGCGGATCGTCATTGGCATCCGTATCGTTGGTCAGCACACCGTCCGCTGGCACCTGCAGAAGCAGGTCGCGATCGATGGTATAGGCGTCGTCGACGGCAACCGGCGGGTACGGTGGCTCCGTGACTGTGATGGCAAAAGTGGTCGAGTCGGTGTTACCGACCGAGTCTGTCACCGTCGCAATCAGATCGGAGGTCCCGGCATCGGCGGAGCCGGGAATCCAGTTGAAGTTCACACCGTCGAACTGAGCACCGCCGGGCAGACCGCTGAGGCTGAAGGTCAGGATGTCTCCATCATCCGGATCCGTTGCGCTGAGAGAGATCTGCACCGGCGTGAGGGGTGCGACCGTGCGATCTGCGACTGCTTCCAGTGTGGGCGCGCTGTTGCTGAACTGTGCACCGACAGTGATGGAGAAGGAGGTGCTGGCCTGCTGGCCACCCGGGTCGGCAACCGCAACCGTTGCCATCGCGCTGCCGGATGACATCGGGGTCCAGGCAAGTTCACCGGTGCTGGTATTGATGATCATGCCGGACGGTGCACCCGGTAGGGAGTAGCGCACTGGCTCACCTTCCGGATCGGCACCGACGGCAGTCACCATCAGGGTCTGTCCGGCGTTAATGTTCTGATCATTGATGGGCGCAAGGGTTGGCGGCTGATCGCCGGCGCCATTGTTGACCCGTACCAGATAGATCTGTCGATCGCTGCGGCCGGTGGAGTCGGTGACCTGGACGTCGACATCGGCGGCTCCCGCGGCGCTCGGCGACCACTGGATCAGCCCGCTGGCAGCATCGATTCCCATCCCGACCGGCGCCCTCAGCAGCGTATAGGTCAGCGTGTCCCCCGGATCCGGGTCCACGGCCTGGACATCGTAGACATAGGGCGAGCCAACGCTGCCCTGGGTCACCGGTGCCGAGGTGATGCTCGGTGCATTCTCACCGCTGAAGGTGGCGGTGATGGTGACACTGTCTGCCGCGCTCGTCAGCTCGCCATCATTGACGGTCAGCGTCGCCGTATAGGTGCCGTCGCGATCGACGACGAAGCTCGGCGTTGCAGAAGTCGCATCACTCAAGGCGGCGCTGCTGCCGGTGGGAAAATTCAAGGTCCACAGGTAGGTCAGCACATCCCCATCCGGATCGCTGGACGCGGAGCCGTCGAGCTGCACTGTTGCGCCGAGGGTGACTGACTGATTCGGGCCCGCATCGGCGACAGGAGCTCTGTTCGGCACACCGTCGACGGTGACCATGAAGCTCTCACTGTCCGAGAGGCCGCCGTCATCGGTAACACGAACCGCAACGGGGTGCGTGCCCACTTGCGATGTACCCGGCGTCCACTGAATCAACCCGCTGGAAGGGTCGATCGTCATGCCCGCCGGCGCGACATCCAGCGCGAAGGTCAGCACGTCTCCTGCATCCGGGTCGCTTGCCGAAGCCGCAACCGTCAACGATTGTCCAGCCATGACCTGCACATCCGCGATCGGCGCGAGACTGGGTGGCAGATTAGCTGGATTGATGGTGATGACGACGCTGTCCGGATCCGAGGAGACCTGGCTGTCGTTGACGATGAGAGTGGCCGAATAGCTCCCCGCCGCATCCGGGATGAAGGTCGGATTACTCAGGGTAGCGTCACTGAGCGTCGCAGTACTTCCGGCGGGCGGCAGCAGTGACCAGGTGTAAGTGATCGGATCACCGTCCGGGTCGGAGGAACCGCTGCCATCCAGCATGATGGTGGTGCCTGGGGAGCCGGACTGATCCGGGCCCGCATCCGCCAGGGGCGGTCGGTTGTCAGTCGGAGCTTCGTCGCACTTGAATTTCCAGCGCAGTGCCCGCTCATCAAAATTCAACCCTCTCCTGTTCTGCAGGACACTGAACGTATCGGTGCTGGTCGAGATTCCGGGTGCGAGATCACCCAGCACCACGGTGTCGTCCTTGATTCTGGTTCCGCCAGACTTGCTGCTGACGTAGCCTTCGACGTTGTGCAGCGCCTCGCCACGATTGCGGACCAGGATCCTGAACTCCAGAAGCTCATTGCGTCGATCGAAGTCACGACGGTCGACCTGCAGATAGTCGACGACGTCCACCTTATCGGCCCGGCAGCGATCACCTTCGTCGTGGCCGTAGCCATTGCCCTGGCCATGTTCGTCGTGGCCGTAGCCATTGCCCTGGCCATGTTCGTCGTGGCCCTTGCCATTGCTCTGACTGTGTCCATCCGGACCGTTTTCCGCCTGGGCGATCAGGCCTATCTGGCTGCCCAGCACCAGAGCGATTACAACCGCGAGTGAACGCATGGCTTTCTCCAATCAGATCCAGGAACGAAAAAGTTTTCTCCAGGACTTAAGGCGTATTCGGCCCGGAAATCGGATCAGATTTTCGCATCAAAGGTGGGAAGGCCCGGATTGTGCGGGCTGAGGGGGGTATCGACGGTTACATCCTTCGAAGAATCGAACTGGGGCGAACCCTGGACGTGCCTTGTACACCAGCCCGGTAACCGGGCCTGGCGATCAATCAGAGTCTCCCTGGTCCCTGCCGAAGGCCAGCTGCTTCCAGGAATCCAGGTAGTCGTAGTCGGTACCCAGTGCCAGGTTGAGCCGGTTGTAGGAGCAGAAATCACTGACCACATGGGTGATCTGGACGATGCCTCTGTCAGTCAGGCCGACCGCCCGCAAGGCTTCGATGTCCTCATCAGTTACCGCTGCTGCATCCCGATTGACCTTCAGCGCGTAGTCGAGCAGTGTGCGCAGCCGCGCATTTTCAGCTGCTGCGGCTCCGCTCCGCAGCAGCTGCGCAACGTAGGCTTCAGGGCTGCCGAGCCCGTGGGTGAGAATCGTGCAGAACGCAGCCGTGCAGTAGGGGCACCCGTTGGCGCGGGAAACCAGGATGCCGATGTGCTGGATCTCGGTCATGTCGAGTTCGCCGACTTCCCACAGTACCTTGGTGGCACCCAGCTTGGCGACGAAGAATTCCGGGAAGTTGAGTTCCACATAAAAGTGGTTGGGAACGCTGCCTTCCATTTCAGTCACCCACTCGAAAATCCCGGCGACAGCCTGATCTTCGATCTTCCCGGGCTTGACGATGCTGACCCTGGCCACAGACTCGTCTCCTCTGTCAGAAGTCCTTGCGGACTTCCAGGCGCCACTGGCGGCCGCGGTCGTACAGTCCTTCGAAGGACTGGAAGGCGGTACCGTACACACCGGTGAGCAGATAGTCCTCGTCGCCGAGGTTGCGTCCATAAAGCACCACCGACCAGTCCTGTCCCGCATTACGCCAGCGGATACTGGCATCGAACAGGTGGTAGGCGTCGGTTTCGAGCAGCGCAGAGTTGTAGGCGTCGTTGTAGGTCTTCGAGCGGTAGCTCCAGTCGGCCCTCGCCACAACCGAGCCGCTGCTGCCGAGCTGGAACTCTTTCGAGATGCCCACGTTGGTCGAGAATTCCGGCACCCGCTCGAAGGCGTCGTCTTCACCGATAAGCGTGATGCTGGTGTCGATCTCGTCGTAGTCCGCATCGAGATAAGAGAGACTGCCTTCCAGCAGCCAGCCATCTCCCGGCGAAGTCTGCAGCTCCAGCTCGAGCCCGTCGATGCTGGCCTCGCCGATGTTCTGCGTGACGGGTGCCACGCTGTTGAAGACCTGCACCTGCAGATCATCGTAGCTCGTATGGAATACGGCTCCGTTGAAACGGACCCGCCCGTCGAACAGCGTGGATTTGAAACCCACTTCAAACACGTCCACCGATTCCGGCTCATAGGTCGGAATCAGGTCGATGTCAGGTGTGCCCGGTGGCGCAGTAAAGCCGGACACGATCGGCGGAAACACCCGCTGGGTAAAACCACCGGATTTGAAGCCTTCCGAGTAACTCGCGTACACCATCACCCGATCCGTCAGATCATAGGACACCGTCGCCAGAGGCGTGAACTCGTCAATGCTGATGTCTTTCCACAGATACGGCAGGATGCGTTCACCGGCCTGCAGGAAGGGCGCATCGAGTGCTGCCAGCGGATTGCCGGGAGGCACTACCTGACTGATCCCGGCATAGTAATTCCGGAAGATGATCTGGTCCGGACGGAACGATTTCTCCTCGTCCGTATAGCGACCACCCACCGTCAGATGCAGTGTCTCGGTGAGATCGTAGGTTGCTTGCGCGAATACGGCCCACGCTTCGTTATCGAACTCGCCGCCCGAGCGGAAATTGGAGACGGTGAAATCCAGTATGTTCTCGTTATGACCGTCTTCGCTGAAGTAGTAGACACCGGCAATCCACTCGAGGCGCTCATGACTGCCGAGCAGCTGCACTTCCTGGCTGAACTGATTCTGCTGCAGATCATCGTAGAACTGCGAGATGCGCTGCGGCGAGTGGTCACCATCCCGGGCAAATTCAGAATCCAGATCGCGCCATGCGGAGATCGATTTCAGGGTCAATGCGTCGGTGAGATCGTAGGTCAGAGTCGCTGATGCACCGAACAGGTCGGAACGGGAATAAGCCGGCGCGCTGCCCTGATTGTCACCGTTACCTTCGAGATAGCGGTTGTCGTAGCAGTTCGATACCGCCGGGTTGTAGGTGATGCCGTTGCCGCTGACGTCTGTGACGGCGCAGGGCACACCGGGCGCGACGGCGGCAGTGGTGACATTGTGGATGAAAGCCATCGGCGGAGGCGGTGCAAGCACCACGCCTTGCAGCTGACTCAAGTCGGTGAAGTCTATGCCAAGCAGCTCCATCGCCGGACCATTCTCCCGGTCACGGGTGGCTTCCAGGCTGACGCTGGCGGAAAACCGCTCATTCGGCTGCCAGGCCAGTGCCACGCGGCCAGTCAGGGTGTCATCGTCACCGAGATCGACACCGTCGGTGCGCTCGACATAGCCGTCCTGATTCAGCGATGCGATCGACACCTTTGCGGCGAAGGTGTCACTGACAGGCAGATGCAGGGAGCCGATTGCGCGGATCAGATCGTCCGAGCCAGCGGCCAGTGAGACCGAGCCTTCGAATTCACCACCGGGTTGCGGTTTCACTGTGGTCACTGATATCGCCCCGCCGATGGTATTGCGGCCGAACAGGGTCCCTTGAGGCCCCCGCAGCACTTCCAGTCGCTCGATGTCGACAATGTCGAGTATGCCGCCCACCGATCGCGCGATGTAGACGCCATCCACGTACAGTCCCACACCGGGCTCCGTGGTGGGTAAAAACTCCTTCTGGCCGATACCGCGCAGGTAGATGGCGGCGGAATTCGATGCGCCACCGAAGCTGGGGTTGTTCTCCAGGGTCAGGCTCGGCACGAACTTCTGGATCTCATCCAGCCTCTCGACACCGCGATAAGCCAGGGTCTCTCCACTGTAGGCAGAGATGGCGATGGGTGCTTCCTGCAGCCCTTCCTCACGCATCCGCGCCGTGACCACGATTTCTTCGAGGACTCTGTCTGCGCCGCTGGTGGCGGCCTGTTCCGCAAGCAGCGGCGTTATGCTCAGTCCGCAGGCGCTGAGCGCGATCAGGGTGCGAAGCGGACATCTGCCCGAGGGGGAATTATTCATCTTCTTCAGGATCCTTATGGTACGGGCACTGTGGTTGCAGCCTGAATTCAGGCAATGACGGGCACATCCTTCATCGCTTCGGCGATCATCTCATCCGTCAGTTCGAGGTCGACGATTTCACCGCGCAGGTACTTGTCGTAGGAAGGCAGGTCGAGGTGCCCGTGTCCGCACATCGCAGTGAGGATGGTCTTTTCTTCACCCGATATTTTGCAGGCCAGCGCTTCGCGTATGGCTGCCGCGATCGCATGGGTCGGCTCCGGTGCGGGCACGATGCCTTCGCTTCGCGCGAAGCGGATTGCGGCGTTGAAGCACTCGGTCTGGGGTATGGCTATCGCCTCGACCAGACCCAGTGCATAGACGTGGGAGACCAGCGGCGCCATGCCGTGGTAGCGAAGTCCGCCGGCATGGATGGGCTCGGGAATGAACGAATGACCCAGGGTGTGCATTTTCATCAGCGGTGTCAGACCGGCGGTATCACCGAAATCGTATCGATACTGGCCTTTGGTCAGAGTCGGACAGGCAGTGGGCTCCACGCAGCGGATCACCGGGTTCATCCGACCTGCGAGTTTCTCCCGCAGGAAGGGAAAGGCGAGCCCACCGAAGTTCGAGCCGCCGCCCGTGCAGCCGACCAGCACATCCGGTGTCTCGCCGACTTTGGCGAGCTGCAGCAGGGCTTCTTCACCGATAATGCTCTGATGCAGCAGGACATGATTCATCACACTGCCCAGCGCATAGCGGGTATGCGGATCCGCGATCGCTTCACTGACCGCTTCGGAGATGGCGATACCCAGTGAGCCGGGGTGATCCGGGTTCTCAGCGAGCAGCCTGCGACCGAACTCGGTGACCTGCGATGGGCTCGAATGCACCTTGCCACCCCACACTTCCATCATGATGCGGCGATAGGGTTTGCTCAGATAGGAAGCCGCAACCTGCCAGATCTCGCAATCCAGTCCGAATTGCGCACAGGCGAAGGCCAGGGAGCTGCCCCACTGGCCGGCACCGGTTTCTGTCGTGAGTTTTTTGATGCCTTCCTGAGCGTTGTACCAGACCTGTGGAACAGCGGTATTGGGCTTGTGCGAACCGGCCGGACTCACCCCTTCGTATTTGTAGAAGATCTTTGCCGGTGTATCCAGCAGCTTCTCGAGTCGACGGGCGCGGAACAGCGGGCTCGGCCGCCACAGTTTGTACACGTCGAGGACTTCCCCGGGGATGTCGATGTACCGCTCCTGGCTGACCTCCTGCTCGATGAGCGCGCGCGGAAACAGGGCCGCGAAGTCTTCCGCCGTCGCCGGTTGCTTCGTGCCGGGATGCAGAGCTGGCGGTGGCGGAACCGGCAGATCGGCGACGATGTTGTACCAGCGGGTCGGCATTTCATGCTCTTCGAGCAGAATCTTCGTGTAGTCGCTCATAGATGGAATCCGTGTCGGTCGGAGATTTCGAGGACGCAAGATGATATGAGCTGACCCGGCAAAACGAAAGCAGCGTGCACATTTCGACTTCAGGCGGCGATGGCGATCCGCAATCGGGGGCACATGGACTTTCGCTGGTGTCAGCCTGAAATCCGGCTCGGCATCTCCGCCAGCAGCTGTTCAATCAGGACAACCAGACGCTGATGGACCTCCCCGTCCACATCGCCATCGCGGATGGTCTTGAACAGTTTCGCCAGCCCGTTGCGCAGGACGTCGGGTATCCCATCCATCAGGTGCTGGTCCTGCCCCAGCGCTGAGGACAGCGCTTCCCGGTAGGCGTGATTGCGCTCGGCCACCAGCTGGTGGTGCACCCAGCCGCGACCCAGCAGCACCCAGGGAAAATTGGGCGCGGTGACGGGGCCCAGCTGCAACACCCGGCCGCCGAGAGACTGGCCCAGCACCTTCACCTTGGCCAGTTCCTCAGTACCCAGCCAGGCGCCGACACCACCGATCAGCGCACCGATGCCGGCACCCAGCAGCAGGGATGCGCCGCCGAGCAGCAGGTCCACCCCACCGCCCGCGACTGCCCCTGCCACCGCACCCGATATCGCCAGCTGGCTGTGAGACAGCCCGAACAGCTCCCAGCCCTGCTCCGCAAAGAGATCTTCGTCCAGCAGCGCGGAGGTCTGCTCCTGTCTGATGAGGGATTCGTGTCGATAAATTTCCTGCACCGCGTCCCGGCAGCGCTGCTCGCGCTGGCGCAGACGCTGCTGCAGCTTATCCTTGAGCCTGGCCTCAAGACGCCGGGTCTGCTCCTCCTGCGTCGCCTCTGCCTGCCCCTCCGGCAGATCGGCCCGCTCCATCATCTGCAGAGCGTCGATCAGGCAGGCGGCCAGCGCCTGGGCGCTGCGATGGCGCCGCCGTTGCCGCTCCGCGGTCAGTGATTCCACCGCTCTGTCGATTCCGGGACGCCAGGCCTCATCGAGCTCACCGAAGGCGCGCAGCAGTCCGATGCGGGTCTCGAAATCCGCGTGCACCGCATCGAACACGCGCACCAGGGAAAAATACTGATCCAGCCCCTGGCGCCATTCTTCGCGGAAGTCACCGGTACCGATCATATTGATCAAGGCCATGCGTGGCCGGCCCGTCCACTGCAGGATCTGCATTTCCAGTTCGTATTCCGGTCCGTAGGGTTTGGCGCCATCCACCACATAGAGGATGCCGGCGCCCGCCACTATGGGCGCAAGCAGTTCGCACTCGTCGTGAAAACGCGCATCACCCCGGTGGGCTTCAACGAACTGCGCAACCAGACCCGCCCGGTCGCTGGCACTGGTCGATCGGGACTGCAGCCAGCCGAAGACCTCCCCGGCGCGCTGGAAGCCGGGGGTGTCGACCAGCACATACTGGGGTTCACCGTCGATTGTGAAGGTATAGGCGTGGGCACGCCGGGTGGTACCCGGGGTCGGTCCGATCTGAATTTTCTCGTCTTCCGCCAGGGTGGCGACGATCGAACTCTTGCCTTTATTGGGGTGACCCACCACGGCAAAGGTTGGAATCATGATGCCGGACTCCCGGGCAGGGCAACATCCTGCAGGACATAGAGGCGGGCATCGTTACGCTGCGCCAGTGCCTTTGCCCACACAGACCGGTCCGCCGCCTCCACCGCGTCTCCAGCAACATTCACCGGCACCACAGTGATGGCCACCCGTTCACCGGCCGCCTCCCGCACCAGTTGCAGCAGATCCAGAAACTCCAGCAGTGGCGGTTCCCAGCCCTTCGTGAAGATCAGCACCCGCGATACGTGCGCCAGCGATTCAGCCAGCTTCGCCGAACGGTCTTTCCCGTCGTCCCAGGCAGCAAGCGCGAGCACGGCGACTTCCCGCCCGCCGAGCCAGACGCTCGCCCCTTTCGCCGTGAGCGCACCGTTCCAGCTCAGTACCGCCGTGCGTTCGTCCACAGCGATCGTCGCTGAGCCGCTCATCGCATCGGTACTGTCCTGCGCCAGCTCCAGTTCATCCCGATCGAAAGACACGTTCGGTGTAGAGAGTCGCTCGAGCAGAGCGGTGACTTCCGCATCCTCGATCAGCAACCGCCGGCAGGCAACGCGCAGGCGCCAGCTCCCGAGCAGGAGCAGCAGCAGTCGCGGCAGCATGCCGTAGACGAGAATGACCATGAGTACGAACGGCCACCACTGACCCAGCTGCACCGCGCGGGCCTGGGGCACTCCGCCAGTTTCCAGTCGGAAGAAGCGGGAAGCTTCCACCAGTTCCTGACCGGGTACCGCCCGTGGTAACCAGCTCGACCAGGGCGCGGCGATGGCAGCCAGCCAGGTCTGCAGCTCCCGTGCATCTATATCGAGGGTGCTGCTCCAGCCGAATGCAAGATCCGTGAAGGCAATCAGCACCCAGGCAGCCACCAGCACCCCACAGAAATAGCCCACCGCAAGCCACTGGGAAAATACTAGCAGCTGCCAGCGCGCAAACGCGCTGCTGTTCCTGATCGACCGGGAAGCTACAAACAGTCGCACATCGGCCAGTCGATCGAGCCAGGCACCCGCCCAGCGGGCAGGATTGAGCCCACCCAGACCGGTACCCGCGGGGAACCAGCCGGGCAGCAGCAGCAGGGTGATCAGTACCAGCAGGAGGGGCAATCCGACCAGAACACCGAGCAGGGTGATCAGATTGACCGGATAATCACCCTGATAACTGAATCCCAGAGTCCCGACGCTCAGCCCCAGCACGACACCAAGCAGGCTGAGCAACACCACCGCACTGCGGCGCAGGGAGACGAAACGCACACCCTGCTGCCCTTCGTCAGCGTGGCCACCACGCACCATGCGCCACCATGCCAGCACACGCTGCAATTCGGCGCGGGAGCCAGGCACCACCTCGAGCTGCCGACCAATTTCCCGGTCCCGCGCCAGTCGCTCCAGGTACGGAGTCTGCTGATCTTCCCGCAACCAGCGCTGCACATCGATCACAGTAGCCAGCAGAGGTTCTGACATCTCAGATACGGATCCGCCACCAGCTGTTGCAACTATTGTAGCTGTTGCAAATGGGCCAACTGGCGTGCCATGAATCCCTGACGTGCCGGTTTTTGATGGTCAGGCGCTCGCCAGAGCGCTCTGCTTTCGAGGCGCGCAGAGTTCGAGGAAGCGCCCGATGTGCTCGAAGGCCTCTCGTGCTTCCGGCAGCTTCTGTTCGAAGGCATGCCATACGTGCAGCATGTGATGCCAGGTTTCCAGGGTTGCCTCCGATCCTGCCGCGTTCGCCTTATTCACATAGCGCCGGGCATCATCCAGCAGCATCTCGGCTTCACTGGCGTGCACGAGAGTCGGCGGCAGGTTGGAGAGGTCGCCGAACACGGGCGACACCCGCGGGTCCGACGGGCGGACCCGGTAGGCGAACCAGGAAAACCACAAGGCCCCGACCCGCGGCAGCCTGGTGATGCGGCCGAACATCGGCCCGAGCATGTGATCGGTAGCGACATTGGACGCCAGGCTGGGGCTGGTGAAAGTCGCGTCGGTCGCCGGCGACAGCGCAACGGCCGCTTCCGCCGGCCGCAGGCCGCTGTCCCGCGCCCAGGCAATGACGGCCAGTGTGAGATTGCCGCCGGCGGAATCACCGGCAACGAACAGGGTTTCCAACGCACGCTTTCCCTGGGGTCCGTTCTCGAGAATCCAGCGATAGGCGCGCTGGCAGTCGGTGAGACAGTCCAGCCGCCGATGCTCGGGCATCAGCCGGTAGTCGACTGCCAGCACGCTGGCCCCTGCGATCCGGGACAGCGTCGTAGTAATCGGCCGATGGCTGCGCGGACTGCCCATCGTGAACGCACCCCCGTGCAGATAGAGCAGGCGCCGGTTCGGATCAGCCCCTTCTGCCAGCACCCACTCACCGGGCACGCCGTCTGTATCCACCCTGGTGACCTGCACACCTTCGAGGTCGGCATCGTCACCCATGGCATCCATGGTGTCGCGCATGGTCTTGAGCCGGTCGCGGCTGCTCACCCCCGCGCCTGCACTGGCAAACCCTTTCAGCAATTCCACCACCTCGTGGTGCTCGGCGCTGGGTTCTCTGAAACCACCTACCGCAGCAGGCGGCGTGCGATCGTAGGCCGACAGGTCTGCACCGCGCAGATAGAAGCGCGCGATCGCCCAGACCATTACAGCAACCCAGACCCAGAACCAGAAAACCATCACCAGAACACCCATCGCGATCTCCATCTCCAGCGCATCGGCGTCCAGTATACGCCGCCTGCCGGCCTCTACCGGATTGGGTCAGACCCGGCGGGAAAACGCCCCGTCGACCCGAACTGACCCATCCGGCTCAAGTTGATAGTTCCCCTGAGGTTACATAGTGTGGTGGCCGATAGAACGAATCACCGACCGACCAGGTCAAAGCAGTCGCCCCAGACATCAGTTAAGGAAACACTTTCAGTGCCTTTACCGAAAATCGCCATCAACGGTTTCGGCCGGGTAGGCCGCACGGTCACCCGGATCGCGAAACTGCATCACCACTACGATGTGGTCGCCGTTAACGACATCGCCAGCCCGGAAGATCTGGCCTATGCCTTCAAATACGACAGCATTCATGGCATCTATCCGGGTACCGTCAGCCAGCAGGGCAACCAGATCACGATCGATAACGATCCTTTCGTGGTGCTGCAGGAACCCGATCCGGCCAAACTCCCCTGGCGCGAACTGGGCGTGGACTATGTGGTGGAAAGCAGCGGCCGATTCCGTCGCCTCGCCGAATTGAACGCGCATCTGCAGGCCGGCGCACGGCGGGTGCTGCTCGCAGCGCCTGCGAAGGATCCACTGGATGCGACTGTGGTGATCGGGGTGAACGATCATGTGATCACCCCGGCGGCCACCATCATCAGCAATGCCAGCTGCACCACCAACTGCGCAGCACCCCTGGCCAAAGTGCTGCATGAGCACTTCGGTATCCGCCGCGGGCTGCTCACCACCGTGCACGCCTACACATCGGATCAGCGTCTCGTGGACGCACCCCACAAGGATCAGCGGCGCTCGCGCAACGCGGCGACCAATATCGTGCCCACCTCCACGGGTGCCGCCCGGGCCATCGGACAGGTGCTGCCCGAGCTGAAGGGCCGCCTCGACGGCATGGCCATGCGGGTGCCGGTGCCGGATGGCAGTGTGGTGGATCTGACTGTGGAGTTCGAGAAAGACGTTTCGGTGGAGGCCATCAACGACGCCATGCGGGCGGCCGCCGAGGGTCCGCTCAAAGGCATTCTCGCTTACTGCACTGACCCCATAGTCTCCAGCGACATCATCGGCAATCCCCATTCGAGCGTGTATGACGCCGCCCTCACCCTGGTGATCGACTCCCGTATGGCGAAGATCATCGCCTGGTACGACAACGAGTGGGGTTACTGCACCCGGCTCGAGGAACTGATCAACCGGGTGGCCAGCATGGATGGACTGCGATGAACCTGAGAAAAGTGACGACCAGGCAGACATCTGCGCAGAGATCTGCCCTGCTCCGATTTCTGCCCGGTGCCCTGCTGCTGGTATTTCTGCCGCTGCAGTTCGCAGTGGCGGAAGAGGGCATACATGTATCCGGCCGCGGCTCCGTGGAGGTGGCGCCCGATGTGGGTGACGTACCGCTGCACGCCCGCCGGGAAGGCACAGACGCCGCCGCACTCATCCGGGAACTGAACACAGTGGTCCGCTCGGTGCTGAAACTTACGGCAAAACTCGGCATTGAGGAGCGCGACGTCACGGCTACCGCTGTGAGCATCAATCCCCGCTATCGTCGGCAGGATCAGGATATGGTCGTGGACGGTCTGGTGGCGACCCGCAGCATCCAGGTACGCCTGCGCAATCTCGATCAGTTCGGCCCGCTGATGACCCAGTCCCTCGACGCTGGTATCAACAATGTCGAACCCATGCAACTCGACAGCTCCCGCAGAGACGAACTCGAAAACGAGGCCCTGACCCTGGCGATCCGTGCGGCGAAGGAGGAAGCCGCCCGGGTGGCAGAAGCATTCGGTGTCGGTCTGGGCGCGGTGGCAAACGTGCAGGTGGATGGACGCGCTCCCGTGGTGAAACGCTCGACGGGAATGATGGCGATGCGGGCAGAGGCCGACGACGGTGGTGCTTTCAGCGCCGGGCTGATCCGCATCGAACGCTTTGTCCAGGCAACGTTCCGAATCCAGCCGACAGACGACGCGCCGGCCGCTGCAGCGGAGTAAGGGTGCAGCGGGCTAAACCTGCTGCAGTACCTGCGCAGCCAGCGCACGCACCCGTTCAGTACTGATCCGCGAACCCATATCTACTGTGATTGCCGGTTCGTCAGCACCCGGGGGCTGATGCCGCTCGATCTGCCGATCGAGTACCTCGAGGGTCGCCTCCGAAGGATCAGCACCGGCAGCCTCTCTGGCGGAGATGCGCTCCCGCAACACTTCGACCGGTGCTGTGCAGTACAACACGCAGGCCCGCACGCCCAGAGCTGCCGCGCGTTTGAGCAGCTGCCTGCGCCGAGCGCCTTCGATAAAGGTGGCGTCCAGAATGACATGCTCGCCCGTTTCCAGAAGCGCCATGGCTGCATCCCCAAGTGCCGCATAGACCCGTTCTGTCTTACCGGCTTCATAAAGACCGGCATCCGTCGGTGACTGGCTGTGTGACGATGCGGTCAGCCCTGCCTGCACCTTGCGCACCACGTCGGAGCGCAGACGCAGCGCCGGGAGTTCAGTCACAAGCATCCCGGCGAGGTGAGATTTCCCCGACCCGGACAGGCCACACATCAGCACCAGCCGGCCTCGAGGCCGGTCCAGCCGACGGCGCGCCCAAAGAATGTGAGTAAGACATCGTTGTGCCTGGTCCTGCGCTGCAGACGGGTTTTCCCGGGACTGTTCATGGCGCAGCGCTGCCACCTTCGCCCGGACCATGGACCGGTAGGCGCAGAAATAGCCGAGCAGTCCGGCACCCTCATAGTCACCGGATTCGTCGAGATAGCCATCGAGAAAGCCGTAGGCGAGATCCTGTCGGTCTCTCACATGACAATCCATGAACAGGAAGGCCACGTCACTCATCGTATCGATCCAGCGCAGATTGGCGTTGAATTCAAGACAATCAAAGGCGGAGACCTCTCCCTCAATGAGCGCGAGATTGGCAAGGTGAAGGTCACCATGGCACTCCCGCACCCGACCCTCCGTCAGGCGTCGCGCCATCAGTGCCCGCAGCGTCTCCGCGGTTACCCGTGCCAGAGTCCGGGTTTCTTCGAGCAGGCTGTCGTGCTGCCTGTGCAGCGAGGTTCGGGCGATCTCGAGGAAGTTGTCTTCCATCGGACCCAGCATGCGCACATCCACTTCCTCAGGGGTACCATCGAGTACGGGGAGATCACGCTGCTTTGCCGCCAGAGACGCACCGAACCTGCGCAGCATTTCCTTGTGCAGTTCGCCTCTCTCCAGCATCCGGTCGAGCTGGCTGCGGGTGTCGAACTGCCGCATCTGCACGGCCCACTCGATCACTTCGCCTGCGGGAGTACCGCCTTCCTGCAGCACGCTGAGAGATCCATCCAGCAGTCGGACGATCGCACAGACTCCTTCGTAGAGAGCCGGGGAGAAGGCCCGGTTGCAGCGCACTTCTTCCCGGCAGAAATGTTCCCGCAGCGCCAGCGTGCTGAAATCGACGAAGGAAAACCGTACCGGTTTCTTCAGCTTGTAGGCCCGCCCGCCCGTGAGCAGCACCCAGGAAATATGGGTCTCGATCAGTTCAATGGTGCCGCAGGGATGCGGATAGGACCCGGGATCGAGAAGCGCCTGCAGCGATTCGGGGAGTGACATGGCACGAGCATAGCGAAAATTCGCCGCCCCGGTGCAGATCTGCGGCCGTTCGCGGGAAGTTCGGCGAATGCCCCTGCCCCGGACAATCCTCTGGTGGCCCGCTTCGGTACCACCACCCTCAGGATGGGCGACTGGCACCGCTGACTTTCACCCGATCTGCCGGATGGTCAGGATGTCGGCTCGTCGGTTGTAATGTTCAACATTGCGGCGAGCCGTTCAATGGTCTCCTGGCCACGGTACTGATCGATAATGATCACATCGTGCTCGCGCCGGTCTTCCTCGTTCACCCGCAGTGTGATGCTGTCGCCGATGCGCTTCTTTGCCCAGCGTGACAGATTCTGTTTCGGCAGCCCGGTGGCCTCTGCGATTTCCGCGATGGTCACCCGATCCTGCCTGCACAAACGGACCATTGCGGCCGTGATTGCCAGCGTCTCGCCCAGGGTCATCCGGGCGCCGTGGCGGTCCACGAGTAACCGCAGTACCGCCTCCAGCCTGGACAGTGTCAAATAACGGACATTATCAGTTGAATTGCTCATCACCGATCACTCGCACCCATGCGGGCGTTCAACAGGTAGTAGTACGTAGGGTAGCACTCCCACTCAAACTCGCTGAGTTCGATGCCGCTTCCTTATTTAATTCTTCTGTTGTGGATCATCTGAGAGCCCGGTTGCCAGGCGCTGAAGGTCGGGACTTCGTCGTGGAAAGCTCGAATGCTTGCAAGGGATCAGCCGTGGGCTTTTGCCAGCCGCCGCGGGCTTTTTCTAACCGCCGCGGGATTTTTTTAACCGCCGCGGGCTTTTTCTAACCGCCGCGGGCGCTACCAGACAGGCGCTCGTCTATCCGCTCCGCCTGAATTCTGTCGTAGATCTCTTCCCTGTGCACGCTTACCGTAACTGGAGCATGCACGCCGATTCGAACCTGGTTACCTTTCACCCCGAGCACAGTGACTGCGATTTCGTCACCAATCATCAGGCGTTCACCCACTCTGCGAGTCAGAATCAACATCTACCGCTCCCTCTTCTTATCGAGTCGCGTTCCCTGCAATCCAGCGGCCCGTACAGGCCACCCGGCACATCACACCACGAAGATCAGCCGCGGACAAACTTGGTCTCAATTAAGGACTACCGGGACCGCAGCCGCTGATCTATCCGGGTCGAGGCTGGGTCTTTAGCGGCCAGTGCAGCGGGACCACTTTGCCTGACGGGGATGCGGGAAGTACCGGCGCGGGTTTGCCGATATGGAAGCCCTGACCGTAGTCGATACCGATTTCCCGGATCAGTGTGAGGGTTGCCTCATCCCCGACGAATTCCGCTACCGTGCGTTTGCCCATGATACGGGCGATGTCGGCAATGGCTCGAACAATCGTCTGATCGGCCCGGTTGACCACCAGGCGCTGTATGAACACACCGTCGATCTTTATGTACTGAACGGGCAGACGCTTCAGGTAGGAAAGTGAACTGTAGCCCGTGCCGAAATCGTCTACCGCAAACTCCACTCCGAGTTTGCGCAGTTCACGAATCTGTCCGACGGCATCGGCGAAGCTGCCGATGGCCACCTGCTCGGTGATCTCAAAGATAACCGCGCCAGGATCGACTGCATGCTCCAGGAGTTTGAGCCTCACATACTCGACAAGGGTGCCGTCCACAAAGGCGCTGCCTGTCAGGTTGATGCTGAAGCACACACCAGGACGCGCACCACGTGCCCTCGACAACGCGGCAAGCGCGTGATCGATCACCCAGTAGTCGATCTCCTGCATCAGGCCGAAGCGCTCCGCGGCCGTCAGAAACCGGTCCGGATAGACAAGGGAGTCTCCATCCTTCATCCGCAGCAGCACTTCGTAGTGCCCGACCGTATTGTTCGACAACTGCATGATGGGCTGATAATGCAGTTCAAAGCCGTCGTCCTTGAGGGCGGCTTTCAACCGCTGCTGCCACGACAGGTCACTGCGCAGACGCTCAGCTTCTCCGGCACCTGCCTGATAGAGTGCCGAGCGGTTTCGACCCAGCGACTTCGCTTCACGGCAGGCAACATCCGCATTGGACAGCAGCTCTTCCGGAGCATAAGCGGCAGGGTTGTCCACCATGGCAATGCCCACCGAGCAGTGGATGGTGAAGGAAATGCCTTCATAGGAAAGCGGATATTCCCGGAGGTCGCTCATCAGTTTCCGGGCTATGCCCTCCGCCCGGTCGACACCCACATCGCTGACAAAGAGCAGAAACTCATCCCCTCCGAAGCGGCCGATCAGATCATCGAGTCGAACCGACTGGCGCAGACGCTCGGCGACCTGAGCGAGCACCGCGTCACCTGCCGGATGTCCGTGTGTGTCATTCACGTACTTGAACTGATCCAGATCGAGAAACAGGAGTGCGCCACCGGCCCCATTTTTTTCGCCCTGCTCGAGACGGCCGGCGAGCAGTTCCAGAAAATGATGTCGGCTGGCAAGTCCGGTCAGTGGATCGAAGTTTGCCAGTCGGCGCAGGTGTCGATCCCGTTCACGGATTTTTTCCGCAGCAGTCTGGAGAGCCTCACTGATCGCCGCGATTTCCCGGTGGGGGGATTCCGGTATCGAGAGATCCAGCTCACCTCGCGCCATCCGTTCCAGTGGTTTCTGCAGGTCTGCGAGGGGCTGCACGGCTCGCCGCAACAGGACTCTTCCCGCCAGCAGCAGCAGCAGAAAGGCCAGCATCAGAAATGCGCTGCCTGTGACGATCCCGCTCATGAGCCCGCGATCGTAGGCACTGTAGTCCAGACCGAGCTCCACAAATCCGATCACGTCGGCGCGGGTTTCCAGCTCTTCCAGACTTCGGGCTGTCAGAAGGTTCGCCGAGACAATGGATTGGGTCGCCACTGCCTGACTGATTCTGACAAGCGGCTGCTCGGTCATCTGGGTGAGATGACGCCCTGTCGTAAAAGCCGCCTCGACCAGCTGATCTCTTTCATCCGCTGTGAGAGCGGGATATCCGGCCGGCGTCTCCGACGCACTTTCGGTGTACACCACTCCGCCATCGATATCGTAGTAACGGATATAGGCGATTTCCGGAAAACGGGAGAGATAGCCTTCCAGCTGGAGAAAGCGCTCGTCCGCACGATCAGCATAGAGACCTGCGCCGAGAGTCTCCATCTCTCCGATCCAGCGTGATGCCCAGTCATCCAGGTTGTCCCGCACCACCCAGTTGGTCACCCACCACACACAGCCGAGGGCGATCAGGCCGACGATGGCTGCAAAAGCGAGCTGGGAGTAAAGCAGCTCCCGGACCAGCGTGCGACGTCGTTCAGCCATCGAAGGCCACCGTCGGGCGTGCTGTCTGTGACCGGGTCTGAAGCTTTGTCAGTGCACGGCTTGTCTCCTTCGAATCGAGCAGCGCAATGATCTGCAGAGCTACATCCACGGGTTCCGCTTCCACGAGCAGGGACGCGCCCAGTTCGTACATCAGCGGACTGTAGACGAGAATCGGGAGGTCATTGACCACGCCATGGCCGATGGTTCGACGGATCACCTCCGGACTGAGTATTTCCGGATCGGGCAGCAGCACAAACCCGTCGATGTGCGGCAGTATGCTTCTGAATGCGAGCAGCATCTCCCGATCTGAAGCCACTTCGCGATGGTCGAGCTGCACACCAGCCGTTTCACAGGCCCTGGCAATTTCTTCAACGCGTTCCCGGGAATCACGGCCGCCGATCACACCGATACGCTGGAGGTTCGGAACGATGGAGCGCCAGTAGTCGAGTTGCAGGGTGAAGGGCGGCAGTGCCTGGACCCCGCGGTGCTGCGCATCGGGATGCAGAACTCCGGCATATACCAGATCCACTTCCTGCACTACAGATGGCGGAGGTGACCGTGATAACTGAGGCAACTGAGCCGCAAGTCTCAACGCGTCCGGCCCCAGCGCAATCACACGGTCGGGACGCAGCCTCTGCAGATCCTCGAGCACAGCGCGGGGGGAGCGTGCGGACAATTCGTACAGCCGGTACGGCCTCCCGAGCCGCGCGGCAAAGACATAGCTCTGGGGCCGGAACTGGGCATATTGCACACCCACGATGATCGCAAGTGCGGGCTCGACGGCCACGCCTTCACGCCGCTGATCTTCCACTGGTCCGGGTTCGCTGACCACATCTGCAGGAGGAAGGCTGTCAGGTTCCGCATCGGCTGGAGGCATGGTTACGACACAGCCGGACAGCCAGGCGCAGACACCGGCCATCAGCCAGACCCGGGCAACGGCGCGCAGTACGCTTCGATTCCTGACTGGAACTGGGGACATCACATCTGCACAGCACTCATCACACGCCAAGATATCGACCGAGGCGCAGCGCAACTGAGAGCCGGATCACACACCGGAGAGCAGACCGTGTGCGGGAGCAGGGCGCGCGACAGATCCCGGGGGGCTAAGGTAAGCTGGCTGTCGAATTGGGGGGGAAGGGATTGATGTCGCACATTCTGGCGCGCAAGACGATCTATGCTCACGGCACTATGGGCCTGCCGCTGGCCGTCATCGGATACCCGCTTTCGATCTGGATTCCCGCCCACTATTCGGGCGGCCTCGGCATCGGTCTGGCGACCGTCGGCCTCATTCTGATGCTCGCGCGACTCACCGATGTGCTGACCGATCCGCTCATCGGCGAACTGTCGGACCGCTGGCGCACGCGCTTCGGTCGACGCAAGATCTGGCTGCTGATGGGTGCCCCGGTGATGATGACGGGCGTCTATCACCTGTTCATTCCGGACCCGGGTGTGGGTCTATTCTATTTCCTGTTCTGGCTGACCATGTTTTTCCTCGGCGCCACCATGATCGCCCTGCCGCATCGGGCCTGGGGCGCAGAACTGTCTCCCGACTACCACCAGCGCAGCCGGGTGACCGCCGCCCGGGAAATTTATGTACTTGTGGGTCTCATGGTCGCGGCCGCCGTGCCGATGATCATCGAGATCCGTGCAGATGGCGGTGCAGGGGTCAGCGAGGTGTTCACCACGCTCTGGAACGATGCGGTCGGCGCATTCTCAGGTGATTTCCGGGACAAACAGATCGTCGATCGCGCCACCCTCACCGGACCCGTGCTCGCCGGATTGGCCTGGACAATCATCCTGGTGCTGCCGATGTGCGTGGCCATCGTGGTCACCATGGTAAAAGAGCCGACCATCGCCGTGAACGTGAAGCGCCCCTCCTTCCGGGAAGGTCTGCGCCTGGTGATGAAGAACGGTCCCATGCTCCGCGTGCTGCTGATCGCCCTGCTCGTCCATTTCGGAGAATCCTTCCGTAACGCGGTATCGCTGTTTTTCATCCGCGACATCGTCGGGGTACCCACAATTGGTGCTGCGTATTTCTTCTACTTCATCGCCGGACTCGGTGCGATTCCATTCTGGCTGTGGCTGGGCAGAACCATCGGTAAACATCGCGCCTTCATGTGCACACTCATCACCGTCGCCTGTGTCAGCGCCGCCAATCTGTTCCTCGACTACGGCGACTACCTGGCTTTCTTTCTGCTCTTCGTCGTCAAGGGCTTCTGTTTTGGCGGCCTGCAGTTCCTGCCTGTTGCCATGCTGGCGGACGTCGTGGACGTGGATTCCGCCCGCAGCGGTGGCGGCCGCGCCGGCACCTACTTTGCCTTCTTCGGTTTCTCCGAGAAGATCGCCATCGCCTTCGGGACCGGTGTGTCCCTCAACATTGTCGGTCTGCTCGGTTTTGATCCGAGCGGTGGTGTCGCCGCCAGTTCGGATGTCGGGGTGCTTGCCCTGAGACTCGTGTACTGCCTGGGACCGGTAGTATTCTACGGGCTCGCTCTGAAGCTGATCTGGTCCTATCCGCTCACACCGACACGCCATGCTCGTCTGCGGCAGCAGCTCGATCGTCGCGCGGTCAGACTGGCTCAGCTGCACACACCACAGGAGCCTTGAAACACCGCCAGAGCAGCGGCCACCGGCTGGGCTCAGTACCGGCAGCATCCAGGAAGATTTCGTCCAGGTCAGCACCCGTGAAAAAGGCATGAGCCAGTACAGCTTCCACAGTTTCTGCGCAGGATTGCTCAGGCCCGTCGCGGCACTGTTCGTCATTCTACTGATTGCAGGCTGCACGGGAGAATCAGAGTCCGACACCCCTGCCGCCGTCGCCCCGCCGATGACTCCAGTACAGGCAGCCCGGTTTCCCGGTTCCGGGTCCAATCAATCAGAGACGCGGGATGCGTATGCGCCGGAAGTCACCGCACTTTCCGAGGCAACCTTCAACGGCATTCTCGATCTCCCTGAGATCACCCTGACAGATGGCAGATGGGTGGGCGAGCCTTATGAAGCCGATGGCGCAACCCGGCCAGCGGTGATGCTGGTCCGGGACTTCCTCCTGAATGGCGATCTGGATGGCGATGGGCAGAATGAAGCGGTGGTCTTTCTCGAAACTGCCACCGGAGGCTCAGGCGCTTTTCTCCATCTGGCCGTCATGGGTTCAGCGTCGGGGGAACTCACTAATCTCGCCACCGAGTACCTCGGGGACCGCGTGCAGATCATCGACGCACGCATGGACCACGACCAGATCCTGCTTACCCTGGTTCGCGCAGGACCGGATGACGCGGTCTGTTGCCCCGGAGAAATCGGGCATCTGGCCTGGCAGTGGCTGCCCGGAGAAGGACTGCTCGCGCTCAGCGATGAAAGCGGTTCAGAACGATTAGGCGCGGCGACCCTCGCAGACAGAGAATGGGTGCTCACCCAGTGGAACTCAGATGAACCGGCGGCCGCCGATCCCCGGGTGACATTGAGCTACAGCACAGGTCAGCTGGTCGGCTCCGGTGGCTGCAATCGCTACTTCGCCGGCATCGAAGAAGGCGACCACCCGGGAGCGATCAGAGTTGCTCCGGTTGGGTCGACTCAGATGGCGTGCCCCGAGCACGTCATGGCGATCGAACAGCGATTTCTGACCCAGCTGCAGGATGCCCGGCGCTTCGACTTCCTCTATGGCGACCTGCTGCTGACTTACGGTGATGAAACCGCCGCCGGCAGCATGCGGTTCCGCACGGCGCGCGAAGCTGCAGACGACTGAGCGGACTCAGGAACTGCAGGAAAGCTGTGAGCAGCCCACCCGGCTCCGCGCCCAGTCGGGTCGCAGCGCTGCGAAGGATTCACGACCCGGCTGCACGCTGTACGGACGCCGGAGCACGTCGAGCTGCTCACGCACCAGCGAATAGTCCCCGGCTTCCGCCTTATCTATCGCCAGCTGAGCGAGGTAGTTGCGCAGGACATAGAGTGGATTCACCCTGCTCATGGCCGCGCGCCGCTCCGTGGAGTCGCGACCTTCCCGGCGCAGCGCATCCAGATAGCCTGAAAGCCAGTCCTGGATCCGGTCGCGAACGGTAGCGGTGAGTGCGCCCGGGTCGTAATAGGCCGGCAGCAATCGCTGCAGTGCCAGCGTTGGGGTATCTGTCAGCTCCAGCTCTGCCAGATGGCGAAAGAACAGCGTCATGTCGGTCTCGGCTGCCTGCAGTGCGGTGTCGAGTTCGTCCAGCAGCGTCGCGCCGGCGTCGATCAGGCCCAGCTTTTTACTCAACGACTGCAGTCGCAGCCGCTGATAGTCGTCGGCGAACCGCTGCAGCGCCTGCTGTAGCGGATCCGCGTCCTGCACCAGGGTAAAAAGCGCATTCGCAAGCTGCAGCAGATTCCACTGGGCAACCGCCGGCTGATGGGCGAACCGGTAGCGCCTTTGCGCCGCGTCCGTCGTGTTGGGGGTCCAGTCCGGATCGTAGTTGTCCAGCCAGCCGTAGGGGCCGTAGTCGATGGTCAGGCCGAGGACCGACATGTTGTCGGTGTTCATCACACCGTGCACAAAACCAACCCGCATCCAGTGCACGACCATCTCCACCGTCAGACCGCAGACTTCCTCGAACCAGGCCAGGGTCAGTTCCCTGCCTGCCGGCGCATGACGCTCGAGGAGGTGTGGAAACTGATGGCGGATCGTGTGATCCACAAGCTGCTGCAGCAGATCGAGTTCGCCCCGCGCCGCCAGTATCTGAAAATGCCCGAAGCGGGTGAACGATGGGGCAACCCGGCAGACCACAGCGCCGGGTTCCGGTGCAGGATGGCCGTCGTAGAGCATGTCCCGCACCACGGACTCGCCGGTGCGGGTGAGGCTGAGCGCGCGGGTGGTGGGCACGCCGAGATGATGCATGGCTTCACTGCAGAGGAACTCGCGCACCGATGATCGCAGCACCGCCAGGCCGTCGGCCGTGCGCGAATAGGGTGTCGGACCGGCACCTTTCAGCTGCAGCATGAGGCGGCTGCCATCCGCCGCGATGGCTTCACCGAGATTGATCGCCCGACCGTCGCCGAGCTGGCCGGCCCAGTTGCCGAACTGGTGGCCGCCATAACAGGTCGCGTGGGGATCCATGCCCGCCAGCAGGCGGTTGCCGGTAAACACTTCGGCAAAGGCACTGGAATCCAAATCCTGCGTATCCAGACCAAGCAGCGCGGCAACTTCGCTCGAATTCGCCACCAGTTCCGGCTTCGCGACCGGTTGCGGCTGCACCCGGGAATAAATCGCCCCGCTGATCTGCCGGCGGCGATTTTCAGACTCCGGATCCGCCGGCAGCTCCCGCGTGAACACATTGTCGAAGCGCAGCCGCTCGAGTCCTTCTGGCAGAGTGTTCCGTTCCGTTTCGCTCACTGGCGCCAATTGTCCGTATCCCAATCCCGATCGCGGACCTTAAGGTAACATTGTCCTGTATAGGGAGGAGAGAATATGCAGATCCGGAAGACGGCCGCCCCGCTGGGGGCGGTGGTGGAAGGCGTGGATGTCCGCAATCTAGATGCGGCGGCCTGGCGCCAGATCAATCAGTGGTTCTGCGAACACCATGTGCTGGCGTTTCCCGGTCAGTCACTCACCCCCGAAGATCAGATGGCTTTCGCCGGCCGCTTCGGCCCCCTGGTCCGTCACCCCTATTCGGCGATGAAGGCGTATCCCGAAGTCATCCGGCTCACCAACCACGGCAAGCGCGGCGACGTGAACCAGCACTGGCATTCGGACATGACCTACAACCCCGAGCCACCGAAGCTCACCATGCTCTATGCACTGGAAGCACCCGAGTTCGGTGGGGATACCGCCTTCGCCAATCAGATTCTGGCTTATCAGGATCTCTCCGCAGGCATGCGCGGGATGCTCGACGGGCTGCGGGCGCTGCACACAGCGGAAGGTCTTGCCGGTCTCTATGGCGCAGATCCGCAGGAAGCACCCCGTGCGGAGCATCCCGTGGTCCGCAGCCACGACGAAAGTGGTGCCCGGGCGCTGTTCGTGTGTCGCGCCTTCACCCGCAAATTCGTTGGCTGGAGTCGGGAAGAGAGCGCGAGTGTTCTGGATTTTCTCTATCAGCACTCGGTGCGGCCCGAGTATCAGGCGCGCCACCAGTGGAAGGCGGGCGATCTGCTGATGTGGGACAACCGCTGCGTCCTGCACTTTGCCGTGCACGACCATGGCGATGCCCCCCGCACTATTCATCGGGTTCAGGTCGCAGGGCCCGCACCGGTTTGAGAGGAAGTACGCACATGCTCAAAAAAGGCTTCAGCCTGCTCCTGCTGCTCGGTCTCACCCTGCCCGCCTCCGCGGATGAAATCTCGCCCGGCATCTGGCGCACGCCGGATGCGCGTTTCGAAGGGCTCAAGGATTTTCCCTACGCGCCCAACTATCTGCAGATCGGCGAGTATCGGGTGCACTACCTCGACGAGGGCCCAGCGGACGCCGCACCCATCCTGCTCATACACGGTGAGCCGACCTGGAGCTACCTGTTCCGCAAAATGATCCCCATCCTCACCGCCGCCGGCCACCGGGTGATTGCGCCCGACCTCGTCGGCTTCGGTCGATCCGACAAGCCCGGCCGCCAATCCGACTACAGCTACCCGATGCAGGTCGAGGTGATGGGCGAACTCGTGCGCCGGCTCGACCTGCAGGAAGCGACCTTTTTCGGTCAGGACTGGGGTGGGCTGGTAGGCCTGCGGGTGGTGGCGGCCGCCCCGGAGCGTTTCGCCCGGGTCGTGATTTCGAACACCGGGCTGCCAGCCGCCGAAGGTCTGCAGGGCTGGTTCGGCTACACCCTGTTCAAGCTCACCGTATGGTGGCAGGGCGCACTCACGCTGGATGAACTGCGAGCCAACCTGACCTTCCCGCGCTGGGTGGCCTACAGCCACAACGTCGAGGATCTGCCGGTGGGGGAGCTCATGGACTTCATGGGAAGCCAGGGAGGTTCGGAAATTTCGAGAGCCTATGAAGCCCCGTTCCCGGATGTCCGCTACAAGGCCGGCGCCATGGTCATGCCCTATCTGGTGCCCTCACAGCTGCGGGAAAACAACGAAGCCTGGAAGGTCTTCGAGGCCTGGGACAAGCCCTTTCTCTGCGCCTTCACGGATTCTGACCCCATTACCCGGGGCGGAGAGCAGGCCTTCCTGGCGCGGATCCCGGTCGCGCAGAATCTTACGATCACCGGCGCCGGTCATTTCGTGCAGGAAGATGCCGGTGAAGAACTGGCCGGCATCATCGTGGCATTCATCGCCGGCAGGGACTACGGTCGCTGAGATGCACGACATCCTGATCATCGGCGCCGGCAGCGCCGGCTGTGCCATCGCCGCGCGGGCCAGTGAGGATCCGAACCGCACGGTGCTGCTGCTCGAAGCCGGTCCGGACTATGCGGATACCGCCGCCACGCCCTATGACCTGGTCAACGGCCACAACAATTCCTATCGGGATCACGACTGGGGCCTCACCTACGCCCCCACCCGGAATCGCGAGATTGCCTTCCCCCGGGGTCGGGTCACCGGCGGGTCGAGTGCGGTGAATACCACCATCGCCCTGCGCAGCATTCCCGAAGATCACGCCGAATGGGCGGCAGCGGGCAACTCCGAATGGGCCTGGGGTAAAGTATTGCCCGCCTACCGGCGGCTCGAGCGGGATCTGGATTTTCCGGATGCGCCCTACCACGGCGATGCCGGTCCGATCAGTATCCGTCGCTATCCATCTGCGGAACTGCTGCCGCAACACCAGGCTTTTCTCGATACAGCCGCCGACCTCGGCTACCCGGCCTGCGCGGATGCCAACGCGCCGGACAGCAGCGGTGCCGGACCGCACCCGATGAACAAGCTGGGACGATTGCGCGTGTCCTGCGCGATCGGTTATCTGGCTGCAGCACGCGCACGGCCGAATCTGACCCTGCTCGCCGGGACCTTTGTCCGGCGACTTGTTTTTGAAAGCGGGCGCTGCGTCGGCGTGGAGACGGACGCGCAGGACGGTTCGACGGTCGTTCACCGGGCAAAGCTGGTGGTACTTTCCGCCGGTGCCATCATGTCTCCCGCGCTGCTGCTGCGCTCGGGTATCGGACCCCGGCGCGAACTCGAGGCGCTCGGCATCGAGTGCCGCGCCGACGCTCCCGGAGTTGGCCGCAACCTGTCCGATCATCCGGCGCTATCTGTGGTGTGCGAAGTGAAGGATCCATCGTTGATCGATTTCGATGCGCCTCTCATTCAGACCATTCTTCGCTACACGGCCGCGGGATCAGACAAACACAACGACCTGCAGATCGAGCAGCTGAGTTTTGCGGGGCGATCCGGCAGCGCCCCGGCCCAGTTCGCCATCGCCGCAGTACTCGAATATCAGTACGGCCGCGGCGAACTGCGACTGCGGGATGCGGACCCCCATAGCGCACCACTCATCGACAACCGTTTCTGTGAAGACGAACGGGACACCTCGAGACTGGTGCAGTGCTTCAAAGACACTCTGCGGTTCACCCGCACAGGCGCGCTGGGCGAAATGATCGCCGGCATCCGCTTCCCGGATCCGACACGGCCGCTCGATGACGATGCGATTGCCGCGCTGTGCCGGAAATTCGCCGGCAGCGGTTTCCATCCCAGCGGCACGGCGAAGATGGGCCCGCGCAGTGATCTAATGGCCGTGGTGGATCAGTACGGCTGCGCCCATACCGTGGAAGGGCTGGTGGTGGCCGATGCCTCCATCGTGCCCGGTGTACCCCGGGCCAACACCAACCTCACCTGCATCATGATCGGTGAACGGATCGGCGAATGGCTGCGCACCCGACCCGGCCGCTATGGACTGTAGTGCTCACCGCCGCCGGAAACCTTGTCGACGTGATCGAGACAAAAGGAACCTGAGATGAGCGATATCGCGATACGCAACGCCAGTATTCTGGATGGCACCGGTCTGCCCGCGTTCAGTGCAGATCTGGAAATCGAAAACGGTCGTATAGTCTCCGTGCGTACCGATGGCGCGGCAGGACCTGCCGCCATCGAAATCGATGCGCGCGGACTCACCCTGGCGCCGGGTTTCATCGATACCCACGCACACGATGATGGCGCCTTCTTCCGCCACCCTGGCATGGAATTCAAACTGGCCCAGGGGGTCACCACGGTGGTGAGCGGCAACTGCGGTTTTTCCGCGATTCCCGCCGACCCGGAGCGGGATTCGGTTGCGGCCAGTGGCGGCATACTGGCAGGGCTGGAGGGACGCTTCACCGATCTGAACGGCTACTTCGAGGAAATTCTGGTCCGGGAACCGGCGATCAACAACATGATGCTGGTCGGCCACAATACCGTCCGCACTCTGGTCATGGACCAGGCACAACGCAAGCCGGGCGCCGATGAACTCAGGCGCATGAAGGCCCACGTCTCCCTGGCCCTCGAACAGGGCGCCTGCGGTTTCTCGACCGGTCTCATCTACCGTCCCGGACGCTGGAGCGAAACCGAGGAGGTAATCGAACTCGCCGCGGCCGCGCAGCAACAGGATGCCCTCTACACCACCCATATGCGCAACGAAGGGGATCGACTGCTCGAAGCGGTCGAAGAAACCCTGCACATCGGCCGCGAAGCGGCTGTGCACGCCCACATCTCACACCACAAGGCGGCCGGCAGACCGAACTGGGGCAAGGTGAAGGAATCCCTGGCGCTGGTGGACGCCGCTCTGGCTTCCGGACAGCGGGTCACCCTGGACGTGTATCCCTACACCGCCGGCAGCGGCCGCATGATCGAGTACTTTAATCTCGAGCGCATCAACCGGGATCTTGCCGAGGTAATCCGCATTGCCAGCTGCCCCGCCTTCCGCAGTTACGAAGGCCGCATGCTCAAAGATATCGCCGCAGCGGAAGGCATCGACATCACCGATGCGGTGCGGCGCATACTCACTGCAGAAAAAGGCGATCGGACCATCTGCATCCACTTCATCATCGATGAGGCAGATATCGAAACCAATCTGGCGCACGCGGACATGATGGTCGGATCGGATGGCATTCCGGACCTGCGGGGGAAACCGCATCCACGTCTGTTCGGGACCTTTCCCCGGGTGCTCGGCCACTATGTGCGTGAACGCGGGGTGCTGAGCCTGCCGGAAGCTGTGCGACGCATGACGTCTCTGTCGGCTCAAACCTTCGGTATCGAGGAGCGCGGCCAGATCCGCGAAGGTTACCGGGCGGATCTGGTGCTGTTCGACCCGGGCGAGGTCATCGATCGCGCCAGCTACGACGAGCCAAAGGTAGAACCGGACGGCATCCGCATGGTGCTGGTCAATGGCGCCATCGCCTACGACCGACTGGAATCACAACAACCCGGCCGTCACACCGGTGCCGGCAGTGGTCAGATGCTGCGTTACCGGCGTGGGGCCTATGGAGAATCAGAATGAATGTTGCTCTGCCCCAGTCCGCGCAGCGGGCCCTGCTGCTCACCGGTCGCGCTCTGCTCGGCCTCTACTTCATCGTGCCGGGCATCACCAAGATCACCGGCTGGTCAGGTACAGTTACCTACATGGAGGCGCACGATGTTCCACTCATTCCCGTGCTGCTCGTGATCACCATCGTGCTGCAGATCGGCGGCGGCGCCGCACTCGCGATCGGCTACCGCACTCAGATCATGGCCTTCCTGCTGGCCGGGCTCACTCTCGTGATCAGCCTGTTCATGCACAATTTCTGGACCTACGAGGCGGGCATGGAACAGAACCACGAGATGCAGAACTTCATCAAGAACCTGGCAATCATGGCCGGTCTGATGTGTGTGGCGGGCACGCCAGAGCGATCCCGCAGGGTCTGACCCCGCTACTGCCGGGTATCGGCCTGCTGCCTCAGATAGTCTGCGAGCCGCTGCAGCTGACCCTTCTGCACGTCATCTACGGGCTGTGCCAGCGGACCTAATCCGCCCGGCGCATACCCGCTCACCGCATACCGATAGTTCAATCGGGTATGGGTTGCATCGATGGGCGTGAAGGCAAAATCCATACTCCCGGTTGCACCCATGCCCTGCAGCGGACCGAGTCCACCGGACAACCGCAGCAGGCGGCCCGGGTCGGCGAACACCACGCGCATGTGTTCGACACTGCCACCATTGTCCAGACGTTCACAGAAGCAGCCACCGGCCCGGGCATCGAGGGAAAAATTCTCAGCCTTTCCGGAATAGGAGTGCGCGGCGTTCCACCAGCGATCCACTTCTGCCGTGAGGGCATGGAACGCACGGGCCGCATCCGCGTCGAGAATCAGCTCATGCTCGGAGACAAAGCCCGCCGCTGACTCAGCGACCACCTCCGCGTGGGCAGAAAGGGTGACCAGCCCCACCAGGGCTCCGCTGAAAACCAGTCTGTGCACGTATCTGACCCTCACCGCCATCCTCCTCACTCCCTTTCATACGGGCAACCGAAATCCGTTACTTCATCGGCCAGACTGCGTCCACCGGCAACTGTACCAGCGCCTCGGTTTCGGCTGCGCAATCCCGCGCCGGTGGCAGGGACCGCGCCCGCACTGCTGAAAGCTCAGCCGCCGCCGCCGCCATATCGGCCTGGAACAGGTCACTGGCATGCAGTCTGGCCACGGCCGCTGCACCCATGAACTGCCCCTCCTGAACATCGCTCTGCCAGTGCACGTTGCACACCACCCGGCTCTGGCCGAAGGCCCGACCCCGCGCAAGGATTGCGTCCGCCCGCTCCGGTGCCAGTTCCGCCAGGATCAGCGCCCAGGCCCAGCCGATGGCCGAATGACCCGAAGGATAGGATCCGTCTTCTTCCAGCTGCTGCTGGCCCTGTTCGGAAAGACACGTCTGCTGCCCGTTGACCATGAAGGGTCGGGGACGCCGGTAATAGTTCTTGGCGGTATAGGTCGACAGGCCGGCATCCGGCAGCACCCGGCGCAACAGTCGATACAGACTGGGTGTTTCCGCTTCAGTGACGGGCGCACCGAGTGCGCAGGAGAAGGTGTCTGCCGCAGCAGGGAACATCAGTTCGTTGTCCTGGGCCGCCAGCAGCCAGCGCGCAGAACCCTGCAGGGTCAGACTGCGTTCACTGATGGTGCCATCATGGCTGTGCGCGATACTGTCCTGTGCAGGAGGCGGCGGCAGAAGCGCCAGGCTGTTCGGATACTCGCTGCCCGCCAGGTAGCCCTGCAGAATGCCCGGACGGATTTCGGGGATCGATTCGCTGCCGGTGTCCGGATTGGAAGCACAGGCGCTGAGCGTGGTGGCCACGCACAGGATCAGAACGTTAGTAAGCGATTTCCGGGGCATCATCGGTTCCTGAGTTGATCGAACTTTCCAGCCACCACCTGTTAAACGAATTTCTCATCACTGGCAAGGACCGGATCCCATGTACATCCCCCAGGTATTTGCAGCGGACGAGCAGGCCGCTCTGGAAATTATCCGCTGGCGACCCTGGTGCGGAACACCAGCCAGGGGCTGAGCGCGGATCAGATTCCCCTGATCCTGGCTGCAGGAGTGACCAACAGGCTGCAGGGTCATGTGGCCCGCGCCAACCCGCTCGCCGCGGAAGCGGCTGAGGGTGGCGAAGTGCTCCTGATATTTCAGGGGCCTAATGCCTATATCAGCCCGGGCTGGTATGCCAGCAAGGCGGAAGATCCGCGGGTCGTGCCAACCTGGAATTACGCGGTTGTCCACCTGCATGGAACCCTTCGATGCCACAGCGACAGCCGCTGGCTGACCCGACATCTCACCCAGCTTACGGCCAGCCAGGAAGTGGACCGGTCCATACCCTGGCAGATTGCCGACGCACCCGCCGAACACATCGAGCGTCTGCAGCAGCACATCGTCGGTATCGAGATCGAGATCCGCAGTGTGATCGGAAAGGTCAAGGCCAGTCAGAACCAGCCTGAGGTCAATCGGGCGAGCGTGGTCGAAGCACTGAGAAACACCCCGCAGGGTCAGCCGATGGCGGATCTGGTGGCTTCCTTCGATCAGCAGGCCACCCTGTAGGCACACTCCACCGCCGGCCTGACTGTGGAAACGGGAGTCTGGTGGGCGCGCGCAGATTCGAACTGCGGACCTCTGCCGTGTGAAAGCAGCGCTCTAACCAACTGAGCTACGCGCCCGGGCGGGCGAGCATATCACTGTCGGCCGGCAGCCTGAAGTTCCCGCAGCTGCGGTCGCAGCAGCAGCAGGCCGAGCAGTGAAAGCAGCGCGAGCACGGCGCCGCCGGTAAAGGTGAATCCGGCGCCGCCTGCGTCCCACAGCGCACCCGCCAGCACACTGGCCAGCAGCAGCATCAGACCGGTGATCAGGTTGAGCACCCCGAAACCGGTGCCGCGCAGATCCCCAGGCACCATATCCGCCACCAGCGCGGCAACAATGCCCTGGGTAAACCCCATGTGCAGACCCCACAGCACCACCCCCATCGCCACGGCGATCAGCCCGGAAGACCGGGCCAGCAGCACATCGGCTGCGATCAGCAGGACCAGACCGATCACCAGCATGCCGATCCGATCACCCCGGTCGGAGAGCACACCCGCCGGATAGGCGGCCAGCGCATAAGCGACATTCATCACCACCAGTACCATGGGCACCAGGGTCAGCGACAGGCCGACAGACTCTGCCTTCAGGATGAGAAAGGCTTCGCTGAACCGCGCCAGCGTAAAAGCGCCGGCAAAACCGGCAAGCCACCAGAACCGGCTGCCGAGACGCTCAAGCCTGGCGCGATCGAACAGCGGCTCGCGGTGGGGCTCGATGTCCGGCCGTTCCGGCTCGCGCACACCGACCAGCAGCAGGCCGACCGCCAGTGCCGCCGGTATCGCGGCGAACCAGAACACCATGGAGATGTCATCCAGCGTCCACCACATGAGTCCTACCGCCAGCAGTGGACCGAGAAAGGCGCCCACCGTGTCCAGCGACTGGCGCAGACCGAAGCTTGCGCCGCGAATCGATTCGGGGCTCAAGTCGGCGATCAGTGCATCCCGTGGCGCACCGCGGATGCCTTTACCGATACGGTCGACGAAGCGTGCGCCTACCAGCCAGTCGATCGTGGTGGCCAGTGCAAATACCGGCTTCGTCAGCGCGGCAAGTCCGTAACCGACGACCACCAGAGTCTTGCGGCGCCGCAGCCGGTCACTCAGCGCACCGGAAAATACCTTGGTGATCGCGGCCGTGGCCTCCGCGATACCTTCGATGAACCCCACTGTCAGCATCGAACTGCCGAGCACCACCACCAGATACACCGGCAGCAGCGCATGGATCATTTCCGAGGAAACATCCATGAGCAGAGAGACGAAACCGAGCGCCCAGACGCCACCCGGAATACGCGCGGCCGGAAGTTCAGGGGGTCGGGAAGATTGGGCAGGCATCGGCGGATGTTCCGCTGCTCCGTCTTCCGCCGCAAGTAAACGCCGGGTCCTGCCGGAGTAGGAGTGCGGTGTTGCTCAGAGAATCCTCACCTCCTGATCGATCACCGCGAAGGCGCCACGTTCGGTGAGACAGCCCTGCACATGGCCGCCCGGCCGGATGTCGAACCAGCGGGTGGAAATGCCATCGGTTCTGCCGACCCGGGCGATCAGCAGTTTCACCGGCCGGCCGCGCCGCTGCGCCTTCACCCGATCGATGAAGCCAAGCCAGGGCACGAAACCGTAATCGCCATTGCGACGCAGGACACCGATGACTTCACCACGGGTATCTCCGTGCAGTTCGATGTTCCGATGGTTGAGGCGACGGCATAAAACGAGCGACATCCGGATACTGTATATACATACAGTATCCGGATCCAGAGGGAGGCGGGAGAGGCGCCGCGGGACCGGCAGGTCGCCATCCCCTCAGCCCGGCTTGAAGGCCTCACCCAGCCTCGACACCTAGCCTCGACGATGGCCGTCCCGTCGCTTGCCGTGATCCCGGTCACCGCCACGCCCCCGACGATCACCCTGCAGGTCGTGACGCTTCTCGTAGCGATGGTGACCGCGGTCGTGGCGTCGATCCTGATGCCAGTATGCGTGTCGCTTCTGGTGCTTGCGCCATTTCTTGGTATGCCGGTAGTTGTGTCCCCGATGCTGGTATCCGTGGTACCGGTGATCCCGATAGCGCGGCGCATCGTAGTGGGCGAGCACAATGGAGGCGCCGATCAGGGCCGCCCAGTCGTCGTCTACCCGGCCGTGGTCGGCGTGGGCAGCGAAGGGCAGCATCAGTCCAGCCACGAGTGCAGCAGTTGCACCCAGGCGGACGCTTCGGTTTGTCGTACGGGTAGTTTCAGGTCTGGTCATGTCTGTCTCCGGTTGTTGTCAGACGCGGACCAGATTAGGGCTCGGCCAATGAACAGCCGATGAACCCACCCTGTCTGGAAACTGAACCGGAATCTGCATGCACTTTCGCGACAGCCGCTTTGCGGAGCAGCATGCAGTTGCTGATCTCAACCCAGTCGGTAACCCAACAGATTCCAGTAGTCGAGCCAGCTGAGCCACAGCACGGCAACTGCAGCATTGAGCAGGGCCAGCAGGGCGATCCATCGATCAGCCAGCAGTTCCCGGAAGTGCCAGATCTGCACCGCAAGTCCACCACCGGCAGTCAGCGGCAACATCAGCAGTGCCAGCAGTGCAGGGGTGGGACCAGCGAAGAACCTCTGTGGATCGGTCCATCCCAGAATCGCAACAAGGCCGACAACGAATCCAAGCAGGGCGCCATTGGTCAGCAGCAGCGGGATTCGCACTTTTCCCAGTCGGTCCCGACAGCGCCGCAACCAGATAAAACTGCACAGCAGCCACAGACAGCCGCCACCCAACAGCCACGGCGCCCAATGGGAACTCGTGTACCAGGGCACCGGCTCGTAGGCGCCGCCGCCAATAAAAAGATGCGGACGGTCCCCCTTCAGCGTGCGGAATACCAGATAGCGTTGCTCACCCTCGCGGTGTTGCAGAACACCGGGTTCGATTTCGACATATTCCCGGCCCGCCAGCCGCACGCCGGTTGAGGTTGCAGTCACCTGCACCTCGTCGAACAGGCTCGCCAGCCGTTCCCAGGTGTGTCGGGCTGCGACAGCGGTACGGTAACTGCCCGCATACCCGCTGCTGCGACCCGCCGAATCCGCCAGAGGTTCTGGCTGCTCCGCTGGTGAATCGCCGGATTCGGGCCAGAGCGTGTCGAGCATGGCCTGGGTAGTTTCCCGATTGAACCGGGCCGCTGTGTCGAAGGCACCAAAGGCACCGAGGATGCTGCGGTTGTGAACGATAAAGACACCGAAACCCCGTTCAGGAACAAGCAGCAGTCGGGCATTGAAACCACTCGCCTGTCCGTCCTTGTAAAACACCCGCATACCGGCGTGGTCGCTGCGCGCAAACCCGAAGGACCGGCCGGGCAAACTGGGGTGCCGGGAGTACTGCTCGACCAGCTGACTGCAGACTGCTTCCCCCAGCCCCCCACTCCGGCAGTTCAGCAGCGCAAGCAGATACCTGGCCATGTCCGGCGCAGACGTGTAGAGACCGGCTGCTGGAGTGAGCTGCACGTAATCCCGCTCATAAGGCCTGAATCCCGACGAGGTCTGACGCCAGGCAGAGACGATCCGGCTGTCGATCCCGGGCGGCATGTCGATCTGCGCAAAAGTCGAAGACGTCATGCCCAGCGGTTCGAACACTTCTTCTGCCATCGCCTCATCGAAGCGCCGGCCGGTCAGCTCTTCCAGCAGCCATCCCGCCAGCGCCGTGTGGTGATCGTTGTAGGCGATCACTTCTCCCGGGTCGATGAACCTGGGCGGCAGATGGCGGGCCAGGTAGTCGGAGAGGCTCAACATCTGTTCCGGGTTGCTGACATGCTGCCCGAACAGCCGCTCGTTGAATCCAGCGGTGTGGGTGAGCAGGTGCCGCAGTGTGATCGGCTTGCGCAGCGGTGGTCGCACGGGCAGATTATCGAGTCGATTGCGAAGGTCTTCATCCAGGCTCACAGCTCCCCGCGCGACCAGCCGCAAGATCCCGGACGCGGTAACCGGTTTCGACACCGAGCCCACTCTGAATACATCGCGGCGCACATTCACCGGCGTACCCGTTACTGGATTCCCGGTTCCGTAACCCGCGAGGACCAGCACCTCGCCGCCGTACACAACAGCAATCGCAGTTCCGGGGATACCCAGCTGTACCAGTCTGCCGGGTATGGCTGCCAGCACCTTACCGAGCGCATCCCGCACGACGGCCGTCTCCACTGCGGTACCACGGGCGGATTGCACAGCCTCCGCCGCGGCGAATCCACTCAGCGCGACATTGAGAATCATCGTCAGTCTCACCATTGCGCTCATCGACCTGACTCGGGTTTGTACGCCAGGTAGCCGAGGAAATTTCGGGATAGTGCCTCCGCCAGTTCCGCATCCGTGCGGGAATAGGGATTCGGCATCGACTCCGGAAACAGCAGCTGGTCGCGAAGCGCACTGAAGGTGAAGGTCAGGGCATGGTGCAACCGGGCGTCAAGATCCGGTCCATGCAGTTCCCCACACTGCTTGAAGTTTTCGACAAGCACCGGCAGTGCCGCATTGATCCGCTGGCTTCTGGCCCGATACCGCGAAGAATTTCCTGCCCGGGCCGTCAATACCAGGGTGCGGAGCAGACCACGACGGGTGCGGTGATAGGTGATCAGAGCCTGGAGAAGGTGTCCGGCTCTTTCCTCCAGCGACCACGCAGCCGCCCTGGCTTCCTTCATATGGGCCTCCAGCAGGTCTGTCAGCTCCGCCGCGTAGCGCTCGTCCAGATGATCGAGCAGAGCGTTCTTGTCAGCAAAGCGCGCATAGAAGGAACCGATCGAAGATTGCGCGCGCCGGGCGATAGCGCTGATCGCAATGTCATCCCAGACCTGGGTTTCGAGCAGTGCGGTTGCGGCTTCGAGGATGCGCTCCAGTGTTGCGCGGCTGCGGTCCTGCAGCGGTGGCTGAATGCGGGGTTTCCTGGCCAATTCAGGCTCGTATTAGAATGTTCATTCTAATTTTAGCGACGGGGTCAGAATGAATGCAAGCAGCGGGTCAGCAACCGGCGGCGGCCGCCCGTTGTATTGGGAAGTTCGTGCCGAATCCGTATAATCGCCGCCCTTCCCAGCGCAGCGCCCGTAGCTCAGCTGGATAGAGTACTGGCCTCCGAAGCCAGGGGTCGCGCGTTCGAATCGCGCCGGGCGCGCCAATTCATTGAGGGTGTCAGATCTCGAAAGGGCTGTCCGTCAATTCCTCCGACACTCTCCACAACTGTCCGGCTATGGTCTGGGACCGGGACAACAGGTTCGACGCAACTTTTCGTGGTGCACCACGCATCTCGCCCAGGCCGTCCGGCCCGATGTAGTCGCCGCTCTTCGCTTCTTCGGCAAACCCTGCAAAAAGTGTTGGCAGTGCACCGTCGGCCGCCGGCTGCGCGACAATCGACGTATACAGCTGAATCAGCGTCTCACCGAAGGCAGAGCCGAGCATACGCGGCCCGGCGTAGCCGAGATTCGTGGCTGCGATCCCGGGATGGCAGGCCAGCGCCGCAATTCCGCTCCCGGCACTGCGCAATCTCCGATCCAGCTCATAGGTAAAGTAAAGATTGGCAAGTTTGCTCTGTCCATATGCAAGCCAGGGATCGTAGAACCAGCGCCCCTCGAGGTTGGCCAGATTCAGGAATCCGAAATTGTGGGCAAGGCTCGAAACTGTGACCACGCGAGCCCCGGGGGCCTTCTGCAACAGCGGATAGACCAGTGCGGTGAGAGCGAAGTGCCCGAGGTGGTTGGTGCCGAACTGCATCTCGAAACCGTCCTCGGTCTCCCGCCGGGGAATCGCCATGACACCGGCGTTGTTGATCAGAACGTCCACCTGGTCACAGCTTTCGCGCAGTTGGGCCGCACAGGCCCGGACTGAACGCAGCGAGGCGAGATCCAGCATCACCGGTTCGACAGCGGCGCCTGGATTTTCCGCAATCAGTGACTCGCAGGCCTCCCGTGCGCTGTCCTGGTTACGACAGGCCAGGATCAGCCGTGCGCCTTTGGCTGCCAGTGCCCTGGCCGCTTCGAGACCAATACCGCTGTTGCCGCCGGTGATGACAACCGTTCTGCCGTCCTGGCGCGGAAGATTACTCAGTGTCCAACTCATCAACTGATCCCCTTTCAGCTGCTTCTTTTTTACTGTTCCCTTTTACCAGGTTCCTTCTGACCGGTCGCCTTTAACCGGTTCTCCTCTCACCTGCTTGCCTGCATGGACCGGCCGGGTCCGGTGGTACAGTGAGGCAGTCAATCACCGAAAGCACACCATGTTCGGCATCGAGACAGACATCCTGCTGGTGTTGTCGATCCTCGGCATCTCGCTGGTGCTTTTCATCACCGAGCAGGTCCGCATGGACGTGGTCGCACTCATGGTGCTGTGCGCCCTCGCCCTGACCGGCCTTGTCAGTCCGTCCGACGCTTTCTCAGGATTCAGCAACGCAGCGGTGATCACCGTGTGGGCAATGTTCATTCTCAGCGAAGGCCTGAGCAGGGCTGGAATCGCTGACATACTCGGTCGCAGCGTGCTGCGGATCGCCGGTCGCGGCGAAGCGCGCATGATCGCGGTGATCATGCTGGTCTCCGGAGCGCTGTCCGGCTTCATGAACAACATCGGGGTCGCGGCGCTCATGCTGCCGGTCGTGGTGGACGTCGCACGGCGTTCCGACATACCCGCACCACGCCTGTTGATGCCCCTCGCCTACGGCACCCTCCTGGGTGGATTGACCACCATGGTGGGTACCCCTCCAAACCTGCTGGTCAGTGGCGCGCTCAAAGACGCCGGGCTGCAGCCCTTCGGGCTGTTCGACTTCACCCCGCTGGGGGTGATCATTCTCCTGGTCGGTACCGCTTTCGTTGCGCTCATAGGCAGACATCTGCTGCCACGGACCACGGTGCAGAAAGACGAGGATGGCAGTCGCCGAAACCTGCGGGATCAGTATGGTCTGCGCGAGCGGATGTTCATGGTTCGAGTGCCGCCGGACGCACTTGCCGCCGGCCGCACCATACAGGAAGTCGGTCTGACAAGGTCAGCCGGTCTTATCATCATCGCTCTGATGCGCAACTCAGAAACCATGACCCTCCCGGGTTCCTCCACCCGCCTGCAGGCCGGAGACCTCATGCTGGTGCAGGGGCGCACGGAGCGTTTCGAAGCGCTGCGGAAGTGGGGTGAGCTGACCATCGAGCGGGAGTCACCGATTCTCAAGGAACGCATCTCGGAAGAGCTCGAGATACGCGAACTGCACATCGCCGAAGAATCCAGTCTCATCGGCGAGCCGGTCCGGCACCGGGAGTTCCGGGACCGCTACTCGATCAACGTGCTCGCCGTGCGTCGCGGCACAGAAGTCTGGCGAACCAATCTGGGAGCGGTGCCTCTGCACGCCGGCGATCATCTGCTCGTGCAGTGCAATCCGGACAACGCGGCTGCCCTGGAAAAATCCGCCGAGTTCGATGCAGCGGCGAAGGTCAGCAACGAAGACCTGCTGCAGCTCTACGAGCTTGAGGATCGTGTGTTCGTTATCCATGTGCCGAAAGAGTCTGAGCTGGAAGGACTGAGTCTCAGTGAGACCCGCCTGGCAGACGCATTCGACTTCCGCCTGCTGGCCGTCATGCGCGAATCCGAACTGCAGGTAATGCCCGGCTCAGATGTCACAGTGATGGGTGGGGACCTGATTTTCGTGCAGGGCCGTCCGGAAGATGTGGACGTGCTGCGTGGTCTGCAGGAACTTCGAGTGCAGTACGACCCGTCTTCCCACCTCGACGTCTTCGAGTCGGACGCTTTGCAGATGGTTGAGGCCACGCTGCATCCACACTCCTCCCTGTCAGGTAAGAGTGTCGCCGAGCTGGATCTGCGAGGCCGTTATCAGCTCGAACTCATCGCCATCTGGCGCAATGGCCGACCCTACCGTTCCGACCTCGGCGCCATGAAGCTGGAACTCGGAGATGCGGTGCTCGTCGTCGGGCCACGGGAGCGCCTGGTCACCTTCGAGCGGGATCCGGAATTCATTGTGCTCACCCCCCTGACGTCAACCGCCCTGGATACCAGCAAGGCACCGATGGCCGGCTTCATCATGCTTGCTGTTGTATCGGTAGTGCTTCTCGAATGGTTGCCGATTGCCATTGCGGCTGTCAGCGGCGCAACCGCCATGGTGCTGACCGGATGCCTGAGTATGGAAAATGCCTATCGGGCCATCGAATGGCGCTCCATTTTTCTGATTGCCGGCATGCTGCCCCTGGGAGTAGCCATGACAGACACGGGTGCCGCAACCTTTGTTGCGGATGCCGTCATGTCCTCGCTCGGCGACTACGGACCCTGGGCAGTTCTGCTCGGGCTTTATGGAGTCACCGCACTCGCCACCATGATCGTGCCCACAGCTGCGCTGGTCGTGCTGATGGCGCCCATCGTGCTCACTGCCAGTGCGGAGATCGGCATGTCACCCTATCCGGCGATGATGGCGGTGGCCATCGCAGCCTCTGCGAGCTTCACCAGTCCGATATCTCACCCCGCCAATGTCCTCGTGATGGGTCCCGGCGGGTACCGCTTCGTTGACTATCTGAAACTCGGTGTGCCTCTGACACTTGTGGTATTCGGTGTGGTCTATCTGCTGCTGCCCGTGTTCTGGCCGCTCAACTAGGGAACCTCTGATTAAGTGGTGGATTCCCTGCGACTCACTCAGGCGCATGGAGCCGAGTCGAGCTTTCAAGGTATCTCCTGTCTTCCATGGAACGCTTCGCGTTCTCAGCGATCGAGTCCCACTCAGACTGTTTCATGCAGACACGCTGAGTGATACGTGTACCCGTGGCCTTCACCCGCTTACAGACGCGCGGGTCCGCTGCAGCGGATTTCACGGGCTGCGCGGAGTCGGACGCTGTTCCTTCTGTGGCGGACACTGATGCAGACGCTGCAAGCAGCAGCCAGAGTACGACGGCTCCAGTTTTCCTTTCCAATTTACCCCCAGTTGCCTCCAGCGCCATTCTGGATCGATTGCGCCTGATCGAATCAGCATGCATTCACTCTAGTGAGCCTCTGACCATCTATCAACGCCTGCCCGATTGACCAGCCAGAGCACCAGCGACAGCCATCATTGGCGGCAGCGGGCACGGCGGGTACACTGACCACGGGAGAGGGAAAGCAATGCAGCGTAGCCGGCGTCGCCGGCACTCGCGCTTCGATTTCTCAGCGCGGGGAGGCGCCTGATACATTGTCCAGTCTAACACCATCCGGTCCAGCACAGTTTTCGCCCGGCTACCGCAACTACGCTCTGGCGGTCCTGTTTCTCGGCTATGTGGTCAACTTCGTGGATCGCTCGATCCTCGGAATTCTGCTCGAACCCATCAAACTCGATCTGGATCTGAGCGACAGTCAACTCGGGTTGCTCGGCGGCCTGGCTTTCGCGTTGTTCTATACCACCCTCGGCGTGCCGATTGCCGCGCTCGCGGATCGAACCAGTCGGGTCAGAATCCTTTCCATAGCGATGATCGTCTGGAGTGCGATGACGGCCGTCTGTGGTCTTGCCCAGAGCTTCATGGCGCTGCTGATTGCGCGCATCGGTGTGGGTGTCGGCGAGGCTGGTGCCAGCCCACCCTCTCATTCACTGATTTCTGATTATTTTCCACTCGAAAAGCGGGCTACAGCACTGTCGATCTACGCGCTTGGCATTCCTTTCGGCTCCATGGTGGGCAATTTTGTCGGTGGCTGGGGCGCTGAGGAACTTGGCTGGCGCATGACGTTCGTCCTCGTTGGTCTGCCTGGAATCGCCATCGCCCTGCTCATTCTGTTCACACTGCGGGAGCCGCCCCGGGGTCTGTCGGACAAACTGAAAGCCCAGGTCCCGGGTGCACCACCCGCAGCCGAAGAAAAAGCGCCGGATGTCAAGGTGGTACTGGCCCGGCTCTGGGAGCGCAGGGCCTTCCGCCACCTGGGCGTAGCAGCAGGACTACACGCCTTCGTCGGCTACGGTGCCGGCACCTGGAATGCGCCCTTCCTCATCCGCATGCACGACGTGCCCCTGACGGAAGTCGGCGCCTGGCTCGCCGCCATCTCAGGGGTTGGCGCCATCGGTACTTTCCTGGGCGGATATCTGTCGGACCGGCTGTTCGATCGCACCAACAACCATCGCTGGTATATGTGGGTCCCCGGCATCTCCACAGCCGCGATGGTGCCATTCCAGTTCATCGCCTACCTGTATGGAGGCATCTGGGCGGTTGTGCCCTCTCTGGGTCTGGTCGCGATACTGGGCGGCATGTACCTGGGACCCTCCTTCGCCATGACCCAGGCGCTGGTGACTCCGCGTATGCGGGCAGTGGCTTCCGCCATTCTGCTGTTCATGCTCAATCTGATCGGTATGGGCCTCGGACCTTACTTTGTCGGCATCGCCAGTGACCTCCTGGCGCCGGCCACGGGCCATGAATCCCTGCGCTACGCACTCTGTCTCGCCGTGCTCGTCAACGTCTGGGCCACTGTGCATTACTTCATTGGTGCGCGATCGCTGAATGCGGATCTCGCGAAAAACGAACCGGCGAACGTATCTGCCGCCGCTGCGGCCAGATGAGGATGGACAGCCATCTCAGCGCCATCAGGGAGCAGGGTTTCACCATCCTGGAAGCGCAGATTTCTGATCCGCTGATCCGCCAGCTCCGCAGTGAGCTGGCCCCCTTTCTGGCGGGAGAGCACTTCGGACGCAACGACTTCGAAGGCTTCCGCAGCGAACGGGTCTACGCCCTGCTCGCGAAGTCTCCGGCTGTGGCCGGACTGATCGAGCACCCCTCGGTTCTCGCCCTGACCGACGCACTGCTGCCGAAAAACTACCTGCTGTCTGCGGCCCTGGCGATCAACGTGCATCCGGGAGAAAACGCACAGGACTGGCACATCGACGACGCCAGCGGCAGCGGTGGACATCCAGCGTTCGCGCGCCCCCGCAGCCACTACGGAATCAGTGCAATCTGGGCCCTGGACGACTTCCTGGAAAACAACGGCGCAACCGAGCTGGTACCGGGCAGTCACCGCTGGGAGCGCGAGCGTGAGCCCCGGCCGGATGAGATCGTCAAGGCTCTGATGCCCGCGGGTTCGGTGCTGGTGTTCGCCGGCAATCTGCTGCACCGGGGCGGCGCCAATCACTCAACGCGTACCCGGCTCGCCATTACCCCCCAGTACTGCATGCCCTGGATGCGTCAGATCGAGAACATGCCACTCGCGGCTCCGCCACAGATCGCCAGGCGCTACAGCGAACGGCTGCAGGAACTGCTGGGCTACAGCATCGTCGAGCCGGGATTCACCGGTTACGTCAACGGTCGACACCCGAAGCATCTGATCGACAGCGATTACCGCGGCCGCAAGCACCAGCAGTAACCACCGGGACAGCCAGCCTTCGAGGACTCAGATCATGAGTCCCAGCGGCGGGGTGCCGGACTCCGGTGAATAGAAGCGCCGGATGTTGGGCAGTACACGATCCAGATCCACCGGGGCCACCCCGAACCACAGGGCAAGCTCGGCGTAGAACAGGTCCGTGCCTGTAGTCGGGATGTAGCGTCCACGACCGACATCGAGGGGGTTGCCCGGCACAATCTCCGGATAACTTCCATAGATGTTTCTGCCCGACACACCCGCACCCATGACAAGATTGTGACCACCCCAGCCGTGATCCGAACCCTTGCCATTGGATGTCAGGGTGCGGCCGAAATCCGAAATAGTGAAAGTGGTGACACAATCGCTCACGCCGAGCTCGGTCAGCGCCGAATGGAATTCAGACAGGCCACGACTGACGCCGGGCAGCATGGCAGCCTGCTGCGGCAGCACATCATCATGGTGGTCCCAGCCACCAAGCGTCACGAAGAAGGTCTGACGACTCACTCCCAGCTGGTCCCGCACACTGATGATCCGGGCAATCCGGGCCAGGGCCGCAGACAACCCGCCGGCTGAGAATACCGTGTTGAGCACCGGTGCTGCCGCGAGCGCGGCTCTGAGCTGTGCGCCGGAGTCGATCGCATCCCGCAATTCCGCGGAATAGGTTGATCTGAAAGGGTCCGCGTGAGGGATCGCAAGCAGTGCATCCAGTGCCCCGGTAAATAGCGGGCTTCCCCCTTCACCGCTGCCGTAGCCCGCCACCTCCCGGACACCTTCCACTGCATCCACACTGTAGCCGGTTACCTCCGTGCCGGTCTGGAACAGATTGGTGCCCGAGAGTGAAATGTTCATCGACACGGGTCCGGATGGCAGCATGGGCTGCAGCACGTCGGCCATCCTGCCGCCGAATCCCGTGGCGATCCGACGATCCGGCACCGACGTCTGCCACTGGGCAATCTGGTCAGAGTGGGAAAACAGGCCGAGGGGCAGCAGCGCGCTGCCACTGTCATAGGCGACGCGATCGGTCGGTTCCGCCAGAGATCCCACATTGGCAAGGAAGGCAAGATCGCCTGAATCGAACAGATCCCGCACTTCCCCCATGCCCGGATGCAGGGCGAACTGCCGGCCGTCCGTACCGCTGTAGTTCAGGGGCAGGATGTCCGCCCGTGGCAGCGCGAGGTCTGCACGCATCACCCTGTACGCATCGTGGCGGGCGGTGTCGTAAGGTATGAGCATGTTGAAGGAATCCGCGCCGCCTGCGAGCAGAATACAGACAAGCGCTTTGTAGTCGTCGCCGGGAGCGGCTCTGCTGAACCCCGGCAGGGTCGCCAGCTGAGTCCCGGCAGCCAGTGTCAGGGCACCACTGTGTTGCAGGAAACGTCGCCGTGTCGTGGCCATCAGGCACCTCCTGAAACAGCGTATGCGGGTGAACTCAATGCCAGGTACAGGGCCAGCCGCACCCGACCCGGCAGATCGGCGCCCACCGGTGTGATGGCGTCGCTGATCACACCGCGGGTCGCAGCGTCGAGTTCGCCGGCGAAGAAAACCAGATCGATGCGATCAAGCAGTGCCTCGGGATCGGCAGCGAGGCCTTCGTATTCACTCAGATCCAGCCGGATCGTTGAGAAGCCCGGTGGCGTGTCGATGGATCCCGCACCATAGAGCGCATAGGCGAGCAGGTTGGTCATACCGACGATGGTCGATGCGTTGGTGATCTGGAATTCAGGCGCAACAAGACCGGCATCTCCGACCCCGCCGGCAGGGGCAAAACCGGGTGAATAGAAGTTGAACACGCTGGGCGCGCTCAATACGTGCTGCTGGGTCAGGAACTGCACCACATAGCCCAGGCCGGGATAGGTGCCATCATCGCTGCTGACGCCAAGCGCCCGGTTCATTGCCAGGTAGCGGCGGAAGGGCTCCTGCAGACGGATGCCTGCCGCCGCCTCGGGATCGAGCAGGATGGCCCGCAGCAGGTGCTGCATATCGCCGCGGGGTGTGCTGGCGTCACCCGCGAAAGCGCTGGCGACCCGGCTCACATAAGCGGGCGAAGGATTCGAGGTCACCAGCCGCTGAATGAGCTGTCGACCGATAAAGGGACCGACGTTCGGATGGTTGAACAGATTATCCACCGCCGCTTCGATGTCTTCCATCCCGCTGCGACCTGCCGGCACGATCTCTCCGCGGAGCAGCCGCTTTTCTCCCGGTTCATGGAAGGATTCGAACATCACCATCGGCACATGCAGTACCGGCAATTGCTTGCCGAAAAAGCTCGCACCGCCGGGTCGATCCGGTCCATAGCTCAATCCTGTGAATATCTTCGCGAATTCCTGAATGTCCCCATTGTCATAGGTCGGGAGCGGACGCCCATCCTGACCCAGACGCTGGGAGCCATCAGGGTTCAACTCGAACAGACCAATGCTGAACAGCTGCATCACTTCCCGCGCGTAATTTTCGTCCGGAAAGGTGTTCGCCCCGGGGTTCGAGCGGGCGTTGTTGACATGACTCAGATACACGCCCATCGCCGGATGGAGAGTCACCGCAAGCAGCAGCTCTCTGAAGTTGCCGAAGGCATGGGTGAGCAGTGTGTCGTAGTAGCTCGACAGCGCCAGCGGATTGATGGCAATGGCATCGACATTGTCGCTGACCACCATGATCTGGGTCAGGGCATAGGCTGTGAGCTGTCTCAATTCATCGGGGGCGGTCAGCGCCTGCTCCCAGAATGCGAAACGGCGGAAAGTCCCGGGTGGCGGGTTGGCGTTCACATCAAAGCCGTACTGGGCCAGGTAGCGCCGCACTACCGGTTCGTGCAGCGACGGTCCCAGTGTGAACTGCCGCTCGAGCCACACATCCAGCCCCTCTGTGGCTGCCGATCGGATGGCTTCATGATCGGGACCGAAGGTTGCCAGCGAAAGAAATTTTGCGGCGCCCGCCAGCTGCGCAGACGTTGGCCCGGCGGCTGGCGGTGGCGGTGGCGCTGCCACCGGAGGTGGCGCCTGGGCGGGGGCGCGGTTACCACCCCCGCCGCCACCGCAGGCTCCGAGCAGGAGTCCGGCGGCTATCAGCACAATAAGTCGCATGGATGGCCCCTCCACTTTTTCCGAAGTCCGATTTTCCTCCCCGCACACGGCAGCATCAGCCGGCCGCGCGCCGGGCGCGCAGGGTGACTATCTGATCTTCGGTGAGCAGGTTGCGCAGCCGGATCAGAAATCGCAGCTGTTCGAGCTTGATTTCGTTCTCGGTGTCGACGGCCTGCTTCGAAAGCTTCAGCGCTTCGCCCTCGTCGACCTTCGGCTCGTCGAGAACCGCCAGTAGATCGAAGAACGCCGCCTGCATCCGCCACTGCTTGTCGGCTACCGCCTTCTGCATCTCGACCACCAGCTCACCGATCCGATCACTCTGGTCCCGGGTCAGACCGATCTCCTTGCGATGCGCCATTACCAGTTCCAGAGGCAGCAGGCGTCCGTCGAAGGGATCTGCCTCCGCTGCAGCAGCCGGCAGGCCAGTGACCATCAGACAAACCGCCAGGAGGCGGACAATCAGCCCTCGAGATCCGACCATGTGAGTGTCTCCGTTAAGTGAAATTGCATCGCCGAGAAATCCGGTATGCCCATGAGAATCGGCGACGATGCGGGTTTGAGCCAGCGATCGCTGGGGGCAACCCATAGCGTTGTCTGTTCCAGTTGCGCAAGCAGCACCGCATCGGCTTCGGGCGCGGTGACCTCCGGTGTGACGAACAGGCCCGCCAGAATCACGAGACACAGCACACCCACACCGACCAGCACACCGGGGACTCTGAACCAGCGCCTCCAGTGCCCGTCACCAGGATGATGACCAGCAGTAAATGCAACGGGCTGGATTCCCGGGTCAGCACGACTTCTGAACTCTGCATCAACGCGCTGCAGCATCCGGTCAAAATCCGGTATCGCCGTCTGCTCGCGCCGATTGTGAAAATATTCCTTCAGGTCAGTCTCGATACCACGATCTGAACGGGACGGAGGGTCATTGCGATGTTTTTCGTTACTCATGGATTCGACCTGCCAGATCCCGCCGCAACTGCTGCTTTGCCCGGTGGTAGTGGGTGCGCGCACTGCCCAGTGAAATCCCCAGGATTGCGGCGACCTCCTCGAGGGTGAACTCAGCATCGATCACAAGTTCGAGCACCTCCCGCTGGCGCGGTGAAAGCCGCCGCATCGATGCTCGAATCGACTCGTCCGCTGACGCCTCATGCGGCGAACGGCTGTCGGGCGATGCCGCCTCAGTACCGACCTCCAGAAGGCCCAGGCGAGTCAGCCCGAACCGGTGCAGCAATCCCCGCCGGTGTTCATGGCGCGCCACATTGCGTATCACCGAGAACAGCCAGGTTTTCAGGGTCGCGCGGCCTTCGAACCGGGCGCGGCCTTCAACCACACGCAGATAAGCCTGCTGTATCACGTCTTCCGCCGCCTCACGATCTCTCCCGGTAAGGGACAGAGCCCACATGAATGCGCCCTCGTGGACCTTGGACAGCTCACGTCGCGACACCAGCGGGTTGTTCTCAAGGCCATCGTCAATCATGTTGTTGCTGCCGAACTTACCTCTTTGTGCACCGGGACCGCGCTCCATATGACAGCCTGATAAAAAAAGAGGCTCGACTATCCGCACAAATCTGGAAAAATGCCCGGGGCAGACGCAGCCGCTGCTATCCGCACATTCAACGTCCCTCTGAACAGGTTATATAGAATGTCGTCCACTCTGCTCGGATTCGTCATCGCCTACCTGGTCCTCTCCATCGGTATCGGCGTATACGCGGCAACCCGGGTGCACAACGCCAGCGACTACATTACCGCCGGACGCAGTCTGCCGATGTTCATCGTGATCGCCATGGTATTCGCCACCTGGTTCGGCGCAGAAACTGTGCTCGGTATCCCGGCAACCTTCCTGGATGAAAATCTCGGCGGCACCATCTCCGACCCCTTCGGCGCATCCTTGTGTCTGGTTCTCTTCGGCCTTGTGTTCGCCCGTCCGCTGTACCGGATGGGACTGCTGACCTTAGGCGACTTCTACCGCCGCCGCTTCAACAGACCGGTGGAAGCCGCCATGAGCTTCGCCATCGCCCTGTCTTATCTGGGCTGGGTGGCCGCCCAGGTAACCGCACTCGGGCTGGTGTTCGGCGTGATCTCCGATGGTGCCATCACCCAGGGGCAGGGCATCATCATCGGTACCGCCGTGGTGCTCCTTTACACCCTGTTCGGCGGCATGTGGTCCGTGGCCCTCACTACGGTGGTGCAGATGACCGTCATCGTGGTCGGTCTGCTCTGGATCACCTCGCTGGTGGCCGACATGCCGGAGGTGAACGGCATTGCCCCGGTGATCGCCGACGCTCAGGCCGCAGGGAAGTTCGAATTCTGGCCCGAGGCAAGCTGGGCGGCCATCATCACTTTCATTGCCGGTCTGCTGACCATGGGCTTCGGCTCGATTCCCCAGCAGGACGTCTTTCAGCGTGCCAACTCGGCGAAGAGCGAGCACGTGGCGGTCTGGGGCACCACTCTGGGTGGCCTCGCCTACTTTGCTTTTGCAGCGGTACCCGTCTATCTGACCTACGCGGCCACCATGGTCGATCCCCAGTCCACCGCAACCCTGCTCGAACAGAACGCTGAACTGGTCTTGCCCTCCTTCATCGCAACGCACATGCCCATGGCGGCTCAGGTGGTATTTTTCGGCGCACTGCTGTCGGTAATCATGAGCACCGCCAGCGGCACCCTGCTCGCACCTTCGGTCACCATTTCGGAAAACCTGCTCAAACCGCTGCTCGACACCAGCAAGCTCAGCGACGCGCGCTTCCTCTGGATTACCCGCTGCGTGGTGATGATGTTCGCGATCGGAGTGATGTTCTACGCCCTGTGGTCGCTGGAAGCATCCACCGGCATCCATCAGATGGTGGAGAATGCCTACAAGGTGACCCTCGCTACCGCGTTTGTCCCCCTGGTCGCCGGTCTGTTCTGGTCACGGGCAAACAACCGGGGAGCTGCCTGGTCGATTGCGGCGGGTCTGGTGGTGTGGCTGGTGATGGAGTTTGTTGCACCGGAGGCCGCCCTGCCACCACAGTTCGCCGGTTTCATCGCCAGCATCACAGGCATGCTGGCCGGATCCCTGCTGGGAGCTGCCGGATCCCGCGTCTGAAATGTTTCAGAGCGTGGTGGGGGAGATGTTCAGATCACGGACCATCCAGCTGGATACACGCTCGATACACTGGTGGAAGCCAGCCTTGAATCCCGCGCCTTCGTCAACCAGCCAGTCTTCGACAAATTCCCGGGCTGTTTCGAATACATAGTCATTGGATTGTGCGCCGGGTTTCTTCTGATCCCTGTTCCATGTCGTGTCCATCCGCGCGTTAATCCGGAACGACACCCGTTCATCAGCATGCTGTCTGAGTTCGATGAGCCTCACCTCCACTGTCACCAGGGCCTCAGCCGAGTCTGCTGCCACTTCGAATCCCTCCGGCAGTGCCGCCCGCAATCCCTGATACAGCGCTTCCTGGGGATCGATTTCGGCCCGCAGATTCTTCAACACATCATTGACCTGACGGCTGTGTTCCGCAGAGAGCCCCTTGCCACCCTCTGTGAATCCTCCTGCCGCGGCACCTGTGATTCCGCCGGCAACCAGGCCGACCGGCACACAGAAAAAGGCCAGCGGTCCGCAGGCAAGACCCACTGCGGCACCTGCGGCAGCGCCACTCGCGCCACCCCCAGCCATACCGCCGGCCGCTTTGCTGGCAGTAGAATCCGCTCTCAGATCCTCGCGGCCTGATGATTCCGAGGCCAGCGCGACGGAGGAAAACACAGGCAGTGGCGGTACTTCGCGCTTCGACGCACAGCCACAGAGCAAACCGACCAGAAGCACTGTGATCCATGGCCGGGGGAGTGTGCGCAATTGTCGGCTCTCTGTGCTTGTACTCGGCATACAGTTTCCACTATAAGGCCTCGGCCTGACAGCCTGTGACGTAAAAACATGATCCGATCCGCAACCTGCAGGTGGCTGCTGCTGTTCCTGGTCTTCCCGGCAGCTGCCGGCGGGACAGCCCATTCGGTTCTGCGCGCCGAGGGCGGCGCCACCTTCGTTCATCAGCGCCTCCCGGAGGAGGACGCGCAGGATTCCGGAGCGTCTGCCGATCTCTTCGTCTATCTGCCCACCACATCGGGGGAGTGGACGCTCTATGTCGAAGCCAACTCCAGTACCGATGAAGACGGCCTCTTCAACCTGTATCCGGAAATCAATGCCGACGCCGGATCTGCTCAGGACGCTGATGGCAGTGCCCGCATTCAGCTCTCAGAGCTTCACTACCGCTGGGACATCGGGCACAACCAGCAATTCACCTTTGGCCAGATTGATCCATCCGCCCAACTGGATCGCAGCCGGATCGCCAACGATGAGAACAACCACTTTCTCGCAACAGGCTTCGTCAACAATCCAACCATCGAGTTTCCCGACTACACCCTCGGCTTCCTGTATCGTCGCAGGGCGCTGGAAGATTCACCCGAAGTGACTTTCATGCTCACCAGTTCAGATGGCCTGGCGGACAACCCCGGACGCTCCTATCAGGAGCTGGTGGATCTCGGAGAGGCGGGCAAGGGCGTATTCGCCGGTCTCGGGACGCGCTGGTATCTGGGCGACCATCGGGTCGGTGTCGGCGCCTGGTATCGATCGGATGATCATCCCACCTTCGACAATCCCGACAGCGGCACCGGCAACCACGGATTTTACGCCCTTTACGGCTGGCAGTCGGGCAGCCACGGAGTTTCGCTGCGCGCGGGATGGGCGCGGCCGTCCGTATCGCGCACCGCCGGCTATCTGGGAGTGAGCTATGAAGGGCTGACACCCTTCGGCGCCTTCGGACTGGGCGTGGGTCAGATATTCCAGTCCGGTCACGCAGATCAGGCAGACACCGGCGATACAACCCAGATCGAAACGTTCTTCAGGATTCCGCTGGGCAGTGACAGAATCCACCTGACACCTGCGCTGCAATATCTGAAAAACTCGGGTTTCGACAGCTCCGATGATGCGGTGGAAGCAGAAGCCCTCATCGTCGCTCTGCGTCTGCACGTCTGGGCAGGCGGCTGAATTAGGGCCCATTGGACAACGGGAAGATACATGAGCGCGTACCGGGAACTCGAAACCCTCAATACCGAAATCACCCGGCTGCGGGAGGTAAGTGCCATCCTGAGCTGGGACGAAGCCTGCATGATGCCCTCCGCTGCGGGACCCGGGCGGGGAGAGGCCATGGCATCGCTGGCGATGGTACTGCATGAACGCGCCACCAATCCCCGCATCGGCGAACTGCTCGATCAGGCCCAGGGCAGCAACGAACCCCTCGACGAGTGGCAGCGGGCCAATCTGCGGGAAATCGGCCGCAACTGGGTCGAAGCCACGGCAGTCCCCGGTGATCTGGTGCATGCACTGTCCCTGGCCACCTCCCGTTGCGAGCAGACCTGGCGCAAGGCCCGTGCTGCCAACGACTGGCAGACCATTCAGCCCCTGCTCGACGAGGTGGTGCATCTGAGTCGGATCCGTGCCGATGCCCTTGCCGACAGACTGGCTTTAAGCCCCTATGACGCTCTCCTCGACGGCTACGAACCCCAGCTGCGCAGCGACGATGTGACTGCCCTGTTCACAGACCTGAAAGCCTTTCTGTTGCCGCTGGTAGACCGCATCGCCGGAATCAGACAGGCACCACTGCCGATCCCCGGCCCCTTCCCGATCGATGCCCAGCAGCGCCTGTGCGAGTCCACCATGCAACTGCTTGGATTCGATTTTGATCGCGGTCGATTCGATGTCAGCCATCACCCTTTCTGTGGTGGTGTCCCCGACGACACACGGATCACCACACGCTACCGGGAAGACGCTTTCCTCGAATCATTCATGGCCATCTGTCACGAGACCGGTCACGCGCTCTACCAGCAGGGCCTGCCCGCCGCCTGGCGCAACCAGCCGGTCGGAGACGCTCTGGGCGCCGCAGTCCACGAAAGCCAGTCTCTGCTCATGGAGCTGCAGGTCTGCCGCTCACGAGACTTCATCGGCGCGCTTGCCCCCACCATCCGCAAACACTTCGACATCCCCGCCACCGACCGCGCCTGGTCTGCGGACAATCTCTTCCAGCTGACAACCCAGGTTGAACGCAGTTTCATCCGGGTACAGGCCGATGAGGTCACCTACCCCCTGCATGTGATTCTGCGCTATGAGCTCGAACAGGCGCTGCTCGACGGCTCCCTGTCTGTCGCCGATCTGCCCCAGGGCTGGGATGGGAAGATGCAGGAGTACCTGCAGCTCGACACCCGAGGCAACTTTGCCGATGGCTGTATGCAGGATGTGCACTGGTTCGCCGGCCTGTTCGGCTATTTTCCCACCTATACTCTGGGTGCGCTGATGGCCGCACAATGGTTCGACTGCGCCCGCAAAGCAGATGCGTCGATCACCACAGGCATCGCCAGGGCCGATCTGCAACCCCTGCTCGCCTGGCTGAGGCCGGCCGTGCACGCGCAGGGCCGGCGTCTGACAATGCAGCCACTGCTCGCAGCCGTGACCGGGTCCGAGCTCGACGCGAAATTTTTCAAGACCCACATCACCAACCGGTATCTGAACTCATGAGCGCCGACGTCCTGACGCATAACGCAGCTTCCTGGAACCGACAATCCACCTCCGGTACCAGCCGCTGGTGTGTGCCGGTGGACGTGCAGACCATCGAGCAGGCCCGCGCCGGCAACTGGCAGGTGATCCTCACCCCGAACCGGCCGGTACCCGCCGATTGGTTTCCGGACCTGGCCGGTCTGCGGGTATTGTGCCTCGCATCGGGAGGCGGTCAGCAGGCACCGGTGCTGGCGGCAGCGGGTGCCCGGGTGGTGAGTTTCGATCTGTCTGAAGAGCAGCTGGCAAAGGATATGGGCGTGGCCGCTGCCGTGGCCGCGGCAACTGGAATCCCCCTCGAACTGAGCTGCGAACAGGGGAACATGGCAGATCTGTCCCGATTTGCGGATGGCAGCTTCGACCTGATATTCCATCCGGTATCCAACGTGTTTGCCGCCGACGTGCTGCCGGTGTGGCGCGAGTGTCACCGGGTACTGGGGAATGGCGGTCGTCTGCTGTCCGGTTTCATGAATCCGGATTTCTATCTCTTCGACCATGACGATATCGAAACCGGTGGTCCGCTGCTGGTGACCCGACACCTGCCTTATTCAGATCTGCACGACCTGCCGGCCGATCGCCTGTCCGCAAGAATCGGCCGGCAGGAAGCACTCGAATTCAGTCACAGTCTGGATGCCCAGATTGGCGGGCAGATTGCTGCAGGATTCACGATCGCGGGATTCTATGAAGACTGCTGGAGTGATGAAGCTTCTCCACTCAACCGTTATATGCCGACTTCGATGGCGACGCTGGCGATTCGGGGTTGAAGTCTGATCAGACGCGCTCGAGCACCAGGAACAGATAGCTGTAGTACTCGGAACACTCCCGGTAGTGGTCGATCTCGACCTGACACTCCTCCAGTACACTCATCGCTGCCGGGTCCGCTTTGTAATTCGCGGTCAGGCGCTCGATGCGCCGGAGCATGGGTTTGTAGTAATCGTCCCACCAGGCCTCCTCGGGCAGCGGGAAATCACCGAGCAGACGATAGCCGTTACCTGATACTGCCTTGCGCAGCGTTTTGATATCCCGCAGCTGGGGATACTCCTCCTCCCACCACTCGCGCAGAAACCGGGGCGCATCGTCCCGGAGCCAGACCGGCTCTGTGAATGCCAGTCGTCCGCCGACCTTCAGCAGCGGTTTCCAGGCCTCGAGTGCCTCTTCCACCCCCATGATGTAGGCGGCCCCTTCACACCAGATGAGGTCGAATTCCTCCGCCTGAAACGGCAACGCGGTCATGTCAGCCAGAGACACCGTGACCCGTTCGCCGAAGCCGGCTTCCTTGAGACGCCGCTCGGCTTCGACGACAAAGGGCTTGTGGCCATCGATGGCCTGAATCTGTGCATCCGGCAGCGCCCGCGCCAGATGCAGCGTCTGCATTCCCGGTCCACAGCCGATATCCAGGACACGTGGCATCTCAGGCAGTGGACGCGCCATCTCCAGAGCACGTTCAGTGCTGGCCCGGTTCCCCGGTCCCTGCCGCGGCAGATCCCGATGCACGTCAAAAAATACTTCCCGGGTTTGCGGATCGCTTAAGTCCATGACCTGCCCTGTGCGGTTTCATCTGCCAGTTGTCCGCGCCGCTCTGCGAAATCGGCTCGAGTCCTTGCGTCGACGGGTGCGGCGAATCTAACGATCACCGCTGACAACCGTGGACCCGATATCGACCTTCACGCTGACAACTTCCATGCGGCGTCCTCTCATTGCACCCAGTTGATCGACTCCAGATGCGCCTTCAATCGCGTCAATGTCGGGAATCGCTCGATGATGAGTGAGTGCTTCAATCCACGACAGATCGCTTTCACCTCGGCGGGCTGCTTTGCATAGTGCCGCGCGCCACCGAGGCTGTCATAAAAAATTCTGATCACATCAACAACGTCACCACGCATCTGGGAACGTCGACTGCCCTGCTGATGAAAAAAATCCAGAACTTTGATATCGAAGGTCAGTCCGAATTTCGCCACGATCACATTCTCTGTGTGCAGATCTCCGTGGTATTCACCGGCGGCATGAACGGCTTCCAGGCCACAGGTGATCGCGTAGAGAAGATGAAGGCCCGCCAGGGTGGAAAGTCGTTGACCCGGTTGTCGAGCGAGGAATCTGGCCAGCGCCTCACCCGGCGCATAGTCGAACACGATATAGGTCACTGTTGCACCGCGCACCCGGGTCGTACCCTGCACGTGGTACTGGATGATGATCGGGCAGTGGCGCAGTGCATGCAGTTTGCGTGCATAGCGCTTCGATGCCTCACCTTCGAGATTGCGATGGGGGAAGAACAGCTTCAGGGCTCTCTCGATCCCGGTATCGCACTCGCGGACAAGATACACCTCACCTTCCCAGCCACTGCCCAGGTGATCGAGAATCTCGAATCTTCCGGAAATCACCCGCCCTGGTCTGAAACCAAAGGCCTTTATTCTAGGCTCAGTCACCTGCCCTCACAGTGGCGAGACATTTTCTGCAAGGGTTGGATTATCGCGGCTGATTCGAATCTGACAAGCGAAAAAACTCATCAGAAAACGCCCGCTGGCAGGCAGGGGAGCCATCTGCGACCATCGTCGGACCGGAGGAGGAAGTATGGTCGATACAGCTCGCAGAACAGATACCATTGCCGCGCCTGAAAGTTCGATGCGACGACTCGCAAGCACTGCGCTCGCCGGCACCAGTATCGAGTGGTACGACTTTTTCCTCTACGGGACCGCCGCCGCTCTGGTCTTCCCGGGACTCTTCTTTCCCCCGGACATTCCACCACTGGTCGCCCTGCTGGCCTCTTTCAGCACCTTTGCCGTCGGTTTCCTCGCGCGGCCGATCGGCGGCATCCTGTTCGGACATTTTGGCGACCGGGCCGGACGCAAGACCGCTCTGGTTACTGCACTGCTCATGATGGGCGGGGCAACCACCCTGATCGGCTGCCTGCCGTCCTACGCGAGTGCCGGCGCACTGGCGCCCCTGCTGCTTGTAGTCCTCCGGTTCATCCAGGGGCTGGCCATCGGAGGGCAATGGGGAGGTGCCATGCTGCTGGTCACCGAGAGCGCACCTTCGAATCGACGCGGCTTCTACGGCGCCTTCGCTCAGGCGGGTGCACCAGTGGGTGTCATTCTCGCAAATCTGGCGTTTCTGCTGGTGAGCACCAACCTGCCTGAAGAAGCGTTCATGTCCTGGGGCTGGCGTCTGCCCTTTATCGCCAGTGTGGTGCTGATCGGATTGAGCATCTATGTGCAACTGCATCTCGAGGACACACCGGCCTTCAAAAAGCTCAAGAGTCTGCAGACCGCGCAGAATCAGAGCGTCTTGCGGACATCTCAACCGGGCGCAGCGCAGACCACACCATCCCGCGACCCGGCGCCTGTCAGCTCACCCGTGCTCGAAGCGATCCGCCTCTACCCGAGACAGATCATGCTCGCAGCTGGTGCTTTTCTCGCCGTGCAGGTGACCTTCTACATCCTGATCGCCTTCGTGATTGCCTATGGCACCAATCCGGACGCCCTCAACCTGCCCCGCAATACCATGCTCTGGGCGGTGCTGATCGGATCCGTCGTGCAGATTCCGGTGCTTTTCGCCTCAGCCGCCTGGTCAGATCGCCACGGCCGCAAGGGGATCTACATGCTCGGCGCCATTCTCGGCGGCATCTGGGCCTTCTTTCTGTTCCCGCTGATCGATACCGGCGAGTTCCTGTGGATTGCGGTGTCGATAGCCGCCGGACAGGCATTTCTGTCGATGATGTACGGTCCCCAGGCTGCTTTCCTGGCAGAGCTGTTTTCCACAAGGGTGCGTTACTCAGGCGTTTCGCTCGGTTATCAGCTTGGCGCCATCCTCGGCGGTGCACTTGCCCCCATGATCGCCACCGCTCTGCTCGCCGAATTCGGCAACACGTTCTATATCTCGGTCTACATGGCAGTTGCGGGCGCGTTGACCCTGATTTCAGTCGTGTTCCTCAGTGAGACCTACAAAAGTGATCTCAACGCAGTGGCGGAGTCAGGCTGAATGGACAGGCCCCTGGATGCGCTGATCATTGGTGCCGGCATATCGGGCATGTACCAGCTGCACCTGTTGCGCAGCCGCGGATTACGGGTGCAGGTGTTCGAAGCGGGTGATGATATCGGCGGCACCTGGTACTGGAATCGCTATCCGGGTGCCCGTTTCGACTCGGAGAGCTACAGTTACGGCTATTCATTTTCAACGGAGATTCTCGAGCACTGGGAGTGGAGCGAGCATTTCTCAGCCCAACCCGAAACGCTGCGTTATCTGCACTTCGTTGCCGATCGGCTCGATCTGCGCAGGGACATTCATTTCGGGATGCGCGTCGTGCGTGCGACCTGGCAGGAGACTGAGGGCTGCTGGGAGATCGGCTTCGAAAACGGTGAAAGCACGCGATCCCGCCTGCTCATCAGCGCAATCGGCGTCCTGTCTGCAGCCACCCTGCCTGATCTACCGGGTGTTGGCAGTTTCAAAGGACCCGCCTATCACACCGGCCTGTGGCCGCATGAGCACGTGGATTTCCAGGACAAACGGGTTGCCGTAATCGGTACCGGAGCGACCGGTGTCCAGCTGATCCAGGAAGTCGCGAAGACCGCCCGCTCCCTGACTGTTTTTCAGCGCCGGCCCAACTGGTGTGCGCCTCTGAAAAACAGTCCCATCGATGCAGCCACTCAGCAGCGCATCAAGGCCAGCTACGCTGAGATCTTCGCCCGTTGCGCCGAGACACACGGCGGGTTCCTGCACGGATCGGATCCGCGCAATGCGCTCGAAGTCAGCGACGAGGAGCGTCTGGCCGTCTATGAACGGCTCTACAACGAGCCGGGCTTCGGCATCTGGATGGGAAACTTCCGGGACATCCTCATCGATGCAGCGGCCAACGCAACCATCAGCGGGTTCGTGGCGCAGAAAATCCGCGACCGTGTAAGGGATCCGGCCCTCGCGGAGAAGCTCATTCCCCGCGATCACGGTTTCGGCACGCGACGCGTACCGCTGGAAACCGGCTACTACGAGGTCTACAACCAGCCCAATGTCGAGCTGGTGGATCTGCGCGAAACCCCCATCGAGCGCATTACCGAACAGGGCATTGCCACCCGGGAAGGCGATGCGACGCACGAGCGCGCATTCGACATGATCATCTACGCAACCGGCTTCGATGCGGTCACCGGTTCATTCGACCGCATGGACATCCGCGGTTGCGCGGGTCTCACCCTGCGTGAGAAATGGTCCGAAGGTCCGAGTACCCTGCTGGGCATCGCGACCCGCAGTTTTCCCAACCTGTTCACCCTTGTCGGCCCTCACAACGCCGCCACCTTCTGCAACATGCCCCGCTGTATCGAACAGAATGTGGAATGGGTGACTGCACTGATCGATCACATGCGTGCGGAGGGCCTGCAGCGGGTTGAAGCTTCGGCGGCGGCGGAGTCCGCATGGACCGTCCATGTCCATGAAACCGCCGAGCGCATGCTGTTTACCCGGATCGATTCCTGGTTCATGGGTATCAATTCCAATGTACCCGGCAGGCAGCAGCGCAGATTTCTGGTCTATGCCGGCGGCGCGCCCACCTACCGGGAAATGTGTGAAACGGAGGCGGCTTCGGGCTATCAGGGATTCGAGTTCGCCTGATCTTCCCCCTGCCCGGGCAGGTGGGTCCGTTCAGCAGGATCGGGTACCCTGACTGTCCGATTTCGAGACGACCGGGGCTGGCGCCGGAGCTGGCGCCGCAATTCGATGAAAGCTACCGCTTCCCTGTTCCGATGGGTATTTTTTCCCGGTGGGTTCATTGCCGCCGTTGTCCTGACCCTCCTTCTGGCTGCCAGTCCCGCACGGGCCTGCCGCTGCGCGCAGCAGGATCTTGCAGACTATTTTCACGCCGCCCGGGAAGTCGTGATGACCCGGTTGACGCATTGGGATCCGGTCGCAGACGGGACAGGGCAACTGACCCTGCACATGGAACTGGTCGCTCCCGCCTACCGGACAACGCGCGATCCTGTGCCTGACACCGGTGATCGCATTGCCTACCGCACTGCGGACAACTCGGCCGCCTGCGGCTTGCCCGCATCACCCGGCGCGGTGTACCTGCTGTTCGCCCAGTCAGACGGCAGCGATCGGGAGAACGCGCCACTACAGGTAAACGGCTGCGACGGCAGCCGCATCATCCTCCCTGTCGATGGCAGCGAACCTGGCGGCATTCAGGATGTACCACCGCGCTTCGTCGTTCAGCAGTTAAACGGCCTCGCCGGCCTGGCACTCCTGCGCAACATCGCACTGCACCACCCGAACCCCGCCGACATCGGCAACAGCAGCCTGATCGGCCTGCTGGACATCGCGGGTTTCAGCCACGCCGGCCACGCTCTGCTCTACGAAATGCCGTCGACTGCCCGTGGTACACCCGTGCGGGTCAGCGGATATGCCGACCTCGAGACGCGCGAGGTCTCCTACGAAACACCGGCTGCCGTCGTCTTTGCTCAGATCAACGGCTGGTATCGGCTCAGGCTGGCGGATGGCGGATTCGGCTGGCTGCCGCCGGACTTCGCCGGTACCTATTTCCCCTATGCGGAACTTCCCATCCGCCGGCTGGCTTATCTGCCACTACCCTGGCATGGCTTTCTCTGGCCCGAGGCCGGCGCCGGTCTGCCGATCCGTGAAGCCATACCGACAGACCGGCGCGAACAGGCCATTGAGGTGCTCGAAAGCACCAGAATCGCTGACTCACTGTGGTTTCGCATCCGGATCCTGAAAGAGGATCCCTGCGAAGGCGGAACCACAGGTTCTGGAGTCACCGGCTGGATTCCCGCCTATCGCGAAGATGGCCAACCAAGCCTCTGGTACTACTCCCGCGGGTGCTGAGTTCAGACAAGGCCTGTTCCCGGACTTGCAATGGCGGCCGGGATCGAAGTAAAACCCGGGGACCGCGTATCAGAACGGTGAAGTGACAATGCGTCTATCGACGTCACGCTTACAGTGTGCGGCCATCGCGCTGTTTCTGCTTTCCTTCCCGGCGGCTGGCGAATTTATCGGCCTGGACTTCGGCCCTGGCGACACGCCACCGAACTGGAACGCGATAACCCGAAACGGGCAGTACAGTCAGCTCAAAAACGCCGACGGGATGCCTACTGCTGTTTCGCTGACCATTCTGCATGCCGGTACTCCGTACAGCGTCACCGCCACGGCGAGCACCCTGCCGCGCTCTGCCCCGGGTCTCAGCGCCATAGATGGAAATCTCTATGAATTCGGCGGCACGTTCGAAGCCGTACTGGGCGGTCTGGTGCCGGGGGCAGAATACGACTTCTATCTGTTCGGACTGCGCAGTGGTGCATCCCTGCGTCAGGATGTGCGGGTAACGGGTGCGAACGCTCTGAAGTTCACGCAACAGGCCGGGGACGGGGTGCTTGCGATCAACGATCAGCAGGGCAGCGCCGATCGCGACCTGGAAAGCTACGCCAGAACAGTCATGGCATCCGCTTCCGGCACTCTGGATCTCAGAGTCACTGGCCGCGGCCCATCCGGCAGTCCATTCGTGATCGCCGGCCTGGCGCTGGGGCAGTCTGACGCATCCGGCACTTCTACAAGCCCGGCTACAGGCCCGACCGCGCAGTCTGCTGCTGCAGTAGCGGTGGAACCCGCCGTATCACCGGCCACCCAGCCCCCCACACCCCGACCCACTCCGAACGGACCTGATGTGCTGGGCATGTCACTCGGCATGACACTGGAACAGGCCATGTCCATAGCTCAGGCTGCAATCCCCCGCATGCCACTGAAATCATTCGACACGGATGTCGGGTCCATATGGGGAACGCGGATTCGCGGAATGCGGTATACGGCAGGATTTACGGGCAGATACAACGATCAGACCACAAACGAGAAGATTGCAGTCGCCGGGTTCGCCCCCCCGCGCGACGGCTACGTGGGCGCCATCGGGCGCACCTCTTACCTCGGTGACATGCTGTACAGTGATCTGCGCGGATCCCTTATCGAGAAGTACGGCCCACCGCTCTATGAGGGCGAGCCGGGCAGTATGCGCAATGTAGGAAGTTACTTTCTGTCCTGGAGCCGTGATCCTGACGGCAATCCGTTGACCGATCCGGAGGCGATCAAAGCCTGCTCGAGAAGCGGCAACAACGATGCAGAAGATCTCGCACCGGCAGTCATGTACCTTTCAGACACCAAGGTGCAGTTCAACGGTCAGTATGACCGTTGCGGATTCACCATGGTGGTGTACGCAATGCCCCAGGATCTTCTCTCACTTGTACGCTCCTACAGCATCGTGCTCTATGACCTCAACGAAATCCGCAAGGCAAACGCTGAAACCATCGCTGTCACGGAGCAGCAGGCCCAGGAAATCCGCTCCGAACGGGAGAAATCCGCACAAGGCAGGAAGCCCAGGCTCTAGAGAGCCTTTACGGCCACCTGCTGCCCCGGCAGTATGGCCGACCTGAAGAATCTGTTGAGCACAAGGTGACCACGGGGCCAGAAACCAGGGCGAGCACCGCGACTCTGGCCGTTGACATGGCGGACCCGGCCCGGTGCGTGATGACTCTGGGCGGAGACTGGCTGCTCGGCTCACCCCTGCCCGACCTCAGCCGTGAACTCGAAGCGCTCAATCTCGACAACTCCCGGCCCGTGGCGGGGGAATCCGATACGGCAACCGAAACAAAAGGCGCAGAAAGAGATTCCTCCGCCGCTGCAGTGACACTGGCTTTCGATACCGGGGCTCTGGGAGAGTGGGATACCGGTCTGCTCACCGAACTGGTCAGCGTCCACAAGCTTGCCGCACACGCCGGTCTGGATCTCGACACCGAAGGACTCCCCGAAGGCGCACGCCGGCTTCTTCAGCTGGCCTTCACCGTGGCCGCCAAAGAGGATGCCCAGCGCAGATCCGGGCAGCAGGGTTTTCTCGCCCACCTCGGAGAAGGGGCATTGAATGTCTGGAAGAGCAGCCGCGACCTGCTGGAATTCTTCGGACTCCTGATCCAGTCCTTCTCGCGCATATTCCGCGGCACAGGCACCTGCTTCCGGCAGGATGTGTTCCTGCAGATTCAGCAGGCCGGGATAGAAGCCCTGCCCATCGTCAGCATCATCAGCCTGCTGATCGGCATGATCTTCGCCTTCGTGGGGGTGATGCAGCTCAACAACTTCGGCGCCGGTATCTACACCGCCGATCTCGTCGCGGTGGCCATGTTCCGTGAGATCGCCGCCATCATCACTGCCATCATCATGGCTGGCCGCACAGGCGCTGCATACGCAGCGGAAATCGGCACCATGAAAGTCAACGAAGAAGTCGACGCCCTCACCACACTGGGCTTCAATCCCATCGACTATCTGGTCTCCCCCAGGGTGATCGCGCTGGTGACCATGATGCCCCTGCTGACGCTCTATTCGAGCCTGATGGGCATCGTCGGTGGCAGCCTGGTGGGCCTGAGTATGCTCGACGTCACCCTGATACAGTACACCGAGCAGACCATCAGCTCGGTGAGCTTCAACTATCTCTTTGGTGGGCTGTTCAAGGCTGTCGTCTACGGTGCGCTCGTTGCCATCGCCGGCTGCATGCAGGGCATGGCCTGCGGCAACAGCGCGATGGCTGTGGGTGTGGCGACCACCAAGGCAGTGGTCATGGGCATCGTACTGATTGTCGTGAGTGCGTCCATTCTCACCGTGATCTACATCAACCTGGGCATCTGATGACACAGGCGCACATCGAGGTAAAAGACCTGACCATTGCCTATGGTGACTTCGTCGTGCAGCGGGATCTCAACTTCACCGTCGCTCGAGGTGACATCTTCATCATTATGGGTGGCAGCGGATGCGGGAAGAGCACGCTGCTGAAGTCGATGATCGGACTCAGGAAACCCGCGAAGGGTGACATTCTGTTCCAGGGCGAAAGCTACTGGGCCGCCAGTGAGGCGATGCGCGAGCAGATGAAACAGCGCTTCGGTACCCTGTTTCAGGCGGGAGCGCTCTGGTCCGGGATGACACTGGCAGAGAACATCGCCCTGCCACTGCGCCAGTACACGGCGCTGAACGCGGCAACCATCAATGAGGTCTGCGCCTACAAACTGTCTCTGGTCGGCCTGGCCGGATTCGAGGATTTCTACCCGAGCGAGATTTCCGGCGGCATGAAAAAGCGCGCAGCGCTGGCCCGGGCGATGGCCATGGATCCGGAGATCCTCTTCTTCGACGAACCATCCGCAGGCCTCGACCCGATCAGCGCCAAACTGCTCGATGATCTGATTCTCGAGCTCAGAGACAGCCTCGGGACCACAGTGGTCGTGGTTACCCACGAACTCGAGAGCATATTCACGATAGGCACCAACAGCGTGTTTCTGGATCCGGAGACCCGCACACAGCTTGCGACCGGCAACCCGCGTGAGCTGCGCGACCATCACAGCAATTTCGAAGTGCGCAATTTCCTGCGCCGCGGCACCGAACCCAGACAGCGAGAAAGCGCATGAGCAAGCAGGCCAGCCCGACACTCATCGGCGCCTTTGTGGTTGGCGCCCTCGCGCTGCTGACCGCGGCCATTCTGCTGTTCGGTGGCACCGAAATCTTCGCCCAGAAAACCCGCTTCGTGGCTTACTTTCCGGAATCCGTGAAGGGGCTCCGCACCAGCGCCAACGTGCTGTTTCGCGGAGTGCGCATCGGCTTCGTCGAGGAAATCCAGCTGGTCGGAGATGTGAACACACTGGAAAGTCAGGTGCAGGTGACCATGCGGATTTTTCCGGATCAGTTCCAGCTCACCCGTAACGGCATACCGATTACCGCCAGCACCCGGGAGTACTATTCCGCCCGGGAGCTGATCGATGCGGGTATGTATGCCCAGCTCGGCGTGGAGAGCTATGTGACCGGACAGCTGCTGGTGGAGGTGGATATACAGCCCGGAGTAAAGGGTGAACTGAGTGGCCACGACGGTCCGTTTCCGGAAATCCCCACAGTACCCAACGACATCCAGCAGATCGTCAATGACGTGCGGTCGTTCCTGGCCGAACTGCAGACGAAGATCGATGTCGACAGGCTGGCCCGCGATGTCCAGAGTGCGGTCAGCGGAGTCAGCGAGCTCGCCAATTCAGTCGATCTGCGGGAGGCCCTTGCCGGAATCAACCGGATCATCAATGCCGAAGACACCCAGGGTCTGCCGGGCCGGCTCCAGCAGACCCTCGCCAGTGCCGACAGCACCCTGAGTGATACCCGGGAATTCGTGAATCATGCCCGCGGCCGTGTGGATATGCTGTCCGCAGATCTGGAACCAGTGATCAGCCGGCTCAACACCACCCTCGAATCTGCGGAAGCCGCACTGAGAAATGCCGCACTCCAGCTCGAAGGAGATACCGAGCTGAGTTACAAACTCAACGGTACCCTTACCGAGATTGAAACGACTGTCCGCACGCTGAGGATCTTCTTTGACTACCTTGAGCGTAATCCCGAAGCGCTTCTGAGAGGCAAAGAAGGCGGCAAGGAATGAGCATGAAACGACTCCCTACAACTCGCGCGAACCTGTTGCGGCTTCTGATGCTGAGCTGCGTCCTCATCGCCTGCTCCGGCTGCCTGTCCGGCGGCAGCTCACCGGAGGTGCGTTTCTACACCCTCAACAGCATAGATCCTCCCGCAGCAGCGCAGACACTGAGATCCGTCGTCGGGGTGGGGCCCATACTGTTTCCGGACTATCTGAAAAGACCTCAGATCGTCACCCGCGCTGGTGTGAATCAGATGAATATCGCCGAATACGACCGCTGGGCCGAACCACTGGATGCCATGTTTCAGCGGATTCTGGTCGCCAATCTCGACAGTCTCACACCGGATCTCAACGTGATCACCTATCCATTCGGCAGCCGGCTCACCAACACCGACTATCGGGTCGTGGGCAGGGTGAATCGATTCGAGGTGGATGCAGCCGCCGTGGTGACACTGGAAGTGCAATGGGTATTCAGTACCACGGCAGAGGGTTCAGACGACGTTACTGTCACCTCACGACACACCAGCCGTGCAGACGCGGCGGAAGGATACGCGGGAACGGTCACCGCCATGAGCGAGGCCCTGGAGTCGTTCAGTCGCGAACTGGCCACCTACCTCACCACCGTAACCCGTCAGTGAGCGAGGCAGACGGGGGCTCCGCCAGGGACTATCCAAAACTGATAAGCATCGGCGTACTGCACATGGCGCAGTACTTTCCCGCCGCCTTCACGGGCATTGCTCTGCCTTTCATATTCCGCCAGGAAGGCCTGCCACTGGAGATGTTCTGGCTTCTGGCGCTGCCGGCCATTCCCCGCTGGCTGAAATGGCTGATCGCCCTGGTTGTCGACAACTACGGCAGTGCACGCATCGGTTACCGGAAATCCTGGATCATTCCCTGCACGATGATCGGTGCGGTCAGCTACGGCCTGCTCGCCTTCATCCCACCCACGGTGGTGGCCATCTACCCGATTATCACCATCCTGCTGTTCAAATCCTTTGTCATGGCCGCCCAGGACATTGCGGTGGACGGGTTCGCAGCCGAAGCCATGACCGACGCCGAGCGGCCCGTCGGTACTTCGATCATCGTCTTCCTGTCGCTGCTCGCTGCTGTTCTGGGTGCTGGTGCGGTGGTGATCGTGGAGCAGTTCGGCTGGCCAACCACCATGCTGGCGGCCTCGCTGCTGCTCATCGGCGCAGCGCTGCCGGCCTTGTTGCGGCCCGAGCCACCGCCGCCGGAGGCCAGCCGCCTGCGCCGGGAAAGGGGTGAGCGCCCCGATCTGCTGAAGGCATTGAAGCGTCGCGATTCGCTGCTGATCCTGCCCTATCTGTTTGCCTTCGGCTTCGGTGGCGCCTTCTTCTCCAGCATGCTCGGACCTTTTTTCGCCGATCTCGGTCTGAGCCTCACTGAGTTCGGCATCCTGTCCGTGCTCTCCATCATCGCAGGCTCCGGACTGGGTGCGGTGATCACACCCCTGCTCATCGGCCGCTACGGCATGCGAACCACCGCGCTGTTGAGTCTGCTGACTCTGCCGCTGGAGGCGGTCATCTTCTACTATCTGGCCAGCACCGGAGCCCTGCCGGGACTCCCCTGGATAATCGCCCTGACCACTGTCGTCGCCTTCTGCACGTCGATCTACAGCTTCGTCGTCAACAACTCCAGATTCCGCTGGGCATCCAGGGCTCAGGCGGCCACGGACTACAGCATGCAGTCGAGCCTGTGGAATCTGGGTGTCTGGGCGGCGGGTTCGGTGGCCGGTATCGCGGCAGGCGGAATGGGCTGGCCAAACTTCTTTCTGCTGGCGGCCACCCTCTCACTGCTGGCCGGTCTGTTCTATGTCTACAATTTCGATCGGATAGAGCAGCTGGTCCTTGCCCGGGAGAAGCTCGAAGTCGCTGCAGCCTGATCCAGTGCGGTAACGCTGCGAATCACTCCGGTGACTCAGGACGCCACAGGTACGCCACATCCGGCGCCGACTCCGGAGCCGGACTGATGCCGAAGCCGGCGACGACAAAGCCATTTCTCTCATAAAAGGCGCGTGCCCGATGATTGGCCTGGTGCGTGTGCAGCCTGATCCCGGTCGGGCACAGCCGCTTCGCATGTGCAAGCAGCGCGCTGCCAACACCCCTGCGCTGATGCCCGGGGTCCACATAGAGCCGGTCCAGGTAATCGCCGTCAAGAGCCAGGTAGCCGGACACCGTACCGCATCCCGCTCCGGCGCTGACGTATATCCAGATCTCACAGCGCGCAGCGATGACGTCCCGGAACACGCGGCGCGCTTCCTGCACAGAAAACGCCTGCCAGGTGGGCAGGTAGGTGTACTCGGCGACCCCGGCACGATGCCAGAGGTCGGCGACCGCAATCTGATCGGCGGGTTCATAGCGGCGAATCAATTCAATCTCAAAACAACTGTAACCCCAGATCGCCACAGTCTAGCGGACAGTAATCCGTTTTTACTGGCCCGTTCATTGACCCGTTCCTGACAGCCCGGCGCTATAGTGCGTCAGCGGCACCTGAAAGAGATTGCAGGGCGATGAAAATACTGAAAAAACTGGTGATCGGACTGATCATCCTGCTCATCGGACTCGCCCTGTCCGGAGCCACCTACCAGTGGCTTGCCGAGCGCTCGGATCGGCAGAACTTTCCGGCCCCCGGCAGCCTCTACAGCATCGATGGTCTGCAGCTGCATCTCGATTGCCGGGGTACCGGCAGCCCGGTGGTGATCCTCGAAGCCGGTCTCACCTCCGGTTCCCTGTCCTGGGACCTGGTGCACGACCCGATCGCCGTTTTCACCCGGGTATGCGCCTACGATCGTCCGGGGCTCGACTGGAGCGAGCCGATGGATCACCCGGCCGGGGCCGAGGAAGTCGCCGATCGCCTGCACAGACTGCTGAATGCAGCAGAGGTTTCCGGCCCGCGCATTCTCGTCGGAATGTCCGCCGGCGGCGTCTATGTGCGCGAGTTCTATCGACGACACCCGGACAATGTCGTGGGGATGATTCTGGTCGACTCCTCACACGAGCAGCAGGGCATGCGTCTGCCCCAGCCGGAAGGCGAGCAGACTTTCCGCCGCATGCTGGCGCTGTGCACCTGGCTGCAGCCTCTGGGTGTGGTGCGCGCATTCAATGTCCTCGACGGCCAGCTCAGTCAGTATGAAATTCCCGCCGATCTGCGCGCAAGGTTGAGTGCCCGCATGAACCAGTCACACACCTGTGCGGTCATTCAGGATGAAACCACCGGTTTCGCCACGGAGGTACGCGACATGGAACCGCCTGCTTCTCTCGGAAGCCTCCCGCTCGTCGTGCTTTCTCAGGGAAAGAAACCCGAAGCCAACGAGCAGTTCGGAATCACCGAAGCGTTCGCCATCGCCCAGTTCGCGCAGTGGCAGATAATGCAGCAGGAACTTGTGGCCCTCTCCTCGAACAGCAGGCACCTGGTAGCGGAAAGGAGCGGGCATGTAATTCAGTTCGAACAGCCGGAGCTGGTAATCCAGGCGGTCGCGACCATGGTGACCGCGCTTCGTTCGCACTGAGCGGATCCCAGAATGGCCGCCCGGATACTGTTGATCAGCTCTCGATCACCGCCTGCAGCATCTCAGGGTCCCCCAGCGCGTTCCGCCTGCCGCGACCCACCGCGTGCTCCGGACCGACACATTCCGGCCCCTCGCCCGGCGGCAGCGGCGGCGTGTAGTAACCCAGCGCATAACTGCCGATGGTGTAGCCGAGCAGATCCTGCAGCTGGGGTGGAAACTCCCGCGCGACTTCCGGCGGGCAGGACAGGTACTGGTTTTCCTCCTGCCGCAGCCAGCCGAGCGAGTAGGTGATATTTACGCCGATCCGATCGGCATCCGAGTGGTTTTCGCCGCCGCTGTGGAACACGGAGCCGGTATAGAGGAGGACGCTGCCCGCAGACATCTCAGCCTGACAGATTTCATCGGGTTTGGCCTTGCGGTCGTCGGGCCATGCAATACTCCCGGGCACCACCCGGGTTGCACCATTTTCCCTGGTGAAATCGGTGAGCGCCCAGATCGTGTTGAACTGCGGCTCTATGCCTTTCAGGTATTTTCCCCAGGCCCATCGATCCCGGTGTATGGGCTGCGCACCCTGACCCGGACGGATACGGATGATCTGGGTGAGATGCAGCTGAAAGCGCAGGCAGAACGGATCCAGAAACTCCTTCGCCGATTCAAGCACTGTGGCGTTCAGAACCATGTTACGACACATGGCCGAACGCGCCACCAGCGCCCCGGTGCGGGTCGTCTGCCGCCCGGCGAAATCATCAGCGCCGTTGTTCGTGGCATCCATATATGGCTGCACTTCCTGCTGCAGCTGCTCGAGCTCAGCAGCATCGAGTACGTCTTTCAGGATCAGCGCACCATCGGTGCGGATCACCTTAAGAATTTCCTCCGTGCGGGCACTTGCCGGCAGCGTCCTCAGTGCGGTCATATCAGATGCCCTCCCAGGCCTGCCGTTCTTCCCCATCCGGATCGGCGATTGGTGTCGAAGTGTCATCGAAGCACATGGTGATGCGGTTCGTCGTATCGTACCGCGCCCATCCCGGATCCAGATCCCGTATGAATCCCGTCCAGGCACGGTGCATGGCATCCGCCACCTTCTGCGGTTTTTCACCGGGACCAATGAAGACATCTACCCCCGCCCTGTCCAGATTGTCGAAGACGAAGGGAATTTCCAGCGCGTGGGTTGCCCCCAGTCTTCCTTCGAAGGCCCGGGAGGCCCAGCTGAACAGATACATCCAGTTGCGGCTTGGCTGCTCGGCAGCCGATTTCGTGTCCGCCTCGATTCTGGCCTCGAGCATGCGGATCGCCGGGATCCGGAACAACTGATCTGTGGTCAGGGCGATCATCAGATCCTCCGGGCTCGCACCGGGGCGCGTGCGCTGGTAGGTTGCCAGCGTCTTACCGGCCCCATAGCCTTCCGCCACGCGCTTGAGGCGCTCCCCGGTCACCTCACCGTACCCCCACAGGGTGGTTTCGTCCCGGTTGGTGCCCGTGAGCAGCGGAATGTCTCTGCCTGCGCCGGCGCGCAGCGCTTCCAGAGGATCCCCGGGCACCACGGCGTTGCCCCGCACGGGATAGAAAGCCGACACCGGAACCCCGAAGGCGTCGATCAATCTCGGTCCGTCGCCAATTTCGGCAATCACCCGATCAGTGGCCTCGAGAATCGACTGCACATCGGCCTTCATCAGGGCATCCGTATCCCGCGCCCCCAGGGCGGCCATCAGTTTTTCCGCACAGAGTTCACCCGCCGCCTTCGGCAGAGTCTGGGAAGCCGCACCGCTCTGGGGAATCGCTGCTCTGAACAGATTCTTCGCACGCGGGCTTGCGAGCAGTGTGGACACGGCGAAGCCACCGGCGGATTCACCCGCGATGCACACCTTCGCCGGATCGCCACCGAAGCGGGCAATGTTGTCCCGCACCCACTCCAGCGCCACGATCTGATCGAGCAGCCCGTTCACACCGGAGGTCTCGAAGCCGGCGCCGAACCCGGAGAGATCCGTGAAACCCAGCGCGCCAAGACGATAGTTGATGCTCACCACCACGATGTCACCGTTACGCGCGAAGCGCGCACCGTTGTACCAGGGAATGGCACCCTGACCGGTCCGGTACGCGCCACCGTGAATCCAGAACAGTACCGGGCGGCGGGCATCATCGAGGGCCGGGGTGGTGATATTCAGAGTGAGACAGTCTTCGTCCCAGCGCACGGCCGCGCTGCTGGTCAGGCCACCGGCCGGTATCTGGGGCGCCGCGGCGCCGAAGCGTTTGGCCGCGCGCACTTCCCGCCAGGGGGTGGGGGGTTGCGCCGCCCGGAAGCGCAGCTCGCCAACCGGCGGCGCAGCATAGGGCACTCCGGCAAAGAGCAGGGTGCCCTCCTTGTCCCGGCCCTCGATCGGACCACTGGTGGTTTCCACGACAGTCATAAACGACCCTTTCTAATCTCGTGCCCGGACGGCATAGGTTAGCGCCGCAGCCAACCGGCCACCAGCCGCCTTCCGGACCCGGCAATTGCGCCCACCGGACATTGGAATTGCCGGACTCAGCGCGTAGAGTCTCCCGGACGCTGCAACCGGACTCGCTGATGAACTCAGACCGTCGCCGCCACCGATCGAGCGTACTGTTGTGCCTGCTTGCCGTCGCACTGCTCACGAGCGGCTGCAGCAGAGCGCCCGATCCGGTCACCGATCTGCAGGACGTGTCGCTGGACGCTGCGGTACTTGCCGCCACAGTGAGTGAAACGGCGGATGAAGAATCCCGCGCGGTGCAGGCTGATGAAACCAACCTCATGCGGCAATGGGCACGTAACTGCGCGCTCTGCCACGTGCGGGGCGAAGGCGGCGCACCTCGCATCGGCGATGTCGACAACTGGCGTGACCGGGTCGCCCAGGGTGAAGGTGTGCTGCTCACACACACCATCGAAGGGCTCAACAACATGCCGCCTCTGGGCTACTGCATGGACTGCGAATCCGCAGATTTTGCAGCCCTGATCCGATTCATGGCGGGTGCGGCGCTCTCCCCAGCGACGCGTCATGAGGAGGCACAAGACACATGATTTCGCGCCGGAAATTTCTCGCGGCCGGTGTCCTGGCGGGTGTCTACGGTTCGGTTCAGGCCGCCGGCGCCGGTTCCGCATCGAGCTCCTTACCCTGGCGGAACTGGTCCGGCGGACTGCTCGCACATCCTGCCGGACGTTTCGCACCGGACTCGGAAGCAGCGCTCAGTGATTGGCTGCGCAGTTCGTCGGGCCCTGTCCGACCGGTGGGTGCAGGACACTCCTTCACACCGCTGGTACCGACAGACGGTCACCTGATCGTCGTGGACAAACTGTCCGGGCTGATTTCACACGAACCCGGCTCACTGCGTGCCACCTTCGGCGCCGGTACCCGCCTGAGTGAGCTGGGACCCGCGCTCGAGACCATCGGCCAGGCTCCCCTGATCCTGCCGGACATTGATCGACAGACCCTCGCCGGCGCCATCTCAACCGGCACCCATGGCACCGGGGTCAATCTGCATTCCCTTTCCGGCAACGTCACCCGGCTGCGCTTCGTGACCAGCGCCGGACGGGTAGTGGAAGTCACCGAAGAGGAGGATGGGGACCTGTTCCGCGCCGCCTGTGTCAGCGTGGGTGCCCTGGGCATCATCACCGAAGTCGAGATGCAGAACCGCAGCGCTTATCGCCTCAAAGCCCGCAACTGGGCTCAGCGCACCGAGGAGGTGCTGGAGGACTTCGAAGCCTCAGCAGCCCGGCACCGGCACTTCGAAATGTTCCCCCTCACCCACTCCGACTATGCGCTGGTGCTCGCAATCGATGAAACCGACGAGCCGGTCAACAACCCGCCACTGTCCCCGGAAGAAGAAGCCGCCTTCGGTGAGGCCATGCGCGGCTGGATGCAGATTCCACCTGAGCAGCGCCGGCCATTGATCAACGGTCTGGGCGAGCAGATCGAGCCGTCCGAAACCATCGACGCCTCCTATCGCATCCTCTCAAACGTACGCAGCAACCGGTTCAACGAGATGGAATACGCGGTGCCTCGGGAAGTCGGCGCCGCCTGTGTGCGGGAAGTACTGGCAACGATCGCCGAGCGGAAGGTCGACGTGGTCTTCCCCCTCGAATACCGCTATGTGAAGGGCGACGACCTCTGGCTGTCGATGGACGAAGGTGGCGACCGCGCGGCGATTTCCGTACACCGTACGGCGAGCGCCGACTATCGTCCCCTGTTCGAGACCGTGGAGCCCATCTTCTGGAAATACGGTGGCCGACCCCACTGGGGTAAGGTCCACAGCCTCGGCCACGCGGAACTGTCGCGCCTGTATCCGCGGTTCCGGGATTTCTGTGCGCTGCGCGCGGAACTCGACCCGGACGGCCGACTCCTCAACGACCACCTGCGCAAGCTCTTTCTCGCATGAAGCGGCGGACTTTTCTCGGCGCCGCTTCGGGTGCAGCTGTCGCCGCAGCGGCCGGTGCCACCCTGCTGTGGAAACCTTCCGATGCGGGCGTACCCCACAATGCCTATTTTTCAGCCCTCAACGACCTGCTGAAACGGGACGGCCCTGGTCGGCCGGTGATGCTGATCGATCTCGACCGCTTGAATCACAACATCGATGTGCTCAGTCGCTCGGTCGGTGCCGGTAAAACATGGCGGGTGGTCGTGAAATCATTGCCGAGCATTCCGCTGCTGCGCCATATCATGGAGCGTGCCGGGACTCGCGCCCTGATGGTTTTCCATCAGCCCTTTCTCAATGAAGTCGCAGAAGCGCTGCCACACACTGATGTGCTCCTCGGCAAGCCCATGCCGGTTGCTGCAGCGAAGACCTTCTACCGCAGATTTGAGCAGATTGCCGAATCCTCCGAATTTAATCCGGCCACCCGGCTGCAGTGGCTCATCGACTCCCGGGAGCGCCTTGAAGAATACCAGGCACTGGCCCGCACCCTCGGTGTGAAAATGCGGATCAACATTGAGATCGATGTGGGGCTGCACCGCGGCGGGCTTCCCGAACCCTCAGCAATCGATGCGCTGCTGAGTATCATCGCCGCGGACCCCGGGCATCTGGAGTTTGCCGGACTCATGGGCTACGAACCCCATCTCACCGGTCTCGGTGCCGGCCTGGAACATCCGGCAGTGCAGCAGGTGGTCAGCGTGTACCGGGCGTTCATCGACCGCCTGCGAGCCCGGGACATCGATCCCGCCGGCCTGACCCTCAACGGGGCAGGCAGTCATACCCTGGCCATTTATGAAAACGACACGACCATGAACGATCTCTCCGCGGGATCCGGCGTGGTCAAGCCGACAGACTTCGATACCTTTCATCTCAAGGACAATCTGCCTGCGGCGTTCATTGCCACACCGGTGCTGAAACGCTACGACCACCTGCACGTCGCCGGAGACCCCTGGTTTGCCGGTCTGCTCGAATGGTGGGACCCGAACATGCGGCGGGTGCACTATATCTACGGCGGGTACTGGAAGGCGCGCTACGTCTCGCCAGCCGGAATCCCCGATCCCCTGTTTCACAGCACCAACCAGGAACCCTTCACCACGTCCGAATCCGTGGACCTGGCTGTCGGCGACTACGCCTTTCTGCGCCCGACCCAGAGTGAGCGGGTAATGACCCAGTTCGAAGATCTGCTGGTGGTGCGGGAAGGAGTGATCACTGATCGGTGGCCCGTGCTGGGTTGATCAGTGATGATGGCCACCCGCGCCGTGCACGTGGCCGTGTGTGATCTCCTCCCGTGAGGCTTCGCGCACGTCCAGCAGTTCGATCGCAAAGGTCACCTCTTCACCTGCAAGCGGGTGGTTCAGGTCTACATCCACAACCTTGTTGCCGACCTTGACCACAGTAACGGTACGCGCGCCCTGTTCCGTGTTGAGTCGGGTCTGCATGCCCGGCTTCAGTCGCGCTGCATTGGCAATATGTTTCTTGGGTACACGCTGAATCCAGTCGGGTCGACGGGCACCGAAAGCCTGCTCGGGCTGCAGCGTCACCTCGAACTGGTCTCCAGCACCCCGGTTGGTCAGCGCCTCCTCCAGTCCGGGCATCAGATTGCGATGCCCGATCAGAACCGTTGCCGGATCACCGCTCCTGCTGTCCTCGATCGCCCGACCGGCTGCATCACGCAGCTCGTAGTGAAAACGTACTACCCGGTTTTTTTCCGCTGTCAGGCGTTCGCTCATTTCCCATACCCACAGAATTCGAGGAACGCACTCTACCCGTTTTCCGGCGCCGGGATCGACTCCGCATTGCCCCCGTGCCGGGGGACTCTGAGGTGTTGATACTTAATCAGAGGCTCCCTAGGCTGTACGGGTCGTCCGATCGGCTTCCTGCGATGATTCTGCGGACCCTGCTGCTGCTGGCACTGGCATCTTCGGCACATGCCGACATCTACCGCTGGGTGGATGAGCAGGGCAATGTGCATTTCAGTGATAAGGCGCCTGCCGGTAACAGGGCGGACACCATCGTCGTCGAACCGCCACAGGTACCTGAGACGCCCGACGAAGGAGAGCTGAGGCGCCTGCAGCTGATCAGAGACGCACAGGCAGCGGATCGGTACCAAGCAGATCTGACTGCGGCCTCCCCATCCGCGGAAGATGGCAGTGCCAGAGCGGAAGCCTGCTACCAGACCCGGGCTCAGTATTTCTGGCTGCAGAGAGAAGCCCCCGTCTATCGGGATGCTTCCGGCGCCTATCGATCGGCCTGGCGCAACGAAACTTATCAGGGTGAAAGGCAGTATCTGGCGGATGCGGAACGGGCTGCAGCCAGAGAAGATATCCGCCAGCAGCTGCTGGAGGTCTGCGACAATCCCTACGACGCGGAAGAAATGGCACAGGCTCAGGAACGATGGCTCGCCGCTGAGCTGTGCGCCTCAGAACAGGTTCGACTGGACGCACTGCTGAAACCGGAGTCCAGAGCAGGCCGGGACGACATCGAAAACCAGCAGCGTCGGGTAGCCGATATCTGCCGTTGAACACCAACATCCAAGTGAGGACGCCCGATGAGCATCGGCCAGGTAAAACAGATTTTCCGACATCCCGTGAAGAGCATGCTGGGTGAGAGTCTCGAGCAGGCGAGACTGGAGGCGCGCGGTATTCCCGGTGACCGGGCCTGGGCCGTGCGCGATGAGGATCGCGGTGGTATCCGCGGCGCGAAACGCTTTCCCCAGCTGATGACCTGCGCAGCCCGCTATCTGACCGATCCGCCGGTGGAAGGATCGGCAACCGCGAGAGTCACTCTGCCCGATGGTCGCGAGCTCGACATCAATCATCCGGATATGCCGGCCGCGCTGAGCAGCCTCATCGACAGCCCGGTGACCGTGTGGCCCCTCATGCCGGCGGACATGCTGGATCACTACCGCCGGGGTGCACCGGTGCTGCCGGATCAGGAAGCGGAATTCCGCCGCATGTTTGCCCGCACTCCGGAGGAGCCACTGCCCGAGCTGAGCGCTTTCCCGCCGGAACTGTTTGAATTCGAATCCCCGCTCGGCACCTATTTCGACGCCTTTCCCCTGCTGCTGATGACCAGCAATGGACTCAGGCATCTTGCCGGACTCATGCCCGGGCAGCGCTTCGACGTGCGCCGCTTCCGCCCCAACTTCCTGATCGATGTACCCGTTGACGAGCCGTTCCCTGAGCGGGCGTGGGCAGGCCGAACCCTGCAGATCGGCAGCGCGGAAATCGAAGTCACCATCGAGTGTCCGCGGTGTGTCATGACCACTCACGGCTTCGGTGACCTGCCCCGGGACCCGGGCATCATGCGCACGCTGGTGCGGGAAGCCGGAGGCAATCTGGGCATGTATGCCAGGGTCAGCAAGCCGGGCACGGTCACTATCGGAGACTCGCTCACTCTGGTCGACTGAGCAGTCAGCGACTCAGGGTCGCCGCGCGCAGCCAGGATATCGCTGACGGCACCGGCGAGCACCGATTCCGGATATCTCCCTAGCTTTGCAGAGTGGCCCCGTGAGCGGCCATCCATGCACCCATCGCTTCCTGAACACCGGGATCGAAGACGTCCGACAGATGAGCGATGCGATCGCCCTGAAAGCGGGCGTGCTCCACCCCTTTGAGTACGAGATCCGGCGCCCCCGTCTTGGTGTATCGCGCTGTCCATCGCACAGAAACCTGGTCACCTTTCTCAGTCGCTGGCTCGAAGGTGAGGGTGCGGCTGTCCATGAGCTGATCGAACCCGCCAATCGCACCTTTCAGCTTGGCCAGAACCGCCTCACGGCCCTTCGCTGCCGGCTCGTTGTCATAAACTGCGTCTGCGGTGAAGTACTGTTCGAGGCGGCCCCAGTTGCCATCCTCGTAGGTTTTTTCGAAGTCTTCCGCGTAGGCCAGGTATCGATCCGTGATGCGCATTGTCTATCCCCTGTTGTAGCAACACCGCAGAGCATACGTTCACCCCGGCAGGGGTACCAGACCAGTGTCCACCCTCGCCGGCACTCAGACCTCCGAGCGCAGGAGTTCCCCTACCCGGGCTCTGAGTATCGGCAGGACGTCAGCTTCGAAAAAAGGATTCTGTTTCAGCCAGCGGTTGTTTCGCGGACTGGGATGCGGCATGGGCAGCAACCGGGGCCAGAATGCCTGCCAGTTGCGCACCGTTCCGGCAAGGCTCGCGCCACAGCAATCCCCCAGATGCCAGCGCTGCGCAAACTGACCGATCACCAGGGTCAGGGCGATGTGCGGAAGCCGTTCCAGCAGAGCGTTCCGCCAGGCAGGGGCACACTCGGGTCGGGGTGGCAGATCACCGGCACTGCCTGTGCCGGGAAAACAGAAACCCATGGGGATGATGGCAAACAGATCCGGATCATAGAACTGCTCGCGATCCACCCCGAGCCAGTCGCGCAGCCGGTTGCCGGAAGGATCATCGAAGGGCAGGCCGCGTTCATGTGCCTTGCGGCCGGGAGCCTGACCGGCAATCAGAATCCGCGCCGAGGCGGATGCCTGCAGAATCGGATTCGGGCCCAGTGGCAGCGCTTCACATAAGGTGCAGCGCCGCACTTTCCGCAGTACCTGGGTGAGATCGTCAGCGGCACGGACCCGGATCTTCATGGTGTCTACGCAATGATCGACTGATACACACGGGCGCGCAGTTCGCGCCGGATCGGGTAGGTGGAAGACGGCATCAGCTGGGTGAGAAAGATGCTGAACAGTTCCTCTTCCGGATCGAGCCAGAAAAACGTACTCGCCGCGCCCCCCCAGTGGTGTTCCCCCGGGGAGGTGATGATGCTGGCTTTCACCGGGTCCAGCACCACGGCAAAGCCGAGTCCGAAACCGATGCCGTCGTAACTGGTCTCGCTCCAGACCGGCTGCCCCATCCCGGCCATGTCCCGATCGTCGGGGAGGTGATTGAGCCGCATGTATTCCACAGTCTTCGGACTGAGCAGCTGCACGCCATCCAGTTCACCGCCTCGCAGCAGCATCTGACAGAACCGTTCATAATCCCGCATGCTGGCGGTCACCCCGCCACCGCCGGAATACAGCTGTGCGGGCTCCAGGAAACGGCTCTGCAGCGCAGCCTCCTGGAGTTTCAGGCCGCCGCGCTGGGACAGCGGGATCTGACCACCAGGCTTGCCTACACTGGACAGATCGCCGCCGGATCTGGGGGCATAAAGCGACGCGAAGCGGGAGTGATTTTCCGCCCGCACATGGAATCCCGCATCCACCATTCCCAGCGGTTCAAAGATACGCTGAGCAAAGAACTCACCCAGGCTCTGGCCGGACCAGACCTCCACCAGGCGGCCGAGCACATCGGTGGAAACACTGTAGTTCCATTCACTGCCGGGCTGGCAGATGAGTGGCAGTTCGGCGACCTGCCGCACGAGAGATGCCAGATCTCCCTCGCCACCGGGAAACTCAAGCTTCGCTTTTCTGTAAGCTGCATCGACCACATTGGCCTGCATGAAGCCGTAGGTCAGACCGGAAGTGTGTGTCATCAGATGCTGCACGGTCATCGGGTGTGTCACTGGCACCGTGTCGTCAATGGCCGCTTTGCCTCCGGCCCATACGCGCTGGTCTGCAAACTCCGGAAGATAGCCGGAGACAGGATCATCGAGTTGAAAGCAGCCTTCTTCGTAGAGAAGCATCGCGGCAACCGAAGTTATCGGTTTGGTCATCGAATAGATGCGCACGATCGTGTCCCGCTCAAAGGGTGTGCCGGAGGCAAGGTCTGCAAGGCCCGCAGTTTCAAACCAGGCGACTTTGCCCCTGCGGCCGATCAGTACACTGGCGCCGGCGAGACGCTCGCTTTCGATCTGCCGCTCGAGCCACAGCCCGACCCGCCGCAGACGCTCGCTGCACAAACCGACGGTTTCCGGTTTAACGATATCCATTTGCACGATCCTTCCTCAATTCAGCCTGTATGTCATGACCGCGACCGGATTCGGAGCGACCTCACCTTCGAAGATTCAACGTACTCGCCATCAGCGTCAACCATCGGCTGTCGCGGGTGGCATCCCCGGGGTAAGCTCCGATCAGGTACCAGCACCTGAGAGGTTCCCTAGCATTTTTCGTACACTCTTATCCTGGTCCGGTCGAAGAAATCAGCAGCGCAGCAAGCGGCTCCGTCACTGGGTCGGAGTTGAGGCGCGTAAGCTGGACCGCCTGGCGGACGACACACTCATCGATCGACTCCTTGGATCCTCAACCGTTCCGGGTGTCGTTTTTCTCGGCGAATCCAACCACTTCGTGCAGCAGAAATCGGCCTTCCGGCTTTACTGGATTCAGGCACTGGCGCTGCGAACCCGGGTATTTCTGGTCGAAGAGCTGGGCTTCGCGGATGGCCACTGTATCAGTGCATTCCTGAGGACAGGAGACGACACCAGCCTGGCCCAGGCCGCCATCTTCGGCGGCACCGCCCATCGCCGTGAGGATCGCGACGACGGCTTACGGGGCGTGCTGCAGGATGCAGAGCAAAACTACCCGCATGCTCAGATGCTCAACGAGCATCGAAAATTCTACACAGCCTTGCGTCGATTGCCCGGGCTGTGCGGCTTTCAGGGCATCGATCTGGATCCACCGGGTTGCGGTTATCGCTGGATACCTGCGCATCTTCAGCGCTCGAGCAGTCCCGGAAACAGTCGAATCACGCATGGATTGAAGCCGGTACCTGGAGAGTCGAGGGTGCAGGAAACCCGGAGACTGCAGACCCTGCTCTCGAAACTGGACCCGCAGGACGGGACACTTGCAGACATACGGGCTGATCTGCAGGCAATGATAGACAGTCTTCAGTATCGCTCCCTGATCGGGGAGGCCATCGACTATCCGGCACTCCGGCCGGCGATGAGAATGCGCGAAGAAATCATGAAACACAGGATCGATGGCATTCTGGAAAGGCTGTCACCTGGTACCACTCTGGTAATCATGGGCCACGCCTTCCATCTCGCAAAGCGGGACAGTCACATCGAAAGCCAGGGTGTGGGCCCGGGAGGCGATGAGACCCCGTCTCTCGGTCACTATCTTGTGCAGGAGCGCGGGATCGACGCCCGGTCGGTATGGATGATCTACGGCAGCGGCGAGGACGCCCAGCCATTGAGGGACCTGCCCCGCAAAGCAGACTTCCCCCGCGAAACCATCAACCGGCAACTGCTTGACTGCACAGGGGAGGCAGTATGCCTGCCCGTGCGTGAGGCCCGGGAATGGCTGCCCGGCGCAGTCCGTTTCGGGCATCTCTACAACAACGTGGTGAACGTCGATCTTGCTGAGGAAGCCGATGTCGTCACCTTCTTCCCCCGGGTCACCCCGCTCTCCCTGGATTGAACCCTGTTGTAGCCCACCCCATCCCGCCTACACTGGTCGCCGGTCGAATCGAGGGGCATTTATCGTGGATCAGCTGGTAACTTTCGCGGCGATGGCCGAGATCTTCGGCGCGCTGGCCATACTGGCGGGTGGCCTTTTCGCAATCGTGCAGTTTTCCGAATTCAGAAAACGACGCAGATATCAGGTGGCGGCCGAACTCTGCCGGCAGTTCGCGGATCCGGATTTTGCCAGGGCCATTGTGCTGATACGGCAACTGCCGGATGGCATCAGTCTCGAAGCCCTCAAGGATCTGGACTCGGAGTACGAACAGTCCGCCCAGGTGCTCGCCATGACATTCGAAACCATGGGGCTGCTGGTCTACGAGAACCTCGCCTCCTTCCGCATCATCCAGCAGCTCACCGGGGGACTGCTGCTCGATGTCTGGCGCAAACTGTCGGTGTGGGTTGCAACCGTCCGCATCGAAAGCGGGAACCCGCGCTTTGCCGAATGGGTGCAGTGGCTGGCGGAACGCCTCGCCGAAGAGGAGGAAGAGATGGTCCCCGCGTACCAGGCCTTTGCCGACTGGGGCCGGCGCTGACCACCCCTTGACATCCGGACTGCGCTTGCAGCGCGCATCGGGGACCTCCCGGGTCACCCGGATCTTCCGCCGGCGGTCAGTCGAGATCAATGCCCACCGGGCAATGATCTGAGCCCATCACGTCGGGCCAGATGAACGCATCCCGTACACGCCTGTCCGCGGAAGGAGAGGCGAACACATAGTCGATGCGCCAGCCCACGTTGTTTTCCCTGGCACCACCGAACTGTCGCCACCAGCTGTAATGCCCTTCAGCCCGGGGGTGCCGGGACCGGAAGGTGTCGACCCAGCCTGCCTCAATCCAGCGGCTCAACTCTGCCCGTTCCACCGGCAGAAAGCCGCTGGATTTGGTATTTCCCTTGGGCCGCGCAAGATCAATGGCTTCGTGAGCAGTGTTGTAGTCGCCTGTCACGAATACCGGCCCGCGGCGGCGCAGCTTTTCGATGCGATCGAAAACCGCGCCATAGAATTCCAGTTTGTAGGGCACACGAATGTTGTCTCTCTCACGACCGCTGCCTTTCGGGAAGTACACGCTGGCGACAACCATACGTCCGAAATGGGCCTCCAGATAACGGCCTTCAATATCGAATCGGCTTTCACCCAGGCTGAGCTCGACCCGATCGGGCTGCGTACGACTGTACAGGGCCACACCGCTGTAACCGGGCCGCTCCGCCGGAAAGAACACCGTGTGCCAGCCTGCCGGAGTACGCACTGATTCGTCGAGCTGCTCCGGAAAGGCACGCACTTCCTGCAGGGCCACGATGTCCGCCGCAGAGTACTCAAGAAAATCGAGGAAACCCTTTTTCGCGCAGGCGCGCAGGCCGTTGACGTTCCAGCTCAGAATGCGCATCGGGTATCCGCGCGTTCAGACGCTCGGGCCGTCCCGTCCATCCGGCACCCAGCTGCCGTGGAATCCGTAAGGCACCCTGGCCGGCAGCAGTACGCGAGCCAGAGGCTGACGCGTGAAGTCCTGAGCATCGATGATCAGCAGTTCGCTCTTCTGCCTGCCCTCATCGAACACGAAGCTCATCAGATAACCATCGTCTTCCGCGCTGGCACCTGCGCGAGGCACAAAGTAGGGCTCACCGGTGTGACGACCAGCCCCCAGTTCAAAGTGACTGGTGGTGCCTGTCTGCAGATCCTGCTTGTTGATTCTCGGAAAGCCGTTGTCTTCCACTGCTGCCGAGTAACCATACCGGTAAGGCTTGCTGTTGAGATCGGGATGTACGCGGGGAAACTCCTGGGCCCGATCGTCGATACGCTGTTCAGAGACCTTGCGGGTAGTGGGGTTGACCGTCCAGCGATCCAGGGTCGCGAGACTGTCTCCAAAAGGACCGTGCACATCGGATACGAACATCCGTTCGTAGCGACACACATCGAGTACCACATTACCCTGGGCATCCTCATGCGCATTCATGGGGTGAAAGACATAGCAGGGCGCAACATCGCACCACAGCACTTCGCCGCCACTGCGCGGCAGCAGCCCGACGCGCGGCGCATAGTCAGGATTCCAGGCGAAAGGAAAATTCATGCCCCGCTGCAGCATTGCCGGGCTGATGGTTACCGGCAGATCGTAGATCACCACATAGTTCGGCGTGAGACTCATGTCGTGCATCATCACCATTCCCGGAACCGGGATGTTCCGGGTCTCCTTCACCCGGCCATCACGACCCACGTGCACATACTGCACATGATCGAGAAAGCCGGGCCAGCTGTAGGCCATGGCATGCAGATCGCCGGTATCCGGATCGATTTTAGGATGAGCGCTGAACGCCATATCGGTGAGCGAACCGAAGAAATTGTTCGCACCTACCGTATCCAGTTCGTAACCCAGTTCCACCGGTGGAGAACCCGCTTCGACGATGGCCCAGGTACGGCCGGCGTGACCGATGACGTGGGTATTGTTGGAACCCGCAAGCTTCCGTCCGGCCGCCTCCTCACCGAGCGCTTCGACAATGTCCGCATCACGCACCCAGCGGTTGCGGTACCAGTCTGCGCGACCCGCTTCCAGACGCACACCATGGACCATGCCTTCTCCGGAGAACCAGTGATGGGTACTCGCATCCACCGTGCCCATGGGGTTGGGTCCGTTGCGCAGATACCTGCCACGCAGTTCCTCGGGAATACTGCCCACCACATCGAGTTCGAGCTCTGTTACTTCTCTCTCTACCGGGGCGAAATTTTCTTCGAGATACACGGCCGCGTACTCCTCATCCGTGGTGGTCTGATCGCCGCCAGACGCCAGGCTCTTACCGGGTGTCAGGATCCCGCTCGATAGCGCCGTCAGCATGCCGGAACCTGCCGCAACAAATGTCCGTCTTTTCATCATCCAACCCTCTAATTACCCGGCCCGGGTCTCACCCTACTCTCTGCTGCAGTGCAATCTCAACTATCGGCAGCACGCGCCCGGGAATACTGGAGGATTCCCGCTCACCGACAACCTGGCCACCCGCACTACGGTAGAAGGCTTCCGCGTTCGGATCGCTCTGTATGATCAGTCTTCGGCCGCCCTGCTGTGCGGCCCTTGTGATGGCATCGGTCATCAGCGCGCGGCCGACACCCGTGCCGATGAACTCCGGCAGCACGAACAGTGCTTCCAGTTCGAAGTCGTCATCGCTGAGCCTTTCAATGGCGTAGAAGCCGACAAGCTCATCCGTCTGCGAGGCTGCAACCTGGAAGTGAAATTCCGGTGCAGTCAGATCGGCTTCGCTCCAGGTCAGCTCGGCCCGACAGGCCGCCATGAACTCAGGGGAATAACCCCAGTACGCTTTCGAACGGAAAGCGAGCACGCTGAGCGCCGCCGCCTCATCTCGGCGGGCGGCGCGTATCGACAGTTCCCGTGTCAGATCAGCTTCACCAGCATCTTGCCGGTGTTTGCACCGGTGAACAGACCCTGAAAGGCCTCCCCCGCACGCTCGATGCCATCGAGTACCGTTTCCTCATATTTGACCTTACCCTCCCTGATCCAGCCCGACACGTCCCGGATGAAGTCATTCCGTGCATCGGCATAGTGAGAGACGATGAAACCCTGGAGGCGCAATCCCAGACCGATGGCCATGCTCAGGTTCCGGGGACCCGGACGTGGCTCTGCGTCGTTGTACGTCGCAATCGCGCCACACAGCGCTATTCGGCCAAAAGGTCGCATGTGAAATATGGCCGCTTCCAGGTGATCGGCACCCACATTGTCGAAGTAGACATCCAGACCATCCGGCGCACCTTTACGCAGCTGTTCCAGTAGATTGCCTTCGCGATAGTTGAAGGCAAAGTCGTAGCCGAGTTCATCGGTGAGGTAGGCCACTTTCTCATCACTGCCCGCACTGCCCAGGACACGGCAGCCGCGGATCTTCGCGATCTGACCCGCCAGAGAGCCGACGGCTCCCGCCGCACCAGAGACAAATACGGTTTCACCGTCTTTCATCGACGCCGCATTGAACAGGCCGACATAGGCTGTCATCCCCGGCATGCCCAGCACACCGAGATAAGCCGACAGGGGCGCGAGTTTCGGATCCACCAGAGTGAGCGCCTCACCCCGGGCAACAGCATATTCACGCCATCCCAGATTGCTCTGTACGAAAGTGCCCACCGGAAACTGCTCGTTGTTGGACACCACCACCTCACCGACAGCGCCACCCTGCAGCACCTCTCCCAGTTTGAATGGAGGGACATAGGACTTTCTGTCATACATCCGACCCCGCATATAGGGGTCCACGCTCATATAGTGGTTGCGCACCACCACTTCGCCGTAGTCGGCTTCCGGTACATCGACTTCCGCCATCTCGAAATCGGATGCCTGGGGCATCCCGGTGGGACGGCTCCTGAGCCGGACTTCCCGGCTTTTCAGCTTGCTCATTTCCTCTTCTCCGTGCTTTGCATCTCAGCCGACTATCTTGAGCGCTCATGATGACCCGCGCAATCTTCACCCGGGAATCCCGCATTCGGCCTTGCGCACACCCCGGCTGATGACTACATTCCCTGCCTCGAACAGGTGAATTCCGCCTCTGGCGGAATCTGGCGGGCCGTTGTAACGGAAAAGGGTCATTGACCCGGTTCACGGTCCGCTGTGGAAGTCGGTGCGCGGGTTTTCGATGTGAAACCACGCAAAGCCGGCGCTGCCCCCGCAACGGTAATCGAGACAAGGCGGGATCAGCGGATCTGAGGTACACAGGCAGGCGCTGCCATTGTGTAAACAGTATCCGCAGCCACTGCGAGAAATCGTGGGAAGGCGATCCAGCTCGGGATGTTCATCCCTCTCGTCAGCCCGGAGACCCACCTGATCGACAACACGAAGAGCGCGGTGGGCGCTTGAAGGGTTTGCTGCAGAGCTCTGCCGCCTTCCTTCGATTTCTGCCCTTGCCCCCGCACAAAAAGTCACTCGCCGCGCGGGGTCGCGGATCAGGCACGAACAGCAGAGGCACTTATGCAGGCACGCTCACCGACCATCAGATTCCACAGCGGCTCTGCGCCAGTGCTGTGCACCGTGCTGCTCAGCACCCTGGCGCTGCCGTCGCTTCATGCGCAGCAGAGTGCGCTGAGCGAAGATACGATCGTCGTCAGCGCACACCGCATTCCCACGGTGGCAGGCGAATCCGGCAGCAGGCTCTCTGTTACGGACCGCGCGCTCATCGAGCAGCGCCAGAGCGTGCACGCCAGCGATCTTCTGCAGAATATTCCAGGTGTCGCGGTGAATCGCACCGCCGGTGCTGGTTCCCAGACCCAGGTTCGGGTGCGCGGTGCTGAGGCAAATCAGGTGCTGGTCCTCATAGATGGTGTGGAAGCCAACGATCCGGCCGGTAACGATGAATTCGATTTCTCGGCGCTGACCGCCTACGACATCGAACACATCGAACTGGTCCGGGGACCGCAGAGCGCGCTGTGGGGCAGTGATGCGGGGGCAGGCGTCATCCATATCAGGACTCGAACTGCCGATGCACCATTGAGCGGAGGTGGGTTCATCGAAGGCGGCAGCCTCGATACGCTCTACAGCGGTGGCCGCATTGCGGCGACCGGAGAACGGGGTGCACTGGCGATTGCCGCCAGTTACTACGACAGCAGGGGTGAAAGCGCCGCAGATGCAGGGACCGAAAAAGACGGCTACGAGAACCTGACCCTCGCGCTCAACGCACACCTGGAACCTTCAGAGGGACTGCGTTTCGGGTTCTCCGCGCGCTACCGTGATTCCACGAGTCAATACGACGATGTCGATTTCAGTACCGGTCTGCCGGCGGATGCAGACAGGGAAAGCCACGACAACCTTCTGCTGCTCAACAGCAACGCTGCCCTGACACTCATGGACGGACGCTGGGATCAGGCACTTAAACTCACCTATCTGGATTCACAGCGCAGGCAGTTTGCGGACGACGTGCAGCAGACGCGGACCAGCGCCGACAAATTCGGCGCCTACTATCAGTCAACGCTGAACCTGGGAGAATCCCGCAACCCGGACCGTCAGCGACTGGTGCTTGCCCTCGATCACGAACGCGAAAATTTCGAGCAGCGCGCGGACGCGACCCTGTTTGGAAATCCCAATCAGGATCAGGAAATGCACAACACCGGGCTGGTGGCCGAGTACCTGATCGATCCGCTGGAAAACCTGCATCTTGGCGCCAGCATCCGCCGCGACGACAACAGTGACTTCGATGACATCACCACCTACCGGCTCACTTCCTCGTATCTGTTCGACACATCGGCCACGCGCCTCCATGCCAGCTGGGGGACCGGCCAGAAATCCCCGACCTTCATCGAGCGCTTCGGCTATTTTTCCGATCAGTTCCTCGGCAATCCCGGCCTGAAGCCCGAAAAGACCGAAGGCTTCGATATCGGCATCGAACAGTCACTGCTCGAAGGGCGCCTGTCCGTCGATGTCACCTATTTCAACGAAGAACTCAAGGACGAGATCGATGGCTTCGTGTTCGATCCGGATACATTTCTCTTTACAGCGGATAATCTGTCCGGAACCAGCCATCGGGAGGGGGCGGAAGTCGAAATCACAGCATTCTTCGGCGCTGCCACCACCGCACGCCTGAGTTACACCTACACCGACGCGCTGCAGCCGGACGCCAGCGGTGGCGGCAGTTCCCGGGAGATCCGCAGGCCCAGACACATGGCGTCCCTGAATCTGAATCAGGGGTTCCTCGACACCCGCGGGAATCTCAATCTGAATCTGGTGTACAGCGGCACCCAGACCGATCAGTTTTTCCCGCCACCTGTTTTCGCAGCGCAGACGATTGAACTCGACGACTACGTCCTGGTGGACATCGCCGCCAGCTATGCGCTCAACGAACGCATCACGATCTATGCCCGCGGCACCAATATGTTCGATGAGAAATACACGAACGTCATTGGCTTCAACACACCCGGTCGTGGTATCTATGCCGGCGTGCGGGTTGGTCTTGCCCGCTGAGCGGCACGGGAAGGGTCAAAACGCGCAGTATTCCGGGTCAACAGAGCGGCAGGCTTTGAAAAAACTCGCGGGTTACACCGGCGAAGTTGCGGAATTGCAGACAGACGTCAATGGATTTCACACAGTCCGTCATCATCGGAATCGCTTTTTCGGGACCGATTGCAATCTTCGTCGGTATCGGGCGGACGATAATGTTTTTAGATCGTTCTGTCAGGGCCAGGCATACAAAATTCGCAGTAGTCGCCGGTCTGGGTATCCTGTTTCTACTCATTCTTCTTGCAGCGGTCCTGGTGGTATGGTTCGCATATGGTGTTGCGCACACTGGCAAGGACGCAACAACTGACTTTGCTGTTCTCGCAGGTACTGTTGTTCCTGCTTATGCAGGCGTTTTTTGCATCTGGCGTTTATCAGGGTACCTGGAAAAGAAAAGGCTCCGAGACAATGCACTGGACTCGAGATACACCCGCTGACGCCCGACGGGGAGGTGCACTATCCACCGGGGGATATTCATATTGAGAAACGGTCCCTGGCCTGACCATTCGTTGCAGCGGATCTGCCAGAGACCCTGAATTCAGATATATCGCCGGAAAACGCTACAGGTCAGATTCCATATCTATGGAAGATAGAGAATTCGCGTGAGACGTCCCACAGGATCCCAGGCGTTCGCCTTCGTGTTCATCACTGCACTGCTGGATTCCATCGGTTTCGGCATCATCATGCCCGTGCTGCCCCAGCTGGTGATGGAAGTCACCGGCGAAGGACTTGCCGGTGCTGCCCGCTACGGCGGCGGGCTGATGTTCGCCTATGCCGGCATGCAGTTCTTCCTCGCTCCGGTGATCGGCAATCTCTCCGACCGGTTCGGCCGCAGACCGATACTGCTGGCTTCACTCTTTGTGCTCAGCATCGACTATCTGATCATGTGGTGGGCACCGTCCTTTGCCTGGCTGCTGCTCGGCCGCATCATTGCGGGTGCTGCGGCATCCACTTACAGCACCTGCAATGCCTTTGTCGCCGACATCAGCCCACCGGAAAAGCGTGCACAGAATTTCGGGCTGATGGGGGCAGCATTCGGTGCGGGATTCATCATCGGCCCTGTAATCGGCGGTTTCATGGGCGAGTTCGGTCCCAGGGTCCCCTTTCTCGCCGCAGCCGTCCTCTCCATGGCCAACCTTCTGTATGGCTTCCTGGTGCTGCCGGAAACTCTGCCGGTGGATAGGCGCCGCGCCTTCCTGTGGGCCCGGGCCAATCCCACCGGTACCCTGAGTGCGCTGCGCCGCTACCCCATGGTATTCGGACTGATCGGCGCCTATTTCCTGTTTCAGCTCGGCCACCACGTGCTGCCTGCCACCTGGAGTTATTTCGCGATCGAGCGTTTCGACTGGTCACCGAAGGAGATCGGCTATTCACTGGGTGCGGTGGGTGTACTGATGGTACTGAACCAGGCAGTACTGCTGCGCTATGCGCTGCCGAAACTGGGCACCCGGCGTGCCGGCATCGTCGGCTTCAGTTTTTCCATTTTTGCCTTCGTGGCCTACGCGTTTGCCACCCAGGGCTGGATGATCTACGTGATCATGATTCCCGGCGCGCTCCAGGGATTCGCCTCACCGGCCATGCAGGGCATCATGTCCGGTGAAGTTCCCGGCAATGAACAGGGCGAACTGCAGGGCGGGCTTGCCAGCATGTCGAGCCTGACCTCCATTCTGAGTCCACCCTTCATGACCCAGGTGTTTGCCTTCTTTACTGCCACAGGCACTCCCCTCTACCTGCCGGGTGCGCCCTTTCTGGCCGCGGCTGTGTTAACGGTGATGGGACTGGTGCTGTTCATGCGGGCGACTGTCAGCCTGGGACCGGCTGCTGCCGGGTCAGCGCACGCGCTCGATTGAGCGCGCGTGCTCAAGTGAGCGGTCATGCATACCCGATAACAGAAAGATGGACGCCGTTGCGCCAAGCAGCGCCAGAAACATGTCCCACTGGGTGTCCCAGACATCGCCCTGGGTCGCAAGGAAAGATTCGGCATCGGCACCCCAGGCCACCGCCGCCCACCATTCGAGCATTTCATAGAGCGCACTGAAGGCGAGACACACGCTGACACTGAGAAATCCCAGCCAGCGTCCCCGCTGCAGCGGTGAATATTTCAGCAGCATCTCCCGGGCCAGGATAGCGGGGACAAATCCCTGGGCGAGATGTCCGAGTCGATCGTAGTGATTGCGGGACAGATCCAGGGCATCCTGCAGCCAGAACCCCGCCGGCACCTGGGCATAGGTGTAGTGTCCGCCGACCATCAGAATCACCGCATGCAGCAGGATGAGTCGATACAGCAGCGGTGACAGTCGATGGGCCTGATAGGTGGGCACCAGAATCAGGAGACCAATCAGCACCGGCGCCACTTCGAGCAGCCAGGTGAGACGATCAAAGGGCCCGATGGCAGACCAGGTGAACACCGCCGCAGTGAGAGCCAGCAGCACTTTGTGTTCGAAAGACACCGGACTTTTCTCAGTCACTTTATCCTCCCGGGGTGCGGCGCGACCTGTCTGGTGACTGCAGTCGGGCCTGCTGATCAGAGATCAAAATGACAGGCGACCTGATGGGCCACACCATCCGATGCAACGATATCCCGTAACTTTGGTCGCTCACTCTGACAGAGTGGCTGTGCGTGGGGACAGCGGGTGTGGAACACACACCCGGAGGGCGGGTTGATCGGGCTGGGGACTTCTCCACCCAGCACCACCCGCGCACGATTTCGTCGCGAAGGATCGGGTTCCGGAATGGCCGCGATCAGCGCCCTGGTGTACGGATGTCTGGCCGCAGCATAGACTTCGTCCGCTCCGCCAATCTCCATCACATGTCCCAGATACATGATGGCAATCCGATCACTGATGTGTTTCACCACCGCCAGATCATGGGCGATGAAGAGGTAGGCAAGGCCCATATCCCGCTGCAGATCCAGCAGCAGATTGAGAATCTGGCTCTGGATCGACACATCGAGTGCGGACACCGGTTCATCGCAGATTACAAGTTTCGGTTCCAGTGCAATCGCCCTAGCGATACCGATGCGCTGCCGCTGGCCGCCGGAGAACTCGAACGGATAGCGATCAGCGGCGCTTGCCGGAAGTCCGACCTGACGCAGCAGTTCCAGTACCCGCTGGTCGCGCCAGACCGTGTCTCTGATCCCGTGTATTTCGAAAGCCTCGCGCACAATGCTGCCCACGGTATGACGGCTGTTCAGGCTCTCCGCAGGATCCTGAAAAATCATCTGCAGGTCTCTGCGCAGCGGCTTCATCGATCGCGCGGACAGTTCTGTAATGTCACGGCCTTCGAAAGTGACCGAACCCGCCGTCGGTTTCAGCAGTCGCACGATCGCCTTGCCGAGGGTCGATTTACCGCATCCCGACTCACCCACCAGACCCAGAGTCTCCCCCGCGCGGATCTGCAGGCTGATGCCATCCACCGCCCGGTTGTATTCGCGGGCACGCATGAGGACACCGCCTTTCACCGGGAAGTGCACGCGCAGGTCCTGTACATCGAGCAGAGGCTGATCAGACAATGGGATGATCCTTCTCAGCGCCAGGCGGACTGCCCGCCGCACGATCAACGGGTCCTGAAGTCTGCAGCTGCGTTCCCGCAGCGATGCGCCGCCAGTGGTGGCAGGCGATGCGATGGCCACTGCCGTCGTCGTCCAGGTCCGGGTAGCTTTCCGTGCAGCGGGCGTCGGCGAAGTCACAGCGGTTGTTGAACCGGCAGCCTGTGGGCATCGCGGTGAGCGCAGGCACCATGCCTTCTATCGTCGGGAGTCGGGATTTTCGAGGCGTCGAGAGTCTCGGAATCGAATCCAGCAGACCCCGGGTGTAAGGATGGCCGGGATTGCCGAATACCTGTTCAACCGTGCCCGTCTCCGCCACCCGACCCGCGTACATCACCACCACATCGTCACAGGTTTCCGCGATCACCCCCAGATCGTGGGTGATCATGATGATGCTGGTGCCGGATTCTTTCTGCATCTGCGAAAGCAACTCGAGAATCTGGGCCTGGATGGTGACATCCAGTGCGGTGGTGGGCTCGTCGGCAATCACCAGCCCGGGATTGCAGACCAGTGCCATGGCAATCATCACCCGCTGACGCATACCTCCGGAAAGCTGATGCGGATATTCGTTCACCCGCACTTCCGGATCGGGAATGCCCACCCTGGCGAGCATCTCCACTGCCGCACCCAGAGCCTGCCGGTCGTCGAGTTCCCGGTGCAGCTTCAGGGTTTCCACGATCTGCCTGCCGACCCGGTGCACGGGATTGAGTGCGGTCATGGGTTCCTGGAAGATCATGCCGATGCGGTTGCCTCGAACCTGATGCAGTCGTTCGATGGACGCCTGGGCGAGATCTTCCCCCTCGAACCAGATTTCCCCCGCCAGCAGGCTTGCCGCCGGCAGCGGCAGCAGCCGGATGACACTCAGGGCGGTAACCGTTTTACCGCAGCCCGATTCACCAACCAGTCCCAGTGTGCGGCCCTTACGCACACGGAAGCTCACCCCGTCTACGGCGCGAACCCGGCCGGCTTCCGTGTCGAAGGCGGTCACGAGACCTTCTACCCGCAGCAGGTCGCTTCCCTGAAGCGGGTCGCTTCCCCGAAGCGGGTCACTGTCCGGACGCTCGGTCATGCCTTACAGATCGACCTTGTACTGATCGTAGACCCGATCGACCATGGGGAAGGTTTTACCTTCTTTGCGGGCCTTCAGCGTTTCTTCGCGGCGGGCATCGTCGATCCACAGGAGATGGAACTCGGCGGATCCGCTGGCCAGCTTCACATTGAAGTCATCCGGCCAGCGCACCCAGCGCCAGTAAGCCGTGCGGAAGAAGGGGACGACAAAACCCGGGACGAAGGAAGCGTCTTCGTAGAGCAGTTCTTCCATTCTGAACGCCAGCCGCTTCATTTCATCCACATCACCGCTGGCCCGGTAGGCTTCTATCAGCCGGTCGAGTTCGCGGTTGGCAATAGACTGGAGATTATTGGTCTGAGGTTTCAGCCTGCGGGCGGGATTGGGGCTGCCATCGGGCAGCCAGGGCTGATCGTAAGCATTCACCGAATGATAAGTCTCCCAGTAGCGGGGATACATTTCCGCACTGACCGCGAAGGCGCTGAAATGAATGTCGTGCTGCTTTTCCTGGACCTTCTTCCAGGAAGCGGTGCTGTCCAGAACTTCGAGACGGAACTCGAGACCCGCCTGCAGCGCCTCTTCCCGCAGGATGGTGAGCGTGTCCTTCAGATTCTCGTAACCGGTCGACAGTGTGAAGCTCAGGCGTTCGCCCCTGTCGTTGACCAGCACTCCATCGCTGCCGCGGGTGACAAAACCGGCCTTCGCGAAGGACTCGAGGGCCTTGTCCACATCAAACGGGCGCGCTGTCAGGGTCGGGTGACTGAATTCACCGTAACCGTCTGCTGTGGTGCGCATGCGCGTGTAGTCTCCGCGGAAATACTGGGCGATCACCTTTTCCCAGTTTGTCGCGTAGTTGATGCCGACCCGGACGTCCTGATTGTCCAGCAGCGGCCGGCCCTGGTTGATCCACAGTCCGTAGGTGGGTCTGGGTATATCGTTGTAAAACACCGCACGTTCCACATAGCCTTTGGCCACGAGCTCATCCGTGGGCGGCAGTTTCTCGTACCAGTACTCCGGCAGGGTGGCATTGAACAGGGTCTGCTCACCCTTGCGGAATGCCTCGAAGCTCTTCGCGGTGTCCCGTATTACGGTGAAGTGGATCCTGTCCACGTTGAAGCGATTGCGCCAGAACGGAAGATCTCTGGCCCACCAGTCCTTTTTCCGCGTCAGGGTAATCGAGCGACCTTTGTTCAGGCCGTCTTCGTTAATCACATAGGGGCTCGATGTGGGTACGAAACGCCATTGATAGCGCTGCACGAAGTCTTCACCAAATTCAGCAAAGAAATGCCTGGGCATCGGCTCGAGTTCAAGTATCACATAGGCCATGTTCGGCTTCGCCTCGGGCAAAGTCACACTGAAGGTATGTTCGTCGTAGCGTGTGATGTTCAGGAAATTGCGGTTGAAAAAATTGTTGTACCAGGGCGCCTGTATCCAGGGCTGCTGCCAGAAATAAAAACTGAACATCATGTCGTCGCTGGTGATCGGCACATCATCGTTGAAGCGTGCCGCCGGATTGATGCGGACAAACACCTGGCGCGTCTTCCGGTCCGTGGCCCAGGCCTCGGCGATGCCGGGAAAGTAGCGGAAACTGCCATTGGCATCGATGCTGGTGTCGTTGGGGTGACGGCGGGCAAACTGCATGGTCACATCATCGAGGATCCAGGTCCTGAAGGATCCGTTGGCATCCGGTCCGATCAGACGCAGCGTCCGCGGAAAATCCGGTACGCTCAGGTGCAGAGTGCCGCCTTTCTGTGCCTGGGGGCTGCCGATCTCAGGCAGTCCCGAGCCATTTTCCCAGACCAGATCGGACGGGATATCGGCCGCAGTCTTGAACTGAAAGAATTTCTCGAACTCTCCGGCCGCCGCGCGGGCGTCCACATCCGCCTGGCTGATTTCACCCAGTTCCAGCGCCTCGAAAACTTCCGGAGGCAGCGACAGCTTGCTGTCGAAGTGCGCCTGCATATGCGTGAGCATGGCGGCTTTTCGCGCTGCCAGGTCATCTGCCGCCGCAGCCTGATCCTCGGCAGACTCCGACCCACCACAGGCTGACAGCAGCAATCCGGTCCCGGCGACCAGCATCCAGACACACAGACTCCGCACAAGGCCACTTCCGTTTCCGGGTTGCTGTGGGGAAATCCGCCGTCCTGTCTTCTGCTGCTGTCCGCAAACCATAAAACTACCTCTATCGATAAAGCGTGAATTTCCGGGGATCAAAGGCTTCCCGCACAGCCTCCCCGATGAAGGTCACCACCGCCAGAATGAACACCAGCGCAACGAACGCTGAAGTCACGATCCAGGGCGCGGTGGTGAGATTGGCCGTGCCCTGCTTCAGAAGCTCGCCGATGCTGGGCGTCGGTGGTGGTAATCCCCATCCGAGAAAGTCCAGGGCAGTGATTGCGGTGATTGCACCCACCACTGTGAAGGGTACGAAGGTGACCATGGTGGCGATCGTGTTCGGCAGGATGTGCCGGAAGATGATCCGGAAAGTACCTGCGCCCAGAACCACGGCTGCAGCTGTGTAGTCGCGCGCCTTCTCCTTGTAGGTTTCGGTGCGCATGTAGTAGGTGAGGCCCGTCCAGCTGAACAGCACCATGATCACCAGCAGGATGGCAATCCGGGTACTGGTTGCATAGGTACTGGGGATGACCGAGAAGACGATGATCACCATATAAAGGAAGGGAATGTTCGACCAGATCTCAATCAGGCGCTGAAAGATCAGGTCGAAGACGCCACCGAAGTAGCCCATCGCACAGCCGATACTCACCCCGATCAGATAAGTGAGTGCTGTGAAGGCCAGCGCGAAGAATATGGCGGTACGGAAGCCATAGACGAGCCGGGCAAACACGTCCCTGCCGGTGCTGTCCGTGCCCAGATAGTGGCCGCGCACGGCATCCGGTGGTTGTGCCCGCAATACGCCGTCGACCGCATCATTACCATAGGGACCCCAGGGGATAAGGGGCATGACCACATAGCTGGCGGTTCCTTCGAAGTGTTCGGCAAGCTTCCGGTAATCCACCGGTGTCACAGCCTCTGTGCCGGTGAGCCCGTAGACCGCACCGAGTTCCACTCCTGAGTAGGTGGGAAACGACCACGCACCCTCATAACTGACAAACAGTGCCCGTTCGCTCACCAGCAGTTCCCCACCCAGCGAGACCAGGGTCAGCACCCCGAGCAGAATCGCGGAGTAGTAGCCGCGCCGGATGTCCCGGAATCGTTTGAGCTTGCGCAGGGTTAGGGGGTTGAATCGAATCATCTTCGCGTCAGTGAAAACGGACCCTGGGGTCGACGAAGGCCACCAGAATGTCCGACAGGATGTTACCGATGAGCAGCAGCAGGCTGGCCAGGAAGACGATGCCCATCACCACCGGGTAGTCCCGGTCAAAAATACTGGTAAGTCCGAGCAGCCCGAATCCGTCGATATCGAATATGGTCTCGATGAGAAAGGAACCGCCCACCAGCAGGGTGATGTTCTGGCCGAATGTCGTGGCGATCGGAATGAGTGAGTTGCGCAGCGCATGGCGGCTGACCGCCCGCCTGAACGGCACCCCTTTAGCGACCGCGGTGCGCACATAGTCTGCGGCCAGATTGTCCATCAGATTGTTTTTCATCAGCATGGTGGTGACCGCGAAGCTGCCTACCAGATAGCAGATCAGCGGCAGGGTGGCGTGATGCAGCACATCCAGCACCTTGTCTGTCGGAGAGAGCAGATCGAAGTCATAACTGGTGAATCCACCCATGGGGAACCAGTCGTTCTCCACGGAGAAGAACAGCAGCAGCAGCGCACCCAGCACATACCCGGGCACGGCGTAGCCGGCAAATACCAGCACCGATGACAGATTATCCATGGTGCTGCGATGACCGATGGCCTTCACCACGCCGAGGGGAATGCATACCAGGTAAGTGATCACCAGGCTGACCAGCCCGTAGAACAGGCTCACCGGAAATCGTTCCCGGATCACATTCCACACCGGTTCGTTGTAGCGGTAGCTGGTGCCCAGGTCACCCTGCACGATTTTGCCCAGCCACAACAGGTAACTTTCATACCAGGGCTTGTCGAGTCCGTAGTATTCCTTGAGCTGCTGCAGTTGCGCCTCGGAAAGTGCCATCCCCTGTCCGGCACCCCGCTGCAGTCCGCTGGACAGGGTGACCTGCTGAATTTCCATGAGCGCCCGCTCCATCGGCCCACCCGGCACGAAGCGGGTGACCATAAATACCAGCATGGTGATACCCAGGAGTGTGGGGATCACCAGCAGGGTGCGGCGGATGAAATAGTCGCGCATCGGTTACCTGAGCAGTCTGTGATGAAATCTCAGCATTCAATGTCCGCGATCACCGGAGCATGGTCCGAGGCGGTCAGACCATCCTGCTTCTTGCGGAATTCCCGATCGATTTCCGCACTGCGTACCCGGGCAGCGACTGCCGGGCTGCCGAGCAGCAGATCGATACGCAGCCCCTGTTTGCGGTGGAAGGCGCCGCCCCGGTAATCCCACCAGGAAAACGCCTGCTCGTCCGGCGCATGCACCCGATAGAGATCCACCAGACCGAGCCCCAGCAACCGGGACAGGCGTTCCCGCTCCGCGGAGGTGTGGAAAAGATCGCCGTCTCCGGCGCTGCCTTTCCAGCTGTCCAGCGGTGTCGGGACGATATTGAAATCCCCGCAGATCACTGAAGTTTCGGTTGCCCCCGTGCGCCAATACTCGGCGAGCGCATCGAACCAGGCGAGCTTCAGGGGATAGTCGTCGTGTTCCAGGGACTTCCCGTTCGGGCAGTACACAGTGGTGAAATCCAGTCGATCATCCACCCGGACACCGATGAGGCGTGCACCAGCTTCTTCCTGACCCGGCAACCCCACCTGAATCGCCTCGAGCGGCAACCGGCTCAGCACCGCCACCCCATTCCAGCTCTTCTGACCATGTGTGATCGCCTGATAGCCGAGAGCTTCGAAGAAATCGTGGGGGAAGGCATCATCGGTAAGTTTGAGTTCCTGGAGGCCGACCACATCGGGCTGACGCCGCTCGAGCCACAGGCGCATGAACTCGAGGCGTGCCTTCAGGCCGTTGATATTCCAGGTGGCGATCTTCATGGAGGCGGATTATAACCTGCGCAGATCGGCTGCCTTACCCGTAGTGCCTTTTGTAACGCCGGAGACTTTCGAGTTTCTGGCCGAGGTGCGGGGGAACTGCCGCGACAGTTCCGGTCCGGCGGCCGTGCGGCCACCATCCACGATGAGCTTCTCGCCGGTCACGAATGCCGCATCTTCACTGGCCAGAAACAGCGCGGCACCGGCGATGTGCTCACCCCGGCCATACTCCGGCCAGGGCTGTGCCGTGGCAAATGCCGCCCGTGTGCCCTCGGGATTGCCCTGCTCGGCAAGGGGAGTGGCGATGTAGCCGGGACAGATGGTATTGACCCGGATCCGATCCGGTGCGAGTTCAACTGCTGCTGACATGGTGAGATTGATCACCGCCGCCTTGGCCGCCGAGTACACCAGAGGACCCGCATCCCCCGACAGTCCCGCAATGGATGCCGTGTTGATGATCGAACCACCACGGCCCTGGGCCTTCATGATCCGTGCCCCGTGCTTGATCCCGAGAAACACCCCCTTCGCCAGCACATCGAAGGTATAATCCCAGTCGGCGGTGGTGGTTTCGGTCAGGGGCCCGATGGCGCCGCCAACACCGGCATTGTTGAACAGGATGTCCAGAGCGCCGAACTGCGCGAGGGCTGTCTGCAATACGGCGATCACGTCCGCCTCCACCGCGACATCGGTCAGCACAAACTGCACAGACGGGCCATATCCGAGTTCTTCCATGCGGCTGAGCGCAACCGCCCCGGTATCCGGGTTCAGATCGGCGATCACGACCCGCGCGCCCTCTTCGAGAAAGCGCTGAACCGTGGCCAGACCCATACCGCTTGCACCACCCGTGATCACTGCCACCTTATCCTGCAATCTGTCTCCGGCTGACATGAATCAATCCTCCTGCAAGATCTGGAGCGCGATGCTCAACGACCAATGGTAGATTGGTCACTGGCAAATCGGAATGTCTGCGAGCAAACCTATGAACGTGCTGGAGATTTCACGTTTGAAACCCGGAACCAGGCAGTGCACGCTCATCACCGCTGTGCTGCTCTCGTGCACACTCACCCCGCGGGCGATTGCGGAGTCGGACGAAGAAGAAGCGCGAATCGACAGACTGCACCGCGGCGCGACGAACATCGTGCAGGATATGATCAGCGCCGTCGATGGTTTCTTTGTGTCCGACGACTATGCAACTTTCGAAGACAACCGCACCCGCGTTCGCCTGCGGCTGAACATCGACCATCTGGAAAATCATGGCTGGGATGTTGCGCCGAAGATCAAACTGCACCTGGTGCTGCCTGGCCTCAGCGAGCGGCTGCGGCTGGTGGTCAACGAAGGCGACAGTGTCGAGGACGGCAACGGGTCACCCTCCGATGATGATGAGAATGATGTTGCCCTGCGCTGGATCGGCAGGCAGAGCGGAACGACCAGCCTGGCCTTCGACCTGGGACTGCGGCTGAAGAGGGGCAGTCTGGATCCTTTCGCCAGAATCAATACCGGCATTCAATACGGGTTGACCGACAACTGGCAGGGACAGACGACCAATCGGATCTACTACTACTCGAAAACCGGGTTGCGCAACGACCTGCGTCAGTACTTCAATCGTCCCATCAGCGACAACCTGCTGTTTCGTGCGCGCACACGCATCCAGTATTTCGAGGAAAATGACCACAACCCGAACCTGGAGCAGAAGTTTTCGGTATTCCATACCCTCGCCAGCCAGTCTGCCCTGGCCTACGAGGTGCTCTGGCGGGAGGAGGCGGCCGAAGATTCACCCTTTGACGATGATGAGATTCTGATCCCCGCCCGGAAGCAGTATCAGCAGGCGGCCATCCAGCTGCGTTACCGGCGCAGCTTTCTCAGGGACTGGTTTTTTGTGGAGTTCTGGCCAATGGTCGTCTGGGCCGAAGAACGGGACTGGGAAACTCTGCTCGCAGGCCGGATCCGGTTCGAGGTCAATCTGGGCCGGCATGGAGATCTCAGGCTGGATGAGTAAGGAGACCCTGATCAGGCAGCCACATCTCAGCGTGTCGCACCGGCGTTCTGGCAGGGTGCGATGGATCCCCGAGGCACCGGGCTGAAATGCTGCTGACAGCCATCAGCGCGCTGCTTCTGCTGCTCGCCGCCAACGGCGCACCCGTGCTCGGGAAACGCCTGCTCGGAGAACACCTGAGTGCGCCCCTGGACGGTGGTCGGCGTTTCCTGGACGCTCGACCGCTGTTCGGCCGCAGCAAAACCTGGCGCGGCCTGACTTTGAGCCTCGGCGCGACCGCCCTTGTCGCCCCGCTGCTGGGCTATACCTGGACACTGGGAATGACTTTTGCAGCCTGCTCCATGGCAGGCGACCTGCTTACCAGTTTCATCAAACGACGCCTGAATATTCCACCCAGTGGCAGATTCCTCGGGCTGGATCAGATTCCCGAAGCTGCATTGCCTCTGCTGGTGTTTCGAGCGCAACTCGGCCTTGATCTGCTGGATGTCGCGGCACTGACCGGGCTGTTCACAGTCGGCAGTCTGCTGCTGTCGAGAGTCATGTACAGACTCGGCATCCGGGACCGGCCTTACTAGGAATCCTCGGTGTGCAGTTCATGCACGGTGATTTCAGGTGGACAGTTCAGCCGCACACCCAGTATCGAAGCACCGGCGCCGGGTGAGGTATATCCCCGCATATTGCCGTAGGTCCAGGGGCCCCGGCCCAGTCGACGGGGAATCCGGGCATCGAGAATGACCGGATGTCCGCCCGGCAGACAGATCTGACCGCCATGCGTATGACCGCAGAGCAGCAGGTGCACGCCCGCATGCGCCGCCTGCCGGTAGACCTCGGGCGTATGGCTGAGCAGGATGGTGGGTGCGGCTTCCGGGATGCCTGCCAGCGATTTCTCGATATTCCCCACACCGTAGTAGTGGGCGTCGTCTATGCCGGCCAGATACACACGCCCATCCCCTTCACCGAAAGATGCGCTCTCGTTCATGAGTACGCGAATGCCCATCTCTTCCATAGCCGGCAGCATGGTGACGCTGTCGTGATTACCCAGCACCGCAAAAACATCACCCGACAGACTGGCTCTGAGTGCAGCCAGTCGCTGCACGGTCTGCCCGATCTCTCCAAAGGTGCGGAATCGGTAGTCGCCGGTCAGCACACAGAGGTCGTATTCGGCGCTGCGTACCCGGTCGATGAGGACATGCACGATGTCTTCATTCATGTCCAGGTGCAGGTCCGACAGATGCAGCACCCTCAGTCCCTCCAGAGAGGGCGGCAATCCGGGCAGGGCCACCCGGTGTTCGACGACCCGCAGATCAAGCGTATTGCGGATCGCCCGCTGATGAAGGCCCGTCATGCGCAGGCTGAAGCGGATAAGGGAGGGAAAGGAATACCAGTTCTCGAGGTGGAACAGGCTCGACCCACCACTGAACACCCGGGCTTCATGATCTGCTTCGATGCCCAGACGCTGGCGGGCGTGAAGCGGGCCGAGTCGCTTTTCCAGGCGTTGCTGAATCTCACTGTCGCGCATGGTCAGTGTGGTTTCCGGTTGCTTTGTCCACGCCCGACCGAGTGTGCCTGCCCGCGACGGCTACTGTCATCCACGCGTTCTCCGCAGCTGTCTGTCATCGACAGCAGATCACTCATATTGCAGGCGCACCCGGATGTATGCCCGCCGTTGCAAGCGGCCGGTGAGCCTCGCACCGGTGTCAGCCAGCCACATCTGCCAGCCGTACTTGCGCCGTAGCGCCCCAAGTGCCCGGGCGATCCCTGCAGCATCCTCGATCAGCTCCGCCCGGGTATCGCACCAGTCACCCAGCAGACGCCCGCGCACATCGCAGACGGCCATCCGGGATCGTCCGCTGTGTCGGATCCGCTTCACCTTACCCGCATCTGACGCCGAAAAAACATAGAACTCGTCGCCATCCCGGGCACACCAGACAGGTGTGGCGACTTCCACACCCGATTTCCGGTAGGTGGCAAGACTCACGTAAGGCGCCCGCGCAAAAGCCTGCTCGAATCCCGGCTGACGATTTCCGCGCGCAGACCCGGTACCACCCCCGGGCTCAGGTGCATCACCGGGTTTTCCTGTCGCTGCCATGACTCCTCCTTCCTCCAGTAACGCTCGCGCGATTTCTTCAGACACAGTATCTACCGTGGGACGATCGATTGCCTGAGGTATAAACTTACCCGTCTGCCCCAAGGAGTACCCATCAGGCGTGACCGACCTGCCGAAAATCCCCTGGTATGACCTGCTCAGCGACTCACTGGATGTCGATCAGTCCAGCCGGCCGATCCTCAGTTATCAGGCGCCTCCGCAAAACAAGGCGTCGGTCACCGACCATTTTCGCGGGCCCCGCTATCCCTACCCGGAGCGTCTGTCGCTGCGTAACTACGTGGAGGGGAAACTCGCCCTGCAGATCGAGCTGGTCAAACTCCAGAACTGGATCAAGGACACCGGAGGAAAACTCCTTATTCTCTTCGAAGGCCGGGATGCGGCAGGAAAAGGCAGCGCGATCCGCTGCTTTATCGAGCACCTCAATCCCCGTGGTGCCAGGGTCATCGCCCTGGTGAAACCCACCGAGATCGAACGCAGCCAGTGGTATTTTCAGCGCTATGTGAATCATCTGCCCTCAGGCGGTGAAATCGTGCTTTTCGACCGCTCCTGGTACAACCGCGCCGGGGTCGAGCGGGTGATGGGCTTCTGCACGGAAGACGAATACTGGGACTTCGTCCGTTCTGCCCCTCTGTTCGAACAGATGCTGGTGGATACCGGCATCATTCTCTTCAAGTTCTACCTTTCGGTGAGCCGGGAGGAGCAGGCTCAGCGGATTCAGGAACGGACAACCAATCCACTGAAGCAATGGAAACTCTCACCGATTGATGTGGAGGCACAGAATCGATGGGACGCTTACACGGACGCAAAGGAAGAAACCTTCCGCCTCACAGACACCGATCAGGCACCCTGGACCATCATCAAATCGGACGACAAGCTTCGGGCCAGACTGGAAGTCATGCGCTTCGTGCTGAATGCTGTGGATTACGCCGGTAAATCTGCCCAGGCGGTGGGCGCTGTGGACCCGCTGCTGGTTGCCAACGTCGGGCGGATCTACGCCGGCAAGGCATCCGGTACCGCGAGAAAACGGGATCCGGCAGGGCGCTGATCGATTCAGGAATCCGGCGTGCTGCGCACCACGTAACCGCCGGAGCGTTCGTCGAGTTCCAGAGACAGCAGCCCCCTGGCTTCCGCCTCCTCCAGCAGATCGCCGAACGAACTGAAGCCATAGGCCGATTCGGTGAAGCCGGGCTTTCTGCGTCGCAGGGTCTGCTTGATCTGCGAAGCCCAGACCTTCTCCCGGCCACCCCGCTCACTGAACAGGGCTTCCGCCGTGGTGAGCACGAGTTCGATGGCCTCTGCCCGCGGGTCGTCTTTCGCCGGTTCAACCTTCGCCTTTGTCTGTCCCGGTGCCGCGCCCGCCGCTTTCGTGCGGCTGCGGCTGCGGCGTTTGCGGCCTTTTTCGGTGACCGTGACCAGATCGTCGTAGTAGATGAACTCATCACAATTGCTTGTGAGCAGATCCGAGGTGGAATTCTTCACCCCCACACCGATGACGATCTTGGCATTTTCCCGCAGCTTGCTGACCAGGGGCGAGAAGTCCGAGTCGCCGGAAATGATCACGAAGGTGTCTATGTGCTCTTTCGTGTAGCACAGATCCAGTGCATCCACGACCATGCGGATGTCCGCCGAGTTCTTGCCGCTCTGTCGCAGATGGGGGATCTCGATCAGCTCGAAGGCCGCCTCGTGCATGGCGGCTTTGAATTCCTTGTAGCGATCCCAGTCACAATAGGCCTTTTTCACCACGATACTGCCCTTGAGCAGCAGACGTTCGAGCACCAGATCCATGTCGAACTTGGGGTAGCGGGTGTCGCGCACACCCAGTGCGACGTTCTCGAAGTCACAGAACACGGCAAGGCTGAAGTCTTCGTTCAAGGTGGATTTCCGGCGGGTGAGGTCGCAGACACCATACCCCACCGGCTCCAAACTCTGCTAGCCTCTACCAGCGACCAATTCGAGAGCGTTCGCTGATGATGCCAATCGCCCATTACAGACGAGGACTGCTGGCGGTGTGCCTGGCACTGCTGACGACCGGTTTCACCGCAGCGTCTGCAGAAACGGCCCTGGAAGCGGGCACCCCGCCGGTACAACTGGCCTCCGTGTACGCTCTGGTCGGCGACCTCTCCACCGGCGAGGTCCTGTTCGGCAAACACCCCGATATCCCGGTACCCATTGCGTCTGTCACCAAACTCATGACCGCCATGGTGGTGCTGGATTCAAAGCAGTCTCTGGATGAATGGATTCCCGTGATGGACTGGGCGGAAAACCCGGAGAAGAACGCTTACTCGAGGCTGCGGGTCGGTTCGGAGGTCAGACGCGGCGATCTGCTCAGAATCGCCGTGATGTCCTCGGAGAATCTCGCGTCCAACACCCTCGCCCGTCACTATCCCGGTGATGTACCGGCATTTGTCGCCGCGATGAACGCGAAGGCGGCGCAGCTCGGCATGAGCAACGCCAGCTTTGCCGATCCGACCGGTCTGTCCACCGGCAACACCGCGTCTGCCCGGGATCTCTGGAAGATGATTCTTGCCGCCTATCAGTACGACGTGCTGCGGGACTATTCCACCACCTACCAGCACAGTGTTTCATTCCGGAATCCGAGGTACTCGCTGGCCTATGGCAATACCAATCCCCTCACCGCAAGCAGCCGCTGGGATGTGCGCCTCAGCAAGACGGGCTATCTCAGCGAATCCGGCCGCTGTCTCGCCATGGTGGCAGACATCGGCGGGTCCCCGGTCGCCATGATCCTGCTCAACTCCCTGGGCACCCGCTCGCCGCTGGGCGACGCAGGTCGGGTTCGGCGATGGCTCGAAACGGGAGAACAGGGCAGTGTTGCGGGTGCCGCGCGGGACTACGAGCGGGAAAAGAGCCGCGCCCTTCCGGTAAGCGCCACCGAGCTTGCCGACGACTGATCCATCTCCGGCGCCGTGATTGAGCCCTCGGTGTAACCGCCGCATCGATCCGCACAGCGGCGGACCCACAGCTATCCGCCCCTTTCCCGTGTCGGCTATAGTGCACGCCCGGTGCAAGTAAGGAAGTTCAGTTGCTGTCGCTAACAATCAATCTCATTCTGTTCGCGGGCCTGATGTTCCTTCTGTTCAGGTTGCGGGGACCGCGCCTGCCGCTGTCCCGGCAGATTCTCGCCGGACTGCTCGCCGGTCTGGTCTACGGCTTCGCCCTGCAGCTGATTTACGGAAGCAATTCCGAAGCCGTCTCCGCCACCCTCGAGTGGACGGATGTAATCGGCACCACCTACGTGAACCTGCTGCGCATGATCATCATGCCGCTGGTGCTGGTGATGATGATCGCCGCCGTGGTGCGCATGCGGGAAGTTGCGGAACTCGGCCGCATCGGTGGCAGTGTCATCGGCATTCTGGTCGGCACGACCATGATCGCCGCGCTGGTCGGCATCCTGGTCACCAGCCTTTTTGGCATCACCGCTGATGGTCTGACCCAGGGTGCCCGGGAACTCGAACGCGCCGCAGCACTGACCGAACGCTACGACAGCGTCGCAGCGCTGGGGTTGTCGGACATGCTGGTGCGCTTCGTACCTTCGAATATTTTTGAAGACCTCACCGGCGCACGGCCCACCTCCATCATCGCAGTGGTGGTCTTCGGCATCCTGTTCGGCATCGCCGCACTTGGCGTGAGCAGAGAAAACCCGGAGCGCGGCACTCGGATCGCGGAATTCATCGAGTCGACCCAGGCCATCATCATGAAACTGGTGCATATGGTTATGGCGCTGACCCCCTATGGCATCCTCGCCCTGATCACCAAAGTAGTGGCGGGCTCCAACGCCCAGGATATCCTCAACCTGATCGGCTTCGTGTTCGCCTCCTATTTCGCCATCCTCATCATGTTCGCCGTGCACGCCGCCCTGCTGCTGCTCGGTGGGGTGAACCTGAGGGACTACTTCAGAAAAGTCTGGCCGGTACTCACTTTCGCCTTCACCTCCCGCAGCTCCGCCGCAACCATCCCCCTGAATGTGGAAACCCAGGTTGAAGAACTCAAGGTACCCTCATCGGTGGCCAACCTCTCCGCCACCTTCGGAGCGACCATCGGCCAGAACGGCTGTGCAGGCATCTACCCCGCAATGCTGGCGGTGATGATCGCGCCGACCATGGGTATTGATCCCATGAGTCTGAATTTCATTCTCTCGCTGGTGCTGGTGGTTGCCGTCAGTTCCTTCGGGGTGGCGGGTGTGGGGGGTGGTGCTACCTTTGCCGCCCTGATCGTGCTGCCCGCCATGGGGCTGCCGGTCACCGTTGCCGCCCTGCTGATTTCCATCGAACCCCTGATCGACATGGCGCGTACCGCTCTGAATGTAAACGGTTCGATGACCGCCGGTGTCCTGACCGGCCGTCTGCTCTCGCCTGTCCATGATCGGGGTGGGGCGGCAGCCGGCGAGGCCTGAACCGGCGCGCGCAAATCGGCGCGCACACACTCGCCACCCGGCCCGGTCCTGCGTACACTAGCCCGCTCACGCGGGAGTAACTCAGTTGGTAGAGTTCCTGCTTCCCAAGCAGGTTGTCGCGAGTTCGAGTCTCGTCTCCCGCTCCAGTCTTCCGCAGACGGCTCAGCGCCCGGTGAATACCGGTGGGCGTTTTTCCTGAAATGCCGTCACCGCCTCCCGGTGATCGGCGGTCTTCATGGTGAGTTCCTCGTATTTCAGGCAGATCGGCATCACCATGCTCGATACGGATCGCAGATAGGCGTTCACCGCCATTTTCGATGCGGCAATCGCCTGCGGAGCGCCGGCTGCGAGCCTGTTTGCGATCTCCAGCGCGCGCGGCAACAGCTGATCCTTGTCCTCGACATAGAAGTTGGCAAGTCCGAGTTCCACCGCTTCTCTGCCGGTAATCCGCTCACCGGTCATCAGGTAATACTTGGCGCGATTGACCCCGATCAGAAACGGCCAGATGAGCTGGCCGCCGTCGCCTGCGCCGATACCCATATTCACATGCGTGTCGGCGAACACCGCCGAGGGGCCCGCGACGACCACGTCGCAGAGCAGCGCCACGTTCGCACCCAGTCCCATGGCGTAACCGTTCACTGCAGAGATCATCGGCTTTTCGCATTCGAGGATGTGATCCACGATCTGGCGGGCTTCCACCATCATGGTAGGTCCGCTCGGGTTGGAGCCGATGGGGTCGCCGGGACCGAAATCGCCTCCCGCACAGAAGGCCCTGCCTTCGCCGGTGAGCACCAGTACCCGCAGTTCGCGGTCGTTGGCGAAATCGCGACTGAATCTGGCGAGTTCGGCATGCATGCGACCGTTCACAGCGTTGAGTCGCTCGGGCCGGTTGAGCGAGACAACGGCGATACCGTTGTCCTTTCGCTCGATCCGCATCGTTTCGTAATTGTCCTGATTGAGCATGATCTCCCTCCGCGACGACAGTCATGAACCGGGCGAGTGTATCGGAAGCTAGCAGCGATCACGGCGCAGCGCAACGATCGACGGGATCCTGGTCAGCGCCCCGTAGTCCGTAGCGAATCTGCTGCGAACAGATCCCGCAGCCGCTCGTGGACCACGCCGGCGAGCGGTAACGTGGCCCGGTCAATCTCGAGATCGGTCACCACCGGTCCTCGCTCCTGTAGAATCTCGCGATCGAACATCACCGAACAGGTCTCGAAGGTTCCGGGGCCTTACGGCACGCGCGGACGTTCACCCGTGCATCGCCGGACAGGCCCTCGGACAATTCACCTCCGGAGTTCATGCATCATGACCGATGAAAAAGTTCTGCTTCTCGAGCAGCCCGCAGATGGGGTGGCGCGGTTGATTCTGAATCGTCCGGAGAGCCGGAACGCGCTGTCCCGGTCACTGCGCGATGCACTGGTTGAGGGCTTGACAACGCTCGCCGCGGACGACGACGTGCAGGCGGTGATCCTCACCGGTGCCGGCGACGTGTTCTGCGCAGGCTTCGATCTGAAGGAGCTCTCCGGCGGACACAGCGCCGAGATCTTCGCGGATGCTGCGCACTACCACCGGGTGGTGCACCGCTTCCCGAAGCCGCTGATCGCCGCCGTTAATGGTCCCGCGCTTGCGGGCGGCATGGATCTCGCACTGATGTGCGACATCCGCTTCGGCACGGGTCAGGCCCGCTTCGGACAGCCGCAGATCCGCTTCGGCGTGCCGGCTGCCTATGATCTGCTGGCAAGCCTGTGCGACGACAGCACCGCGCGCTATCTCTGCCTCACCGGCAACACCATCGACGCAGCCACTGCCGAAGCCCGCGGCATACTGTCCGGGCGCTTCGAGGACGCCGCCACGCTGCAGCAGGAGTGCCTGAACTGCGCCACGGGGATCGTGTCGTCTCAATCGGGCAGCGCCTCGAAGAAAGCGTTTCTTGCGCGTCAGCCAAAGCTGTTCGAGGAATAAGGAGGTGACACGACGGACGTGGGTTACGGGTATGGACGGCAGGATGCCGACACCCGGGACCGGCAACGGTCTGCGTGGAAACAGACGCTCCGGCGCCATCTCTCAGGTTCCTGGGCGAACCAGTGGGGTGCTTCAGTTCAGCCGGGGTGCAAAGGACGCAAGAACCACGATGGCGACGAAGAATGCCGGGACCGCGGCCAGAGGACCAAAGCCAGCGGGTGCGATTGACGCATAGGTGGCGACGGCGATCAGGCTGGCGAGAAGGCCTGCGACCAGAAAGCGAAAGTAACTCATGCACGACTGCCCGGAGACTGAAGACGGCGGCATATTAGTCGTACAGGTCGGACAGAATGTGGACCCCGTCACGGAATGGGTGTTCGGCTGCTGCAGCGGCACGCCCGATTGATTCGGATCAAAAAAACTCGCCCCGACTGACGCACCTCTGGTCAGCACGCAGTGGCAGAACAGGACCGGCGCTTCCAACAAACGACCGGCTGCCGCCGGTCTGCAGTCGCGCACGGTGGTGGCCCGTCTGCACAGTTCCAGCCGCCACTGAGGCGTGAACCCGATGGCGGTGTGCAGTTACAGCGTTTCTGGACGATTGCGCAGTTCGTCCGGAATGAAGGGATCTATGGTTACCCGGTGGTAGCGCAGAAAGGCAGCACGGGCCGTTCAGGGCAACTTCAACTCCATCGCCTGAGCCGGGCTGTCCAGCCAGGTGCCTGTCAGGCTCAGTCCGTCCTGGAGCTCGCACAGCACGGGCTCATCTGAACCCAGCAGTCGGGCGCTGGCATCGAGTCCCGCCAGCATCGACGCTGAGTCGGCCGGCAGCCTGATGAGAACCTGCCGTTGAGCCGGCTTGCCCAGAATCAGGACGAACAGACGATCGGACTTTCGGGTAAAGCGGACTGGCAGTCCGCAGGCCGTGGTTGCCGAGGCGCGAATCCAGGGTCGGGTCTCGAAGATGGCCGCACCGTTGGTTGCCAGCCAGGTGCCCAGTGATCGCAGCCGGTCGACCTGCAGCGGCGGGATCGTGCCGTCGCGCATGGGTCCGACATTCAGCAGCAGATTGCCGTTCTTGCTGACGATGTCGATCAGCATATGCACGAGTTCATCGGCCGTCAGATAGTCTTCGGCGGATTCCTCGGCGTTGAATCCGAAGGATTTGCCGATGCCGCGAACACATTCCCATTTACGTGCGGAGATCTCTTCCCTGACCGTGTACTCCGGGGTGGCGAAGTCGCTGTGTGGCGGAGCCGGTGGTTCAATACCCGCTGCCGGACCGCGACGGCGGATCAGGTAGCTGACAAGTTTCCGCACAGGACCCAGCCGGAAAAACCATCTGTTCCAGGCCGGCACCTGAATCCAGCGATCATTGATCACCCCCTCGGGTACTGTGTTGTAGTAGTACGCGAACAGATCGTAGAGATTGGTACCCGGCGGATAGCCGATGTCGTTCCAGAGCACGCTCGGTCGGTACTTGTCGATCAGCTCCCGGTAGTGGGCATCCACGTAGGCGACGTACTCGGGGTCCGTGCTCCCACCCAGGGCGAGCGAAAGAAAATCCTCGATGGGTGGATGGAAGAACGACCAGTCAATCGACCCTGAGTAATAAAGCCCCATGCGCATGCCGCGGGCGCGAACCTCCGGAGCCAGCTCCGCCAGGATGTCGCGACTCGCTGTCCAGTTCGGTTTCGTTGGATGCGGCGTGTCGCTGTTGAACAGAGTGAAGCCATCATGATGCTTGGTGACCAGCACGACATAGCGCGCCTGCGCTTGACTGAACAGCTCCGCCCACTGCGCCGGCTGCCAGTCTCTGATGGCCGCATTGAACTCCTCCGCGAAGGCCGCGTAGTCGTGGTCGCGGCCATAGGTCGACAGGTGGTGCCTCTGCGCCGGGGAGCCGTCGAGTCTGATGGAGTTCAGGTACCACTCCGCGTAGGGCGTGTTGGCGAACATCGCGCGCTCCCCGCCCTTTTCGAGCAGCTCGGCGAGATTCTTCTCGATCGGCGCATAGGCCGGAATACAGGACAGGCTCCAGTGAATGAAGATGCCGAACTTGGCATCCTCATACCAGGCCGGCAGCGGATGTCGGGCAACCGACGCCAGGTTCGATTCATACTTCACGGTCGAGTACTCAATCGGTGTCGGGCAGAGGCAGAATCAGAAGTTGCGAATGGATTGTGACATGTTGTCCAGGGTGGACTCGAATAATCTGCGCGAGGTTGACACCGGCGTGGAGCAGGCCCACCGGTGTCACGCCGAACTTCCAGATGCGCTGGCGTAAGAGTCGGGCTGCCACTCCCATCCCTGTCGTACCGGGTCAGCGACCGAGCAGGCTGCCCATCACACAGCCCACTGCCTCCATGCGATCCTGTGCGGAGAGCGCGCTCTCCGGTGTGTTCATCAGCTGGGAGCAGCGGGTACTCCGGCCTGCTTCGGTGTCCGGCAGTAGCGCAGCCAGCTCCCCGCGCCACTGATCCACGTCCAGCGGCCGTTCGCTGGTGGGATCCTTCACCCGCACGCCCACCAGCGCCTCCCGCTCCGGCCCGATCGCTGCAGGAATCAGCGTGTAGGTCCGGTAGATGCCGTCAGGCCCGGTGATCTTGAACTGGTGCTCGTCGTCGAAGAAGCCCGGTTCCTCGTAGCCGTGCACGGTACTGCCGGCAAGTGCCACGTCGCAGAGCAGATCGCCGAGCCGCAGCGGCTCTCTCTCGAAGCCCATGACCAGCTCGGCGGCGGCATCATCGTCCAGATCCACGCCAGGCAACGCCTGCTCACACTGCCCGCGGCGCTCGGCTGCGGCCACGGCTGTGGCGATCGCCTGGGCGCGGGTGGCGGCACCCCGGTACAGCTCGCTTTTTGCCGGCGCGTCAATCGCCTTGAGCAGGGTGCGGATCTCCTGCACGCCCTGCCGAGTCTCGGGAACCTCGTCGAGGAAGTCCTGAACCTCGTCCGCCACGGCTGCGATCCTGGACTGATGGGCCTCGTAGTAGGCGTTCTCGAAGGCCTGCTTCGCTGCCGCCGCGGGTTGCCGTGCGAGCTTACGGCGCTCCTCCCGGGCAAAAGCCACCAGCTCACGCAGGCCAGCCAGGGTATGGGGGAACGCACCGAGGCCGGCCACAGCCTCATCGCTCGCAGCGCTTGCCGCCTGAGCCTGGCGGGCGCCGATGAGCTCCGCCAGCCGGCGGCTGTCTTCCGCCGCAAGCTGTCGGTAGGCGGGATTGGTGGTCATGGCGGTGAGGCTGGCGCGACCTTCCTCGTTGGCGGGCACACCGGCAATGGTTCGCTCGAGGTCCTTCCATATCCGCTCGCGCGCCTGCCCGGCCACCGACTGCAGGCTGGCCAGCCGCTCTACCGGCACGATGTCGTCAAGGTCCCTGGCCGCCTCAGTCAGGACACCGTTCACCGTCGCCAGCCCCTCGATGGTGCCCGGCGCGGACGCCAGCCGGCCCTTGAGTTCCGCCAGCACCTCGTCCGTGAGGCTGTCACGCATCTGTTCGATGCGCCGGAAATAGCCGTCGGCTTCCTCCTGCGGCAGGATCTGCAGGCTGCCGGCCACCAGTCTTCCCGGCATTGCCGCCGGGTGGCGCATCTGCTCGATTGGCCGGCGAATCTGCCCGGCGCCCTCCTGACGACCGAAGTCCTGAAGCCGGGCGAGCAGTGCCAGGATCTTCAGCTTCCCGGTGCTCACCGGCAGGCTGTTCAGCGCATCGAGGTTTCCTGGCACATCCTGCCGGGCCCGGCTCACAGCCTGCAAGGGCTGGCTCATGTGGTACTGCACCACCCTGCGCAGCTCGATGAGCTGCTTCTGAACGTCGAACCGCTTTGCCTTGGTGGCCACTTTCGTGCACTCGCTGACCGTGGCGTGAAAGGCGCGCTGATCCGCCGTATTCCAGCTCAACAGGGGTTTGCCAAAGGTCTCGGCAAAGGCCGGGGCCGCCACTGCCCTGACCAGGGTCAATTCGTTGTCGTTCCGATCTTTCCCCACCCAGCGGTTTATGGGTACCCGATCCTGCCCGTCAAGGGTCATTGCGAGCCGCTCCATGGCGGCGCAGCCGGGCAGAGAAATTTCGATGGTCGCCGCTGCGGATCCGCCCGGGGCTCCGCGGGAGGCTGCCTGTACCTCCTGATTCAGGAAAATGCCAGCCCCTCCTGTCAGCGCCATTGCGATTCCCGTCTGCATAAGTACCCTGATTCGCATGTCCGTCATCTCCTGTCAGTTGTCCTTTGTCAGTCGTCCCTGGTGAGCACCAGTCCCATAGATCCCGTCAGCCGATCGGAACGGAGCACGAGCACCACCTCGCCCCGGCTGCCGGAGATCCGGATCTCATCGCCGCTGTGCCGATAGCGCGCCCGATGAGCCGTATCCGCCACCTGCATGAGCACCGAGCCGTCGGCAGAAAACACGTACCGCGTGGTGCCGCTGGCGTCGCTGTATGATTCGTCGAGCCCTTGCCCACAGCCGGAACCGGTGAGAAGAAGCATCGTGGAAACGATCTGCCTTGCGCTCAATGGTGCTGGTTCCCTGGGTGTTGCGAGGCGAGGCACCAGAATCGTCCGGATGAAGAAACCACGCATCGTGAGGTATCGGCAGTTAAGGCCAGTAACCGGCAGATTGGTCCCGGACGGGAATCGGATTGAAGTTTCGTAGACAGGTTCACAGTGGCTGACAGCAGAAAACGTGGCGTGCGGGCTTCCCGCATCCGACTGGAACAGGCGATGCGGGAGGCCGAACTGCCTCGTCTCACCCAGGCAGCGCTCGCCGAGCGGATCGCCGACCTGGAAGCGCTGGAGACAGCGCCGCGGGACATGGTCAGCCGCGTGTTTCGCGAGCAGCCCGTGGATCCCCAGTCCATCGAGCGGGTGGCCCGGGCGCTCGGCGTGCCGACCCATACGCTGTACCTGACGAGCACGGATCCGCCCCTCGCCGCTGGCCAACCGGGGCCGGTGGACGATGCAGAGACTGGTTCCGCCCCGGAGCTCAAGCCTGCCCGCTGGCGGTGGTTCCTGTTGATGTGCGTTGCCGGCGCGGTGCTCTTTCTCGGCGCAACCGTGACTTTTCGCTGGGATGAGGTGAACTGCCGGCTGCGTGCGCTGACGTCGACCGCCACCATCGAAGAAGGCCGGCTGGGTGTGCTGATCGCCCGGTTCGAGGGAGATCAGCACGCTCAGGCCCAGCGCTTCGTTGCCGACCGGTTTCTCGATGACGCTGCACTGGCGCCCTTCCTTTCTGTGGTGACGCTCTGCGACACCTACAGCGATGCAGGGCCCGGAGACCGGCGGGTCAGGCTCGACGGAATTCGCGGCGCTGCCCAGCGGCAGCTGGCGCGGGCCGGCGCCCACGTGCTGCTCTGGGGAGAACGTCTGGGAGATGTGGTCAATCTGCGGCTCGTCTCCACGCGGACGGATCTGTCGCCGCAGCAGGTGGAGCTCGGAGGCAAGTCGGTAACGGTGGACGAGCGGTTTCTAGAGATTCCACTGGACATCGCCAGGCCTGAGCTGAGCCTGCCGGACCTGAAGAAGCTGTCGCTGACACTGATGCAGCTCGGGGCGGACACCCTGAACGACCGCCGCAACAATGCCATGGCGAGCTACCGGTCTTCCATAGAGTGGCTGCAGGCCTCCGTTGTCACCGACCGCAATCTGCGCAGCAGCATTCGAAGTGAGATGGATCCCACCCGCTGGGCGCTGGTCAACGCTCAGCTTTGCTACAAGTACCGGTTGCTGGGCGACTACGAGTCCTCCCAGGAGCATTACGAGTCCGCCATCGCCGCCTGCGAGGCGGTGCTCGAGGTCAGACCCCAGGCGGAATTTCCGCAGGACTGGGCGGCGGTCAAAACCAATCTCGGCTCGGCCTGGTTGAGGCTGCATGCCTATGCCCCCACCCTGGAACTGGCCGTGGAACGACTGCAGCGGGCCGGTATCGAGATCGAGTCCGCAGCCGAAGTCATCGACCGCCAGGTGACCCCGCAGCTGTGGGCGGTGAACCGACGGATCCTGGGGACGATCCTCATCCGTCTGGGGGAACTCGGCACCGGGCCCGAATCATCGGACCTCTTCGACCGGGGCGTCGCCGAGCTGCAGGCAGCCCTGGATGTACAGCGCCCGGAATACCAGCCGCTGGATTGGGCGCTTACCCAGCAGAACATCTGCCTCGCCATGTATCAGCACGGCGCCCGGCTGGGACAGGACGGGCTGGCCATGGTCCGGGAGGCGATCAACCGGTGCCAGGAGGCGGCAAGCTGGTTGTCGCCTGGCACCGCCGCGCTGAGCTGGGCCATGGTGCAGAACAACATTGCCGCCAGTACCGCGACTCTGGCTCAGCTCGAGGGAGATCCGGATCTACTCACCCGGGCGGCGGAAGCGTTCCGGGAAGCCGCACGCGTTTACACCCGGGACCGGGTACCCGTGAACTGGGCAGAGGTGGAGGTGAACCTCGGAGAGCTCACCTGTAACCTGGCGCTCATGCGTGGTGAGCCGGCACTGCTCGACGAGGCCATCGTGCACGTTCAGGCTGCCCTCGAGGTGTTCCTCGAACATGGGATCGCACGTTACCAGCGGCATGCGGAGCATCTTCTCGCAAACCTGGATGCCTGTGATCGAGAGGCGGTGGTCAGCTGTCGGTGTGGTGACTGAGCGGCTGCCAGATGAAGATGCCAGCTGCGGCATCCTCATACCAGGCCGGCAGCGGATGTCGGGCGACCGACGCCAGGTTCGATTCATACTTCATGGTCGAGTGCTCTATGGACGCGCAGCGGCAGTCTGCTCAGCCTTGCGCCACACCCGAAGAAAGTTGCCGCCCCAGATTTTTTCGACATCCTGGGCGCTGTAACCTCGCTTCAGGAGACCGATCGTCACATTCAACGCTTCACTGGCGTCGCTGAATCCGGGGATCTCGCTGCCATGATTGAAATCGGTGCCGATCCCGACATGATCGACACCGATGCGCTTTACGATGTAATCGAGGTGATCGAGCATGTCATCGAGACTTCCCGGACCAATGAGTTCGCTGACCGCGCTGAGAAATTCTGCCTGTGCTGCGGGGTCATCAATCTCCCAGTAAAGCTCGAAGGGATACAGGTAGTCTTCCGTGACACCCGCATCCCGCCGTGCGGCTCTGATGTTCGCATCCAGCGCAGGATCGGCGGAGTTGAACAGATAGCCTCGAAAAGGCGCAACGTGAATGACCCCACCTGTTGCGCCGATGCGGTCGATTTCCTCATCCGACAGATTCCGGCTCACACTCGACAGCGCCTGCACATTGGAATGACTCGCGATGACCGGCGCGCGGGACAGATCCATCACCTGCAGGGCGGCCTGTTGCGACAGCTGGGAGATGTCTACAACCCCCCCGAGCATGTTGATCCGTTCGATCGCCGCCACACCCAGCGCAGACAATCCACCATGCTCTGCGGTAGGTTCATGAGTCCCGGTCTCGCTTAAAAAAAGTGGTCGCGAAGAGTCCGCGAAGTCGTTGTGACCCATATGAGTCAATGCAAAAACACGGACACCGGACTGGTAGAGTTCATCAATTGAATCCACTTCCGTGCCCAGTATCAGCGCATTCTGCAACCCGAGGATCAATGAAAGCCCGCCGTCGGCGTGCGCCGCCTCGAGTTCATCGACTGTGCGTGGAATGACCGCATTGTTTGCCGGATCTGCTGCCAGCGTGACGACCGCAGCAAGCTTCTCATCGGCGATCTGACGCGCTGCCGCATAGCCTTCCGGCGTTCTCGGTCCCGGGCCTACGGCCACCGACATCACCACTGCATTCACACCACCTGTCCGCATTTTCTCCGGCGCCACTCTCGAGACCCCATCCGGCCCTGCATAACGCGAAGGACTTCCCGCGATCTCGATGTCCGCATGGGCGTCCAGCACAAGTGCGGCGTGATGCACTGCCCGGGCGCGCGCGAGGAACGCCTCTGCACTCTCCACAGGCTGTGCCACGGGCTGTACCACCTCCGCCGCATCCTCGGTCGGTTGCGAACAGGCCGACAGCAGAATCACCAGAAAAACAGACAGGCCCGCAACGGCCGGAGATTTCGATTTCAACTTGCCGATCACAGGCGCGCTCCTGATTCCAGTTTGAGAGACAACCACTAGAGTTCTATTTCTACGCCAGGTCAACACGCAACTTCCCGCGATCTCGTCTCCCGCCAGGAAAGCTGCATCCTCAAGCGTCTGAGCCTGATTCCTCTGCAGCCAGCAGACGGCGTACATTCCACAGCTTCGATCGGGTCAGCAGGAGGACCTGCACGCAGGCCATACCGAGAACGGGTACCAGCACCGCACCGCGTGTGCCGAACTGCCCCACACACCAGCCGAGCCCGATGCTGCCGATGGGTGTACCGCCCGCCATGCCGAGGGAATAAACCGACATCAGTCGCGCGCGATGACTTGCGGGAGACGCCTCCTGCACGATGGCGCGGGACATGGTCATGCTGATGCCACCACACAATCCCCACAGATACACGACCAGGTAAAATCCCCACAGGGGCAGTTCGAAGTGCAGCAGTGAGAGAATGGCGATGCTGCAAATATTGCCGAGCAGCAGCCCGCGCCCGGGTCGCTCCAGCCCGCCGCGCCGCATCAGCCAGAAAATCGTGGTGCAGGTGCCCGCCATGTTGGTGCCGAACACCAGCGCAATGCCCCCCGCGCTGCCGAGATAGAGGTCCCGGACCATCAGCGGCAGGATCACCATGAAGGTACCGACAAAAAACACACCGATAGAGAATGTGAGCACCAGCGCGGGCCGGATCGCCTCTGAACGCCAGGCCACCGACAGACCTTCGCCGATTTCCCGCAGTGGATGACCTCGTGGCCTTACGGCGGCCTTTGGCAGTTTCGGGATCCGGCGGGTCGCCAGTGCGGCTGCGAGCAGGCAGACAGCCTGGGCACTCATCAGTACTGCAGGTCCGAGCTGGTCTGCACTGGAACCGATACCGAAGCCGAGAATCTGCACACCGAACTGCACGCCGATGGTCAGTGTCACCACCCGTTGAATTTCATGGCCGGCGACTCGATTGAGCAGTGCGTCCCGTGCCGGTTGCGCGAACGCGGCAAAACAGCCACCAACGAATGCCCAGCCCAGCAGGACTTCATAAACGATGAGGTCAGCGACCACGAGCATCGCCATGATGAGCGGTGGAGCGATCATGGCGAACTGCAGGCGTATCAGCAGCTGACGCTGGTCCACCCGATCGCCGATGAGGCCGCCCCAGAGTATGAGCAACAGCATGGGAAGCTGGCCCGCCGTCTGGGCGAGGCCGACCCGCTCCGGGGATTCGTGCAGAAACACGGCGACCAGCCAGGGATACAACACCATCTGAATGCCACCGGGTACGAGGAACAGAGCAGTGCCGGTGAGATACCAGCGCAGGCCCGGATTCATCGGTTGCTCCCTCCGAACCGGCCTGGCGGCGGGGTTATCGGCGTTGCAGACACATACAATTACGGTCAGGCCAGATCTTCGAGCAGAATCCGGGTACCGAAGACCGACGCCGCGTCTACCTCAAGCGGCCCCGGCTGCCCGCCATCGTCTGACACTTCGATCCCACGCTCACCGAGACTGGCAACCGCCGTGGCGGCATCACTGACCTGCAGTACCAGGGCATACATACCTTCGCCGCGTGTGGCCAGGTGTGTGGCGATCGAGGCTGCAAACGGGCACTGGGGATCCGCAACACTGACCAGTTCGATCACACCCCCGGCAGGCGGCCGGACGGTCACGGAACTGACGCCTCTGCGGGCGTCCCGTGCTGGCGCGGCGACAGGCAGGCCGAGGCCTGCACCGTAAACGGCGCTGGCTGCTTCGAGATCCCGCACCGCGATGATGACCCTGCATACACCGGTCAGCCCCAGAGATCGGTCCTCCCGCTGCTGAATCTGCTCGGGTACCGCCTGGAACGAATTCACCGGATACACGCGGATCAGCACACCGTTGGTCGAGTTGGGGTGCACATCGCGTCCGGCGGCCCCCGCCATCAGCGGCAGCACATTGAGGCCGCGGCCGCGCAGCAGATCGGCCTCGGCATCGGGATCCGGCGCTTCGAGCATCAGCGCAAAAAGGCCTTCGCCGCGGCGATCAAGAAATTTCTGCAGACTCTGGCTCAGAGGGGTTGCCGGATCTGCCGGTGACATGAGTTCGATGTTACTGCCGCCTGCCGGCACGCAAAGTGCCAGCTTTGCACCCAGGCCCGGCACGCTGTCGGAGGAGATATCCACCAGCGGCATGCCGAACCGGTCCCGGAAGACACTCACGAGGGCATCGAAGTCCCGGGCGGCGATGGCGATTCTGGGCATGGCGGTGATCATGGTGCTCTCCCTTGTTTTCCGTCTGATAACCTTCGGACCGATCTTCGGTCCGGTCGCCCCGGGGACAACCCTGGTCGTCGATGAAGATCCTCTCCGGGACAATTCCACACCGTCCGACTCGCGGTCAATACAGGTCTTAAACCAAAACCTGGTATTAAAGTGGTGCCATCGGAGCCATGTTTCAGCAATTGCTGCTGATTCGCAGGTGCGGGACCGGCGCCTAAGGGGCGATACTTGGGTTCGAAAAGAATAGAAGGGAATGACATGAGTTTCGAGACAGTGCTCTACGAAGTTGCCGACCAGGTCTGCACCATCACGTTTAATCGGCCGGAGAAGATGAACACCTGGAACGCCACCGTGGCCGCAGAACTCAGCGAGGCCCTGCAGCAGGCCAACGCCGATCCGGATGTTCGGGCTGTGATCATCACCGGCGCCGGCCGGGCCTTCTGCGCCGGTGCGGATCTGCAGGGGGGCGCTGGCACCTTCGCCAACCGGGAGCGCCGTGGCGGGGCAGAGGAAAACGTGGGCCGCAACCTGCGCAATCTGTTTCCCAATGAGATCGACAAGCCAGTGATCGCCGCCATCAACGGACCTGCGGTCGGGGTGGGGATGACCTACCCGATGCTGTGTGACATTCGTCTGGCGTCAGAAAGGGCCAAAATGGGTTTCGTATTCACTCGCCGCGGCATGATGCCGGAACTCGCCGCTCACCTGATCGTGCAGCGGGTGGCCGGCTTCTCCAACGCAGCGGATCTGCTTCTGTCCGGGCGGATCTTCACAGGTGCGGAAGCGGCGGAGATGGGACTGGTTTCAAAAGTGCTGCCCCATGACGAGCTGCTGCCGACTGCCAGAGCGATGGCACGGGACTATGTGAACACCGCGCCAGCGTCTGTGGCGATCACCAAGCGGCTGCTATGGAAGGGCCTCGACTCCAACCCGGCGGACATGATGAAGCTCGAAGGTCCGGCCTTCGCCTGGCTCGGCAACCAGGCCGACGCCAGGGAAGGCATTGTGTCATTCCTGGAAAAGCGACCACCCGTCTGGTCGCTGACGCCGGAAGATATCCCGGATGATCTGCTTTGATAGAAACGAATCGCCGCTCGGCATCTTGGAGCATCTCTGTCGCAAGCTCCGCGGCTCTGCTGGAAGCAAGCCGTACCGAATTGAGTTGATTGTCGCAACTCCGTTCGGTCACGCAGCATCCAGATCTCGGCGGCTTGCCCGCGTCGGTGCAGTGGCGATTTCCGCCATACAGAAAAACCACCAGGCGAATGCGGCGCCAACAAGCGCATAGAGTCTTGCGGCGGTGGACTGCCTGCGGATCAGGCTGCCTGCAGCCTAGCCCGAAAATCTCACCGATGTAATGGAAATAGGCCTCTGTCTGGTGCATAAAGTGAGTGCAAACAACACGTTATGACACGCAGAGGAAGAGGCCTATGGCGACAGAGTGTAATCCCGAGCAACTGAAATTTCACGCACTGGATCGCCGTCAGGTGATCGGTCGGTTCGATGGTGGCCGGATCACGTCCGACGGTGGCGGACTGCTGCTGCGGGAGGTGGATCAGCGGCTGGGCATGCTCAGTCGACTCGCCGGCTGCTTCACCGATTACCGTAATCCGAACAGTATCGAACACAGTGTCCACGCGCTGGTGGCGCAACGCGTCTACGGTCTGGGGCTGGGTTATGCAGATCTCAACGATCACGATGGGCTGCGCTCGGACAGCGTGCTGGCGCTGTTGGTTGGTAAACGGGATCTCACGGGTGAAGACCGCGAGCGAGACCGTGACAGAGGGTATCCGCTGGCCGGATCGAGCACGCTGAATCGACTGGAGTTGACCACACCGGCCTCGGCGGCCAGTGATCGCTACAAGAAGATCGCTGCGGATCCGCAGGCGCTTGACCGGTTGCTGGTGGACCTGTTCATTGAGGCCCACGATGTGCCACCGCGGGAGATCTGGCTGGATCTGGATGCAACCGATGATCCGCTGCACGGCCTGGGCACCACCCGGATAAAGTTCGAATACTGGTCAGGAATGTTCAACCGGCAGTCGCCGGAGGAGGCGTTCGCCTCAATCGCACAAAACACCCCCCGCTGAAGAGAAAACAACACGGCAATCGGCCAATACGCTGCGGCCTGCCCAACCAATCGTTACCATCGCCGATCAGCAGCCGACTCGCAGCTCAAAATATCCCGTAGACTGCCTCAACTACCCAATCGGTGAGCGATGCGGGTTAGCCAACAGGTAGATCTGGCCGACAGACAGGTAGTTGGCCGCTCGCCAATAGAGATCTAACTGCTCAAGCTCGTCGGTACTCAATGGCGTATGGGTGCCTACCGACTGCTCGCTGCTCACGCTGATGCCTCTCGCGGCGGAAACAGAAGCACCCGCGCAGCCAAAGCCATTTCCAGCCCCTCGTTTGGCGGTATCACCCAGATCTCAACCGTGCTGTCGTCCGCATGAATCGGTCCACCGCCCGGTCCCGATACGGAGTGGTTCTTCCCGGCATTGAGCAGAACACCCGCCCAACAGAGGTTCTCCAAAATACGCTCGCGAATGACCGGTTCGTTCTCGCCGATACCGCCCCCGAAGAGAATGGCGTCAACCCCGCCGAGCGCCACCAAATAGGCTCCAAGATAGTGACGAGCTCGATGGCAGAACATGGTGACAGCAAGCTCTGCCCGCTCGACTTCACTGTTCAGCAGAACCCTCATATCGCTCGACTGCCCAGAAACGGCGAGCAGGCCAGATGATTCGTTCAGAATCCAGCCAAGCTCCTTCGGGCAGAAGCCACCCTCCTCGATCAGGTACAGCACGGCCGCGGCGTCGAGATCGCCGCAGCGACTGCCCATCACAAGTCCCTCAAGTGGAGAGAAGCCCATCGAGGTATCGACGGGCCGCCCGTGGTCACTCGCCGTCACCGAGCATCCCGATCCAAGCTGTAGCGAGATGACCCGCCGAGATCCTTCAGATGACCGTTCGGACCACAAGCGCTTCAGCATCGACTGGTGCGCTATGCCATGGAACCCATAGCGACGTACCTGGAACTCCTCGCTGAGCTCCTTCGTCAGCGCGTACGCAGACACGTGTGGAGGCAGGTCACGGTAAAACGCAGTGTCAAAGCAGGCGATCTGCGGCACATGCTCCCCGAACGCGGCCTTAGCGGATTGAATCCAACTCAGCGCCACCCGGTTGTGGAGCGGAGCGATCGCTTTGAACCTCGCAATCTCCGCCTCAACCTCGGCGTCTATCAGGCAGGGAGCATTTAGCCGAACGCCGCCGTGCACGATCCGGTGAACGACAGCCGGCGGGGGCTCGAGCGTGCGCTTCGCGATAAACTCCGTCAACACGGCCGAATCGGCGGCCGGTGCCGGCGAAAGCCGGAGATCTGCAAGACAGTCCGACGGGCCCGTCAATCCATGGCTCGCGAGCCTCAGCGAGGAGCTACCGGCGTTCACCACCAGCGCGTGGCCGGTGTTGTCCGGCGGATCGTGTCCGGGCCCTTCAATCATGCAAAACCAGCCTCTGGAGGAACTGAACCTGAAATCAATGTTTTGCAGTTTGGAGGGTGTACCCTACTTACAGGTCAAGCCGCAGGTTGAAATCAGCGACGTCGCGGCTATCGGAGAATCGTGACAAGAGAGCTTGCGGCGGTGTCCGCGGAAACGAGCATCACCACTGAAAAAACCAATGCGTACCAAGCGGGCAGCTGCCGGAGGAAAGGGTGTCTGGCCATGATTTCGATGTCCCGGTGAATTGCACCGCATCGGTAGCCGCAAGGGCCGTGCCAGGCTCCTGCGGTTTGGCCGGGGTCTGCAAAGAATGCGGTGATGCGGGTGCTCAGAGGGCGAGACCGGGCAGAGCGCTGCCACCGTCGATGGTGGAACCGCGTCGGGTGGTGGGTGGGTGGCGCGAGTCGGCGATGGTCCGTTGGATTCAGCCCGCCGATCCATATCGCCGCAGAAAGGCGCGCTCAATCGATCCGGCGTCGGCAGCCACCCCGGTGAAGTGCTGCCAGGCATCCAGGCCCTGGTACAGAAAGAGCTTGAAGCCGGACAGGACGGCAATGCCGCGCCCGGCGCAGGCGAGGAGAAAGTCGGTGTGCTCCGTAGTGTAGACCGCGTCGAACGCCCATCGTTGATCTTCAAGTCCGCTCGACGGAAATACGCACCCCGGGTACTGGAACATGCCGACGGGGGTCGCGTTGACCAGGCCGTCGGCGCTGCGCATCTCTGCCGCGAGATCTGTCGTGACGCGGGCGCGTTGCCCACAGGTGTCGAGTTCGGAAGCGAGCGCCCTGGCAGCCATCGGGGCGGTATCGTGGATGGCGAGCTCGACTGCGCCGAGTTCCTGCAGGGCGAAGGCGATGGCCTTGCCGACACCGCCGGCGCCGGCGCCGGCGATGAGAACACGGCCAGGCTGGGCATCAGCTCCGAAACCCGATCGGAAGGCCCGCACGAACCCCGAGCAGTCCGTGTTGGTCCCGGTCCAGCCATCCTCCCGGAACAGAACGGTGTTGACGGATGTCAGGCCGTCCGGCATGGACACCGTGCGATGCACGGCGAGAAACGCCTCTGATTTGTACGGGTTGGTGACGTTCACGCCGGCGAATCCTGCGTTCTCGCAACGTGTCAGCTCGTCCGCGAGGGACACCCGGCCCCGGCTCTCGAGATCCATCGGAACGTAGGTCAAGGGGTGCCCCAGCTGCTCTCCGATCAGCTCGTGGAGATGCTTCGCCCGGCTGCGGCCGATGCCGTTGCCGAGCAGGCCGACCTTCATGGCCGAGGCTCCCGCCTTTGTGGCGAGCAGGACAGGCCGAAAGTCCGGGCTACCGGAAAGAAAACAGATCCCCCTCGACCTCCAGCATCGCCTTCCCGCACTGCTGCGACGCGAGCTCCAGATCGAAGATGGTGTGCGTGCTCATCATCTGCACGTCGCGGTGGATGCGGCCGAGCTCCTGGCCGTCGAAGTGCACACTGGACCCGGCCGCATCCATGATGTCGCGCACCGCGCCCAGGCATTCGTGCACCACCCGCCCGATCGCCAGGCGGCACTGTATCTGCTCCACCTCCGAAGGAGAGATGTCTCCGCGAGCCTGTGATTCGACGGCCCGCGCGCATTCACGCATGGCGCTTTCCGCCGCCCGCACCCGGGTGTAGGCATTGGCGAGCCGGATCTGTGAGGCGACGTTCTGCGCCTGCACCCTGTGGGTGCCGAACCGCACGCGTTTGCCGACGAGCTCCCGGAACAGCGTCACCGCACGCCGCGCGGCGCCCAGGGCGGGAATCCCGGCCGTGAGCGCGAGAAAGGGCAGCACCGGAATGCGCGACAGGTATGCAACCTCGCCGTCGCCGGCGCTCCCGAGCGGCAGTGACACATAGCGCTCCGGCACGAATGCGTCCCGGACGACAATGTCCTGGCTGCCGGTCGCTGCCATACCGTCCACGTGCCAGGTGTCGACCACCTCGACCTGCTCGGGCCGGAGCAGAAACTTGCGTGGGATCGGGGAATCCTTGTCAACCACCCCTGCATTCACCAGCACCCACTCGGCGTGCATGATGCCGCTCGAGAACTTCCAGTGGCCGGACAGCCGGTGGACGCACACGCCTCACTGACGCAGATACCGATGTCCACGTAGCGATCCATGCCGATCTCGTAGCCGCCGTAGCGCTTCGGCACGAATGACCGGAACACGCCTGTGGCCGCCAGCGCATCGATCACGTCGTCGTCGGGCTTGCGCTGCCGCTCCGCCACCGCCGCGCGTTCGCGGATCAGCGGGACGACCTCACGCACCCGGTCGAGCAGCCCTTCGAGGGGTAATCTCATTCTGGTTTTCCGTCTCTCTTATTTAACGACCGAGCCCGCGCTGCTGATAGTGGGCGATTCCTGCATTCAGCGAACGGCGATACGCCGACAGATCAGCTGCAGTCCGGTGATCACCTCATAGGGGCCGATGTCGTTGGAGTGGACCACCAGTCCGGTGGCGAGCTGGTTGGACGCGCAGAGCATCGAGGAACTCCATGCTTCCCCGACCGTGGCCTCGAACCCCCGGCAGTTGGGAAACTCGTCCTGGCTGGCGGCCGGCTCGTAGCGGGTGGAACCATCCGCATCGATCACATCGCCCCAGACGTGGAGGCCGGCAACCGTGCCGATCGAACACACCGACAGACGACCGATCACCGAGCCGTCGAGCTGGACCGAGATGGTCTCCTGCTCGGAGGCCGGTGTGCCCCGGCAGAGATCCAGATCCGTGTCATTGGCCCAGATCCGGCAGGGCCCGCGGGTGTCGCCGTCGCGCCGTACGCGGATGCGGGTCAGGAACTCCTCGCCGAGATCGATCCGCCGCTGGCTGTCTCCCACCCGGCCGGCCACCATCGTGAAGGATGGATTGCCTGTGCCGTACGGTCCCGACGAAGCTGCCGGCGTCGACGCGGGCTCGGCTTCCGCTTCGGCGGGTGTCACTTCCGGCAGCAGTACGTTGCCGGCGAGGTCCGACTGCACCGGCTGAAACGACAGCGTCTGCCTCGGCGCGTGCCGCTCCGGATGGCAGGTGCCGTCCCAGGCGCAGTAGGATCCGGCCGCGCAGTCCTGATGGGTCTCGCAGGCGGGCAGCGCCCTCTCTGTGCCCGGAAGGCTGGTCAGCCGTGGCCCCAGGGTATCGGGCAGTGGCGTCGTGGTGGACACGGGTTCCGCGCTCAGCGTCGACGCGGCCGGCGCAGTGCCGGCCGCCAGCGCCCGGATGTCATCCGCGGACAGCACACGGCCGTGGATTCGCAGGTCGTCCACCAGCAGGTCCTGGGCCGTGTAGGACAGGTTGTCGTTGTAGGTGCCGATCCAGAAGGCGTTCTCCACATCGTAGTCGATGCTTCCCATGTCCTCGGAGACGGTGCGGTTCCGCCAGGTCAGCGCGTAGGTGCCGTTCACGTAGTCGTAGGTGACGGCGATGAAGTACCACGTGTCCGCGCTGCCGACCGCATCCCGGTAGTAGATCCCGTTGCCCGTTCCCTCGATCCGGAGGCTACCGTCCTGCACATAGGCGCCGGGGCCCACGCCGCCGCCAGTGGAGAACAGGTACTGATTTCCCGACGCCGAGAGAGACGGGAGCCTGAACCAGGCCGTGACCGTCACCTGAGGGCAGAAGTCGTAGTGGAGATCGATGAAGGCGTGCATGGCGGCGCCGGACTGGACGTGAAGCGCCTGACCGTTCCGACCCGCCGCGAACCGGGGCGCCGGCGGCGCCCCCTCGGCGGTCATGAGGCCGTGGTAGCCGTTGCCGCTGGCATCGTTCAGGTCGCCGTCGAACGGGAAGTAGGCGTCGCAGGGCGCCGCGGCTGCCCAGGCAGGACAGACCGTCAGCAGCAGGGTCAGCGCCAGTTTGTGCAGGTGCCGATCAGCGAATGCCATACGCATCTCGAAAGCTCTCCGCGAGCTCGTTCCAGAAATCGTTCTCGTCGTCACCATGAGAGGTCATGACCGCCACCAGACCCGACTGAAGGCGGGGAATGCCGATCATCTTGGCGTGATAACCATTGTGGTCGCCGTTGTGCCACCAGGTTTCGTTCGTGCCCCAGTTGCCGTCTGCCGCTCGGCGGTTGATGCCGAGCCGCATGGTGCCCATGTTGCTGCAGTACTGCAGGTCATCGCTGTTGCGTCCCACCAGACGATCGACCCCGTCGCTCGACAGCGCGCCCCCGCCGCCGTCGTTGACCGCAATCACGAATCGGGCGATATCGGCGGCCGTGGACACGAGGCTCGCAGCCGCCAGCTCTCCGTACGCCACGGTGGGCGTGATCACGCCGCGCTCGTGGCCTCGGGCAAACCTGTCCGTATTGCGGCCGATGTAGGGAGACGCATAGGTGCTCGATGCCATGCCGAGATCGCGAAAGAGCCGGTCCGTGTGCGCGACGAACCCACCGCCGTGCACGTCGATCAGCGCCTGGATCAGGTTGTAGTTGGCGCTCGTGTAGCGGCTCTGCTGACCGATCTGACCATTGCGCACGATGCGGTTGCCATTAGCGGCCGGTGCGTTGCCGAGAATCACCTCCGCGGTGGTCGGCGGGATCTGGGTGTCGTCGTACTCCCGGGCGCCGCCCTGACTGAATCCGGCATCACAGTTCGTCACGTGTCCATAGCAGAAGCCGCCGCAGTGCTGCATCACCTGGATGATGTTGCCGTTCTGCGGCTGCACGTTGTCGCGGAAGTCCTGCAGGTCGTCGCCGGAAAAGAGCGCCTCGATATCCTCGAGACCGCCGGTCGCGCCGATGTCCAGCGCCACGTCCGGATCCTCGGTGAGCTGCATCAGCGCGAACGCGGCCACCGCCTTGGAGACCGAGGCAAAATCGAAGCGGGTGCTGGGATGAACGTAGCTCTCACCGTCGCTGACGTTGCGCAACCCGTAGCCCCGGCTCCAGACGACGGTGTTGTTTCGAACGGCGGCAATGGCGGCCCCGGTGATCTCGCTCTCCGCGAGCCGCGTCCAGATGTTCCGGTTGCTGTCGAAACCGTTCTCCACCTCCCAGATGGGATCGCCTCCGCGTGCGGGCGGCACCATGGTGATCCGCAGATAGTTGCCGGGCGCCCGATAGCTGAGCAGCTGCGCGATGGCACGGTTTTCGTTGCGCGGGTTGTTGATCAGGCCCAGATGCCCGGACCGCAGGTTGTTGCTGACGTACCAGAGGTCGGTGCCGAACAGCACCCAGCCGTCTTCGGTCAGGTACCGGGCCAGGCGGGGCCGGATCTGGGAGACGGGAAACTCCTGCACCGCGCGTTCGATTTCGGGTATCCGGCTTTCGCTGTAGACACTGCCGCCGTCGTCGACCATCAGCCATTCCGTCGGGCGGTCCGGGTCGAAGGAGAAGGATACGATCCGGCCGCCGCCTTCCGTCACCTGACGCGCCCGGAACCGCGCGCGCACGCTGACGCCGGACTGCGCGAACTCGTTGCCGGCGGCAATCAGCCAGGAGTCCCCATTCGAGATGTCGCCGGCATCGAGCGCGCCATGGGTGCTCTCGAACGCATCGAGCTGCTGGGCCAGTGCCGCGGGAATATTCGTGCTGCGGGCAATCTGATCTCCCCCGGAGACGATCCACTGATCGGCCCGGTTGATCGCCACCACCTGGGGGTGGTAGCCGCACTGCACGAGCTGATTCAGTGCGTTCGTAAACCGCTCGGGAAAATCCGCGTTGTCGTCTATCTCGAGGGTCGGCACTACCTGAACATCGCAGAAGATCTCGTCCACCGTTTCGATGGGAGGGTTCTCGGCGAGGTTGTCCAGCTGTTCCCGCAGCTCGGTGCCCGGATCATCCGCCGGCAGCGTCAGGGTCGGAGGAGGGGGGCCGTCCGCCGCGATACCGGCTTCACGGAGTTGAATGTCATTGCCGGTGTCGCTGCTCTGCTGACCGGGGATCAGCGGCGGCGTGGTGCGCCGGTCCGCCAGGTCGTCGGCGTCGATGATCGGCTCGGTCTGCCCTATGCGATCGGTAAACCCAGGGCCAGCCTGCGGGAGGCCGGTCGACGGGCGGGCAGAGGCGTCCGCTGCAGCGGGTACGAACGCCGAAGGCCTGCTGCCCCGCAGTCGGCTGACCTCCTCGGGCGTCAGTGCACGGCCGATGATCCGCAGCTCGTCGATGGCGGCGCTGCGCACGGCGTAGTGCAGCAGTTCGTTCAACGCCCCCACCCACAGCACATCGCCCGGCACCGCGTCGGACAGCCGACCTTCCACGCTGCGTTCCCGCCAGTGAAAGCGATAGGTCTGGGCCGTGTAGTCGTAGACGCCGGCGAAGAAGAACCAGACGCGATCGTCGCGGATCGCTTCCGCTTCCCGCAGCCCGTTGCCACTGCCGCTCAGGGTGGCCCCTCGGCCGCCGGTGCGTAAGCCGGGCCCCGCGCCACCCGTGGCCACCACCCACTGGGTGCCGGTGACGGTCGGATCCATGCGCACCCAGCCGGCGATCGTGAACTGGGGACAGAATTCCGGATGCAGATCCAACAGCACCCGCATGACCGATGACCCGTCGAGCTCGAGCGCCTGGCCGTTGATGCCCGCGGTGAATCCGGGCACGGCGGCAACGCCGTTCAGGCCCACCATCTCGCCGTCAAAACCGCCGCCGCTCGAATCGGTCAGATTGCCGTCGAACAGATAAGTGGCACTGCAGGCGCCGGCGCCAACCTGCGCCTGTGCCGCGGCGGCCAGCAGCAGGGTAACGAACAGCACCACACAAGCTCTGGGCATGAAGACGTCCCTCCCTCGGACGATCCGGTCCATCTGTCCCTCGCGGGCGTCTACCCCGGATTCTGGCAGGCGGCGATGTCGTCTTCCGTCAGTCCGAGATCCTTGGCGGCCTGGGAGAAGTCCTCGACGGTCGCTTCCGCCTGATACACGTCCGCGGTGGTTTGGGCGAGATCGTTGTTGCCGAACTGCCCGGCCATCCTGCCGACACCCCGCATCAGGCTGCCGAAGCCCCGCTTCTTCTGCTGGGCAGCCTGCGCCGCTTCCATCTTCTGCTGCAGGCACGCCTGCTGCGCCGCCTGCAGTGCCTCGGGGGTCGCCGCCGACTTCACCGGCTTGGTGTCGACGCCGGCTGACGGTGTCTCGACCACGACGATCGCCTGATTGCCGCTGCCGTCACAGGCCTGGCCCATGGCGTCCGTGAGCACCGGGTTCACCTGGATCCGATCCACCACCGTCTCGAACTGGATTCCCTTGCCCTGGGCCATGTTCTCGATCATCTTCAGCTGCGGCCCCATAATCGATTCCATCATGGCCAGTTGCTGGGGTGTCATGCCGGCCTTCTGCTTTTCGAACTCGGCGAGCTGGGCTTGCGCCTCGACCATCTGCGCTTCCTCCTCAGGCGACAGCACGCTGCGGCGGACAGCTGCGGATCATAGCAGACATCACCGATCCCGGCCTGATTCGCAAGATCCTCGACCACATTAACAGCCGAGCACCCCCGCACCTGCCGCCTCGGCGCGCCGAGCCGCACCAGAACCCACCTGATCTGTTCGCCGAACGCTGAAAATACCTCGGCAACAGCCCCGCCTGCGCACAGGATTTCCAAACTTCCCTTTTCTCCCGACGATCTGTACGCCCACAATTCCGACAGTCGTACGAAGTCAGACCGCTCTCCATCGTCCGGTTGAACCTCGCCAACGTCGACCTCCCTTGACCTCCGCATCTGTACCCCAAGCAATCGAGGAAAGGCCACGTTAACCTCCCTATCCTCCAAGAAAGAACGCGCTACCGTAAGACATCGCCGCACTCATCATCCAGACATTGCTTACACCCGCGCCAGCGATCGAAGCCGGCTGGCCGCGACTCTATCTACGAGGCGCGGTTCACGAGAGCGCGTCTGGCGCCCCAAATGACATAACTTATACGTTATTTGTCCTGATCCTATATATAATATATATATTATTTTTATCTTGCCGAAACATAACTTATACGTTATTTTATAAAGAGAACAAAATAACGTAAAGGTTATCGAAATGCGCCCCGAAGACCGGGCCCTGGCCCGCAGACAGCTTGATAAAAGACTATCGCCGCTTCGCGACATGCAAAGCCTGGCCCGGCCGCCGCGCGGCTGGATCAGAGCAATCCGCGAAGCACTGGGCATGACCGGCAAACAGCTCGGTAAGCGCCTTGGCGTCAGCCAGCCCCGCGCCACCAAAATCGAACAGGCAGAAAAGGACGGCTCGATCACTCTGGAAACGCTGCGCCGAACAGCGCAAGCGCTGGACTGCCAGCTCGTCTACGCCTTTGTCCCGCGCGCGCCGCTGCAGGAACTCGTCGAAGAGCGCGCCCGCGCCCGCGCAAAAGACATCCTCGAAGCCACGAGCCATAGCATGGCGCTTGAAAACCAGCGTGCCGATGCCGACACCGACCGTGCGCACATCGAAGCGCTGACCCGCGAACTGATAGAAAAGTCAGGCCCGGACCTGTGGGAGGACAAATGAGCGATCCACTCCTGCCGGAAGAAGACGGCGCAACGCCGCTCAGCGATGAAGAGCGCGAGGGCTTAAAGCTCTCCTATGTCACCACGCGCGGTGATCTCAATGCCGCCGAACAGCAGAACATCCTTAAAGCGCAAAACTGGGCTCAAAAACGCAAGAACAAAGTTCTCACCCGCGACTACCTGAACGACCTGCATAAACGAATGTATGGCGATGTCTGGACATGGGCCGGCACATACCGCACTACGGAAAAATCCATCGGCATCGATCCCATCCACATCCAGGTCCGGCTCCAGGAACTGCTGGATAACGTGAACTACTGGATAGAGAACGAGACCTACCCGCCCGATGAAATCACCGCAAGATTTCATCACAAGCTCGTCTATATCCATCCGTACCCGAACGGCAACGGACGCCATGCCCGCCTGGCGGCAGACATCCTGCTCAAAGAGATGGATCAGGAACCATTCACCTGGGGCCGCGCCAACCTGCGCGATGTCGGACAAGCCCGCAAGACCTACATCGACGCCCTGCGTGCCGCCGACGGCCATGACATCACGCCGCTGTTGGAATTCGTGCGGAGCTAAGGTGCAGTCACCATCTAGCCCGAAAATCTCACCGATGTAATGGAAATAGGCCTCTGTCTGGTGCATAAAGTGAGTGCAAACAACACGTTATGACACGCAGAGGAAGAGGCCTATGGCGACAGAGTGTAATCCCGAGCAACTGAAATTTCACGCACTGGATCGCCGTCAGGTGATCGGTCGGTTCGATGGTGGCCGGATCACGTCCGACGGTGGCGGACTGCTGCTGCGGGAGGTGGATCAGCGGCTGGGCATGCTCAGTCGACTCGCCGGCTGCTTCACCGATTACCGTAATCCGAACAGTATCGAACACAGTGTCCACGCGCTGGTGGCGCAACGCGTCTACGGTCTGGGGCTGGGTTATGCAGATCTCAACGATCACGATGGGCTGCGCTCGGACAGCGTGCTGGCGCTGTTGGTTGGTAAACGGGATCTCACGGGTGAAGACCGCGAGCGAGACCGTGACAGAGGGTATCCGCTGGCCGGATCGAGCACGCTGAATCGACTGGAGTTGACCACACCGGCCTCGGCGGCCAGTGATCGCTACAAGAAGATCGCTGCGGATCCGCAGGCGCTTGACCGGTTGCTGGTGGACCTGTTCATTGAGGCCCACGATGTGCCACCGCGGGAGATCTGGCTGGATCTGGATGCAACCGATGATCCGCTGCACGGCCTGGGCACCACCCGGATAAAGTTCGAATACTGGTCAGGAATGTTCAACCGGCAGTCGCCGGAGGAGGCGTTCGCCTCAATCGCACAAAACACCCCCGCTGAAGAGAAAACAACACGGCAATCGGCCAATACGCTGCAGCCTGCCCAACCAATCGTTACCATCGCCGATCAGCAGCCGACTCGCAGCTCAGAATATCCCGTAGACTGCCTCAACTACCCAATCGGTGAGCGATGCGGGCTAGGCGGACCGGCGGGCGAGTGCGTTCACCAGCTGATCCAGGCGCATCCAGAGCGACTCAGCGGCCAGAACCGATGGCGACCGGGCACGTTCGGCCAGTTGTCTGCGCAGTTCGGCTTCGATACCCGCCTGCTGCTCCTCGACATTGCGCCGCTCAAGCAGCAGCGGTGTCAGCACTGCCTCGAGATCGCGGCGCTCTGCAGGCTTCAGGCGCGCAAGCGGCACCTCACGCAGAAAGCGATCGAGGAATACGGTGATCAGGTGGTGCAGACGTCGTTCGTAGGTCAACTCACCCAGCCTGCGATACTCGCGGGAGGTTTCGATGCAGTCTTCGAACACCGCACGCGCCAGCGTGGGGTAGGAATCCGATTCCACAGCCTCCGCCAGTTCGTCGAGCATGGCGCTCGTGCGCTGCCATAGCGCAGACCAGAGCTCGGCGTCCTCGAGATTACGCGCAAGCGCGCGGGCGTTGTCTACCGAGCGGCGCATGAATGCGATCACTTCGGTCTCTTCTTCGGTGAGCCGTGTGCCACGTGTGCTCCGCACGGCGGGTTGCTCACCCCACATCCCGCCTTTGCCCTCCAGCAGATAGTCCGCGCGAAATCCCCATTGCCGTTCGATCAACACGGCGAGTGCACGGCTCGGTCGGCGTGTTCCGTTGAGAATCGAGTAGAGGCTGCGTGCGCTGACAGCCCCATCGACCGCTTCCGCAAAGCCCTCGCGGTCGAGGCCCACGCTGTCGAGGAAAAACCTGAATCGTTCTGCAACCAGAGCAGTTCTTGCAATCAAGGTGCCTCCTCGTCTACATTGTTGTTGTCTATTGTCTCGTCAACATTGTATACATGCAATACGAAGGCTATCAGGCCCTGCGCTTCGAGCGACTCGATGGTGACGTGCTGAAGATCACCATCGCCCACCCCGCCAGCGCGATGAACGCCGTGGACGATCTCCTGCACCGGGAATTCACGCGACTTTTCCGGGAACTCAAGCAGGAGAGCGACGCTCGTGCCGCGCTGCTCACCGGATCCGGCCGCGCATTCAGTGCCGGCGGTGACTTCGCCTGGTTTCCAACACTGCAGGATTCAGCCAGCCTGGAGCAGCTGCGCCGCGACGCGAAGCAGCTCATCTGGGATCTGCTCGAAGTCGAGATCCCCATTGTCTGCGCGATGAATGGCGCCGCCGCCGGCCTGGGTGCCTCGATCGCACTCCTCTGCGACATCATCTTCATGGCCGAAGACGCGGTTGTCCTCGACCCGCACGTAAAAGTGGGCATCGTCGCCGGTGATGGTGGTACCACCATCTGGCCGATGGCCGTGGGACCGGCACTCGCGAAACAGTATCTGTTCACCGGCGATCCGGTGCCCGCCGCCGAAGCGCATCGCATCGGCCTGGTGAATTTTGTGACCCCGCCCGCCGAGCTGGAGGCCCAGGCACTCGCCTTTGCGCGCAGACTCGCAGCAGGTGCCCCGCTCGCCATTCAATATACGAAGCAGGCGGTAAACAAACTCATCAAGGACAATCTGAACATCGCCTTCGACTTCGCCACGGCTCTGGAGATCGTCACATTCAAAAGCGACGATCACCGCGAAGCGCTTGCGGCACTGCAGGACAGGCGCAAGCCGGTTTTCAGGGGACACTGAACCATGAGACTTCAGGATACGAACGGCAACCGTGCAGATGCAGCTTTCCCATGAATTTCGATGAACCGGAACACCTGCTCGCGCTGCGCGATACCCTGCGGCGTTTTGTGGCAAAAGAGATGCCGGGGGACAAGGTCATACAGTGGGACAAGGATCATCACTATCCTGCTGAACTGTTCGAAAAGCTTGCGGCACTCGGTGTCTGCGGTCTGACTGTGGATGAGGCATACGGTGGCAGTGGGCGGGATCTCGTTGCAGCGGTCGCCACCATCGAAGAGCTCTGCCAGGCGGGTGGATTTGCCGCGGGGCCTTTCATTCACTGCGCCTTCTACGGTGGTGTAAACATCTCCGAAAACGGATCGGCTGCGCAAAAACAGTCGATGCTGCCGAAGATCGCCCGGGGTGAGCTGCTGTTCGCCTACGGACTTTCGGAACCCGACGTCGGCGGTGATCTCGCCAGCGTGCGCACGAAGGCGCGGCGCGAAGGCGATCACGTGATCGTGAATGGCAGCAAGCGCTGGTGTACGGGTGCCGATTTCGCGGACTACATCATCTGCCTCGTCAACAGCGACCCCGACGGCAACAAATACGAAAACCTGTCGCTGGTGCTCGTACCACCGGGCGCGAAGGGCGTCTCGCTCACACCCATGGAGCACGCCAACCTTCGCTACACCCGTTCATCCGATGTCGCCTTCGACGACGTGGCGGTGCCGGTCGAGAACGTGCTTGGCGGACCCGGGATGTGGAACCGTGGCTGGCAGACCCTCGCCGGTGAAGCACTCGAGGTGGAGAAGATCGAAATTTCGGCGGTGGCCTATGGAGTAGCTCGCGCCGTTGTCGATGAAGCCTTCCGCTATGCACAGGAGCGCACGCAGTTCGGTTCCGTACTGAGTGGTCATCAGGCAGTGCGTCACGCACTCGTTGATGCCAGAACGAAACTCGATGCCTGCCGGCACATGCTCTATCACGCAGCGTGGCTTGCGCAGGAGCGCCGGCCCTGTTCGGTGGAATCGTCGATGGCCAAACTATTCATTGGAGAGACGGCGGTCGAGATCGCCATCGTGTGCCAGCGGGTGCTCGGCGCCTATGGCCTGTCGGACGGTTTTCACATGGAGCGCAACGTGAGGGATCTTCTGGGAATTCCGATCGTCGGCGGTTCATCGAACATGCAGCGGAACAACATCGCCAACCGATTGAGGCTTGCCCAATGAATCTGATTGAAAATGCCCGAAAACTGGTTCCTGAACTGACTGCGCGTGCTGCGGAGATCGAAGCGGGAAGGCGCATTCCGGCCGATGTTTCGAAGCGGATGGCCGAAGCCGGCTTCTTTCGCATGTTCGTGCCTGAGGCGCTGGGCGGACTCGAGCTTTCACCCCTGATCGCAGTCGAAGTGTTCGAGCTGCTTGCCCAGGGTGATGCGAGCAGCGCATGGATCGCCTTTATCGGTGCGACAAGCGGTACCGTGCTGGAACGCGTGCCCGAAGCGGCGGCACGGGCTGTATTCGGCAAGCCTGAAACCCTCATCACCGGCGTGTTCGCACCCAGCGGGCGGGCGGAGATCGTCGACGGCGGATTTCTGGTAAACGGTCGCTGGCAGTGGGGTTCGGGTTCGGAAAATGCCGATTGGATACTGGGCGGCTGCCAGATCCTGCGCAATGGTGAGCCGCTTACCACCCGCAGTGGCGCACCGCGCACACATATGGTGCTGCTCCCGGCAAGCGAAGTGAAATTTCTGGATACCTGGCACGTATCCGGACTCTGTGGTACCGGCAGCACTGATTATTATGTCGAGGATCTGTTCGTTCCGACCGCACACGTGGCCGGTTACGAGATCACTGAATCATCAGATCGACCACTGTATCAGTTCCCGCAGTTCACGTTTCTTGCGCTCGGGATTGCCGCCGTCTCCCTGGGGATAGCCAGGGCCGCCATCGATGAGCTGATTGCAGTCGCAGCGAATAAAATCCGGGCCGGCAGTTCCTCTGCAATCGCGAACCGCGTGCACACACAGATGGAAGTCGCGCAGGCAGAAGCAACTCTGCGCGCGGCGCGGGCCTTCTACTACCAGGCGCTCACCAGCGCGTGGGACCAGGCGCTCGCAGGCAAACCGGTGCCCGTCGATCAGCGCCGCGACCTGCGCCTCGCGACAACCTTTGCGGTGCAGTCTGCCGTGAAGGTGGTGGACGCCATGTACACCCAGGCCGGCGGCACTTCGGTCTACGAGACTTCGCGCCTGCAGCGCCAGTTTCGCGATGTGCACGTCGCCACCCAGCACATCATGGTTGCCGCCAGCACCTTTGAAACCGTCGGTCGTCTCTTTCTGGGTGTGGAAACCAACACCGCAATGCTCTAGGGCATCTCTGCATAAGTATCAGCGCCTCCGCGTGTCGCGCGAACACGATCCCGGGAATCCACAGTAAACTTGGATCGCATCACCCACCATCGGAGCGGGGTCTGCCCGAATGTCCAGAGCTTCGCTGACACCGCAGGAAATCGAAGCCGGTCGATCGCGCGTCATCACAGCCGCCACTGAGCTCTTCGCGCAGGATGGATTCGAAGCCGTCACCATGCGGGCGATCGGGCGGGAAATGGGACGCAGCCCGACTACGCCTTATACCTACTTTTCCAACAAGGAGGAGATCTTCGCCGAAGTGCGGACGAGGGCATTCGCACGTTTCGCCGACGCTCTGGAAGACGGCATCCGGAATATGCACAACCCCCTGGTGCGACTTCGAGCAATGTGCGGGGCTTACGCCGGTTTTGCCCGGGACAACCCGGATGCCTACCGGCTCATGTTCGAGCTGCGCCAGGGCGGGATGGCCGAATACCCGCCCCTCAAACTACAACGGGAGCGGAGCTTCGGACACCCGCTGGGCGCTGCACGTGATGCGGTCAGTCAGGGACTGCTGCAAGGCGACCCATTGACCCTCGCTCACACCATCTGGGCCTGCTGTCACGGCATCGTGTCACTGGAGCTCGCCGGCCAGCTCGATCTCGGACGAAGTCTCGATGAACTGGTCGAGCCGGTCACCGAAGCGATACTCAGGGCTTATCAGACGCTGTCCGCTGATCATGAAATCGCCAGGCAGATACCAGGCGAGACTACCTAACTGGTTGATACGAATAAGGATAAATATATTTGACGCCGTTAATTAAACAGTGTCCAATTTATCCCTCGGTAGCTCCCGGATGACTTGAACCGCCCGCGGAGAAAGATGATGCAGGCTCGGAACCTCTCCAGCATCCACACACTCCTCGATCCCGCAGCGGCGGGATGGTCCGATTTACCCCACACTTCCATCCCACTGATCCCAGCACCGCTGGGACTCCAACCCACCCCCTATCTGCGAGCCAGCTGGGCCGCGCAGAACTACGGCACGGTGGATACAGCGCACCTGGCCTGCGCCCACGATGGTCATCGAGCGATACTTCACCTGAGCTGGTCGTGTCCACAGCGCAGTCTCAAAGAAGGCGAGAACTTCCCCGACGCTGCCGCGATCGCCTTTCCGGTGCGTGGCCAACCAGCGCTCGTCACTATGGGCTCGGAGCACGCCCCGCTGCACATTCTTCAGTGGCAGGCTGGAATCGACGGTAGCCGTTCGGTACTCGCAACAGGCATCGGCTCCTCACGACCCGGACCGGGTATCGAATCCGACAGCCTCGCGGTGTGGAGCCAGGGCACCTGGCAGCTCTGCATCACGCGTTCGCTTGCGGCCGCCGAAGGCGGTGCGGTACTGACACCGGGATCCGTCACGCAGATTGGAATCGTGATCTGGAATGGCGCCAACAGGGAACGGGGCGGGATCAAGGCATTCTCCCTGGAATGGACAGCCATCGAGCTGGAAGCGTCCGCATCATCACTTCGCGTACAGGCCGGGAGCAGCCATGAGTAGCAGACAGATCGCGATGGTGATGGATCTGAACAAATGCGTTGGCTGTCACACCTGCAGCGTCGCGTGCAAGCGGTTGTGGACGCGCCGGGAAGGAATGCAGGGGATGTGGTGGAACACCGTGAACACGCAGCCGGGTCGGGGCAGCCCGCGCGACTGGGAATCCCTGGGCGGTGGATTCCGCGACGATGTCGCGCAGCCTGGAGAGCTGCCCTCCCAGAAGGATTTCGGAGAACCCTGGGAATACAAATCTGAGAAAATCTTTTACGAAGGCAATCCTGACTCAAGGCTGGCTCCCGAAGGCGGTGATCCCGACTGGGGCCCGAACTGGGATGAAGATCAGGGTGCCGGAGACTATCCGAACGCCTACTACTTCTATCTCCCGCGGATCTGCAATCACTGCACCCATCCGGCATGCCTCGAAGCCTGTCCCCGGGGAGCGATCGGGAAACGGGAGGAGGATGGAATCGTTCTCATCGATGAAGACCGCTGCCGAGGCTATCGCTTCTGTATGGAGGCCTGTCCGTATAAGAAGATCTACTTCAATACGGTCGAAGGGGTGTCACAGAAGTGCATTTTCTGCCTCCCCCGGGTGGAACAGGGTGTCGCCCCCGCCTGCGCACGACAATGCCCGGGTCGAGTGCGCTTCGTCGGCTACCTGGATGATCCCGAAGGACCCATTCACAAACTGGTTCATAAGTACCGTGTGGCCCTGCCCCTTCATGCGGAGTACGGCACCGGGCCGAACGTCTTCTACGTGCCTCCACTCTCACCACCGGGACTCGACGCGCAGGGCAATCCGACAGGGGTTGCCCGTATTCCCATTGACTACCTCGAATCACTGTTCGGACCGCGGGTACAGGAGGTGCTCGATCTTCTGCAGGAGGAGCGCACCCGGCGCCAGCGCGGAGAACCATCCGAGCTGATGGATCTGCTCATCTCACGTCGATGGCTCGATCTTTTTTCATCTCTCGACCGTCATCCGCGGGATGCGGCGCCTGTGCGGATCCTGGATCCGAGGGTCCGCACATGAGCACATCGTTCGATCGTCGTGATTTCCTGAAAGTCTCTACCGCTTCGGCACTGTCATTGATGCTGCCGAGTTTCCACGCTCGAACCGAAGCCAGTGTCTCCGCACTGCTGGACCAGCCTGCGCCCGCCTACACCTCCTGGATGGACGTGTATCGGGAACAGTTCACCTGGGACAGCGTGCATCGTGGCACACATCTGATCAACTGCTGGTATCAGTCCCATTGTGCCTGGGATGTCTACGTGAAGGATGGACTCGTGTTCCGGGAGGAACAGGCGGCAGAATATCCCCAGACCAATTCCGAGGTTCCCGACTTCAATCCCAGAGGCTGTCAGAAGGGGGCCTGCTTCAGTCAGCGCATGTACGATCCTGTCCGGGTGAAATATCCGCTGCGCCGGGTAGGTCCCCGTGGCGGAGGTCGCTGGGAACGTGTCAGCTGGGAAGAGGCTTTGCGTGACATTGCCAGTACCTACCTCGATGTCACTCTCGAAGAAGGTACCAACAAAACAATCTGGGATGTTGGTGCGAGCGGCTTGAACCTCGGTGCAACTCACGCCGGTCAGGCACGATTCGCCTCGCTGACGCGCTGCATCACGCTCGACCCCAATCCGTTTTCTGGAGATGGTCACAGGGGCGCTTATGAAACCTTCGGCAATTTCACCTGTGACAGGTCGATGGATGATTTCTTCTACTCGGACCTGATCCTGATCTGGGGTTCGAATCCCATCTACACATCGATTCCCAATGCGCATTTTCTGACCGAAGCGAGATACAACGGCACCCGCACCATCACGATTGCCCCGGACTACAGCCCGACCGCCACAAAGTCGGATCTCTGGATTCCGGTCAGGCCCGGCACGGATGCGGCGCTGGCGCTGGCTGTAGCCCACCTCCTGATCGAAGAGGGGCAGGTCAATGAAGCCTTCATGCGGGAGCAGACCGATTTCCCTCTGCTGGTCCGCCAGGATACCGGGCGGTTTCTCACGGAAAGGGATCTGCAGCCGGATGGCCGCAGCGATCGCTTTCTCTTTCTGGACAGCGGCAGCGACAGGGTCACGCCGGCGCCAGACGAGACTCTGCAGTTAGGTGAACGGGTGCCGGATCTCGACGTGAGGCGAACCATCCGCCTCGGCAATGGACAGGATGTAGAGGTCCGCAGTGTTTTCTCGATGTTGCGGGAACGTCTCCGCGACTACACGCCAGAGGCAGCCTCCGAACTCTGCGGTACCAGCCCGGAACTGATCCGTCGTTTCGCGAAGGACATCGCAGCGGCGCGGAACATGAGCAACGTGCCGGGCAGCAGCCTGTGCAAGTACTACCACGGAAATCTCACCGAGCGGGCGATCATCCTGATTTTCTGCCTTACCGGACAGATGGGCCGAAGAGGTGCGGGGTACTCGGGGTTCTCCCTGCTAAACAACGATGGCTGGGAGCGCTTCGTCTGGGGGCTGCGCTGGAAGGAGCGTGTCGGTCTGCTGGCAACTGTGGGGAAGATGCTGCTGCAGGCGAAGCTCAAGGGCCGCACCCGGGAATCCGTGTTCCACGATATCGGCCATCTCTGGTTCGGTAAACTCGGCAAAGGACTTCCGATACAGAATCCGGGCTCGCTGTTCTGGCACGTTCACGGTGGTATCTCTCGAAACGCCGATGAAGCAGACGCCTGGGATCCCTTTATGAAACGCCGTCCCAGCGAGTATCTGACACAGTCTCTGACCGAGGAATGGTATCCGCTCGAGCCTCCGCCCGATCAGCCACCGAGAATTCTCATCCATTACGTCTCGAATGCGCTGCGACGGGTTCGCGCGAGTGACCGGGTCATCGAAAATCTCTGGCCGAAACTGAAACTCGTCGTCACTGTGGACTGGCGCATGTCCTCGACAACCCGCTGGTCTGACTACATTCTTCCGGCCAGTACCTGGTATGAACGTACCGACCACAAATGGGTGACCCCTCAGGTGCCGTTTCATCACCTGACCACCCAGGCGACCCCACCACTTGGCGAGAGCATGAGTGACTGGAAGATCGTGGCGCTACTCGCGAAGGAGATTCAGAAACAGGCGCGACAGAGAGGGATCTCTGAGATCACCGCTCACGACGGAGAGACCGTCGACCTCGACAGGCTCTACGATGATCTGACAATGGACGGCCGGTTCAAAGAGGACGACGATGAAGCAGTCGCACGGGTCATCACCGAGACGTCCTCAAATCTCAATCACCTCGACTGGGATGAGCTGAAGGAAAAAGGATTCGGCCGCTTCCGCGGAGTCGGCGACAGTCCCACTTCGATCGGGAACATGGCGGAGATGAAAGATGACGAGACATTCGCTCCGTTCACCTTCCATGTTCGAGACAAACAGCCCTATGTGACAGCCACTCGCAGAATTCAGTTCTATCTGGACCACGATCTCTATCTGGAACTGGATGAGGCTCTGCCCCGGTATAAGGAACCCCCGGCAATCGGCGGCGACTATCCGCTGGTAATGACCGGAGGACACACACGGTGGAGCATCCACGGTGTGTGGCGGGACAATGAGATCATGCTGAGACTGAATCGTGGCGGACCGTTTCTGATCGTTTCCCCGGTTGACGCTGCTGAGCGGGGCATCGGTGACGGCGACTGGGTGAAAGTCTTCAACGACTTCGGTTCATTCAATGTGCGGGTAAAAACCTCGGATGCGTGCCGTCCCAGACAGACGCTGATGTATCACTCCTGGGAGACCTATCAGTTCGATTCTTCAGGAGATCCTCGACAGGTTTCTCCCACGCCCATCAACCCGGTGGAACTGGCTGGCGGACATCCGCATCTCCGGGTCGGGTATCTCGGTGGCCAGCCGAGCGGCTTTGATCGCGATACCCGCATTGAGATCAGGCCGCTGCAGTCCCAGGAGATCGCCTTGATGCGTGATGCCCGGGTAGTCGAGACAGCTGGATGATCGCCCCGACCCGGCCCTCGGAGGGCGACCTTCGATTGCAGTTCACACCCGCTACAGCAGCACAACGCAGTCTCATCTACCAGCAGCTTTGTGTCGCGTTCAGTTACCCGGACAGCGAATGCGAATCCGGCCTTGCTCTTCCGGATCGCGCGACCAACGCGGGTACCGTTTTTCTCGACGCATTCGATCCGGGAGTATCGAGCAGAGCCTGTTCGCTCCACGAGACCGATCATTGCGGAACGGAACGGACGGCGCTGTTCGAAGAGCTCCTGCGCTTTTACTCCTATTTCGGCCTTGCCCGTGCTGCGACGAGTGAACTGCCCGACCATCTGACAGTGCAGCTCGAATTCCTGCACTTTCTCAGCTTTCTTCAACACCGGACCGAGCAGAAAGGAGATTCAGCCGCACACATCATCTGTGCACAGTACGACTTCCTGACCCGGCATCTGCTGCGATTAGCCCGCGGAATCGTGGCCACATTCAACTGCGATGACCGCCACTACGCTGCTCTGGTTGCGGTGTTAGGCCAGTTCGTCGAGGAGGAATTCCTGCAACTGGGCTCTGAGCGTGCAGGATCATTGAATCGCAGCTGATCCGATGGGTTCACCCGAATGCCTTTGTGTGTAACCTGTGTCTCCGGTTTCCGGTGCTACCTGATTGTCGGGTAGCTCAGTTCACAGTCAGGTTGACCCGTCATGACCGCGGCCACATTCAGATACCTGCTGATTTCCTGTGCCTTTCTCGGCTCTTCCGCACTCGCCGCCGCTATCGATCAGAACCGTCTCAACGGAGCCGATTCCGAACCCGGCAGCTGGCTGACACACGGCCGAACCTACAGCGAAACCCGGGAAAGCCCGCTGTCTCAGATCAATCCCGACAATGTCAGCCGCCTGGGCCTTTCCTGGTATTTCGACACCAGCACACGACGCGGCCTGGAGGCCAGTCCGCTGGTGATCGACGGTGTTCTGTTCACCACCGGTGCCTGGAGCACGGTGTTCGCACTGAATGCAAAGACAGGCGCGCTCATCTGGTCATACGATCCCCGGGTCCCCAGAGCCTGGGGTGTGAACGCCTGCTGCGATGTGGTGAACCGGGGGGTGGCGGCCTGGGGTGATCTGATCTTCGTCGGCGCGCTGGATGGCCGGCTGATCGCGCTGGATCGGGCAACAGGCGCCGTGCGATGGGAGACTCTGACCATTGACCCGACGCGCCCTTACACGATTACGGGCGCGCCCCGGGTGGTGAAGGGCAAGGTCGTCATCGGCAATGGCGGCGCCGAGTACGGCGTGCGCGGCTATGTGTCTGCCTACGATGCCGAAACCGGCGCCCTCGACTGGCGTTTCCACACGGTGCCAGGGAATCCGGCGGAACCCTTCGAATCCGACACCATGCGGATGGCGGCTGCCACCTGGAGCGGTGATCTCTACTGGCAGGTCGGCGGCGGTGGCACGGTCTGGGATTCCATGGCCTACGATCCGGAACTGGACCTGCTCTACATCGGGGTTGGCAACGGGGCACCCTGGAATCGTCACATCCGCAGCCCCGGTGGCGGCGATAACCTGTTCCTGTCCTCCATCGTCGCCCTGGATCCGGACACCGGTGACTATGTCTGGCACTACCAGACGACCCCCGGGGACACCTGGGACTACACCGCCACCCAGCACATGATCCTCGCCGATCTGCCGCTGCACGGACAGACTCGAAAAGTCCTGATGCAGGCTCCGAAGAACGGCTTCTTCTACGTGCTTGACCGGTCGACGGGTGAGCTGCTCAGCGCCGAAAAATACTTCGACGCCGACTGGGCGAGTCATGTCGACCTGACCACTGGTCGCCCGGTGGAGACGGCCAGCGCCGATCACAGCAGGGAAATGCAGATCACCCGGCCCGCACCTTTCGGTGGCCACAACTGGCATCCCATGGCATTCAACCACGCCACCGGTCTGGTCTACATCCCCGCGCTGGGCAGCGCCGCACCTTACAGCACCGCATCCCGCTTCGACTATCTCCCCGGCGGCCACTGGAACACCGGGCAGGACGAGCCCTTCGGTTTTCCACTGCCCGAAGCCCTGCTGCAGGGCGTGGTTCGACGCCTGCTGACCGGCCACCTGCTGGCCTGGGATCCTGTCGCGCAGAAGGAAATCTGGCGCATCGAACACCCCACCACCTGGAACGGCGGCGTGCTGACAACCGTGACCGGACTGGTCTTTCAGGGCACTGGTGATGGCCGGCTGGTGGCCTACCGGGCGGATACCGGCGCAGAACTCTGGGCTTCGCCCACTCAAAGCGGCATCGTCGCGCCACCCATCAGCTATGAGATCGATGGCGAACAATTTGTCGCTGTGATGGCGGGCTGGGGCGGTGGCGCACCGGTAAACGTGAATATTCCGGATGCCGCACCCGGCAGAACCGGTCGGCTGCTGGTCTACCGGCTGGATGGCCAGCGCAGGCTGCCCGCCCCGGAACCGGCCCCGGCGCTGCTGCAGCCGCCACCGGCCACGGGTTCGTCTGAGCAGATCTCCCGCGGCCAGTCCCACTACGAACGGCATTGCGCCCGCTGTCATGGCGTCGGGCTCATCAGCAGCCGGCTGCTGCCCGATCTGCGCGATCTCGCAGCGGAGAAACACCAGATCTTCCGGGAAATCGTGCTCGACGGCGTATTCAGCAGCGCCGGCATGGTTGGCTTCAGCGATGTACTGAATGAAGCGCAGGTCGAAGACATCCAGGCCTATGTCCTCGATGCCGCCAAGGACCGGTGGGAAAATTCCCTGCAGCCCGCCTGGTGGCAGGCTGCGAAGGCAGGATTCATGGACAGGCTCGCGGGTGTGCTCGCCTGGTTTTTCTGATGCTGCAGGCCGGACTCTTTCAGCGCGAAGCCGCAAGAGCCTGGTCCAGATCCTCGAGAATGTCGTCTATTGCTTCGATACCCACCGACAGGCGAATGGCCTCCGGGGTGACGCCGACGGCTTTCTGTTCCTGCTCGGTCAACTGCCGATGGGTCGTGGATGCGGGATGGCAGGCCAGCGACTTGGCATCACCGATGTTCACCAGCCGCTTGAACAGTTTCAGCGCATCATAGAATTTCACCCCGGCTGCAAAGCCACCCTTCACACCGAATGTCATGATGCTCGACGCCCGGCCCTGCATGTAGCGCCGGGCCAGTTCGTGACAGGCATCGCCCGGTAATCCGGCAAATCTCACCCAGTCGACTGCAGCATGATTCTGCAGATGTTCTGCCACCGCCTGGGCGTTTTCGCAATGCCGCTCCATGCGCAGCGGCAGGGTCTCGATGCCCTGCAGCAGCTGGAAAGCATTAAACGGCGACAGCGCCGCACCCGTATTGCGCAGCGGTACGGTCCGCGCCCGGGCGATGTACGCGGCCGGACCCATGGCCTGGGTGTAAACCACCCCGTGATAAGAAGGCTCAGGGTTATTGATCGCCGTGTAGCGCTGCGTGTGCTCGGTCCAGGGAAACTTCCCGGAATCGACGATGATCCCACCCAGCGTGGTGCCATGACCGCCCATGTATTTGGTCAGCGAATGCACCACGATGTCGACTCCGTGGTCCACCGGCTTCAGCAGCACCGGGGTGGCCACGGTGTTGTCCGCAATCGTTACCACACCGTGGCTGCGCGCCATGGCGGCAACCGCAGCGATATCGACAATGTTTCCCGCCGGATTGCCGATGGTCTCGAAGAAGATCGCCCTGGTGCGATCATCGATCAGTTTCTCGAGCGCCTGTACCGAATCGTTCTCCGCAAAACGTACCTCGATACCCTGCCTCGGTAACATGTGCGCGAACAGCGTGTAGGTACCACCGTAGAGCTGCGGCACGGTGACGATATTGTCACCGGTCTCGGCAAGATTGAGGATCGCATAGTTGATTGCCGCGCTGCCTGCAGAGACCGCCAGAGCGCCGATGCCTTTTTCCAGCGCAGCCACGCGCTGCTCGAGCACATCGCAGGTCGGGTTCATGATCCGTGAGTAGATGTTTCCAGGGACCGCCAGATTGAACAGGTCCGCGCCGTGCTGGGCATTGTCGAACTCGTATGCGACTGTCTGGTAAATGGGTGTGGCGACCGCGTGGGTGGTTGGTTCGGTCTGATAACCGGCGTGCACGGCCAGGGTTTCGTCTTTCACGGCAGATCCTCGTAAGCGTGGGAACCGGGGATTGTGCCGGACCTGCGTGGCGGGGGCGAGTGATTCGCTGCCGAACACTGCAACAAACCCCTTGCGGCGCCCTGCCCGCGGTAATGAATCAGCAATGGCACTGATCGCCAAACAGGCTGCTAGGGAACCTCTGCACAAGTGCGTGCGGATGATTGATAATTCTCGCCAGGTTGTCGAGGTATTGGGAACTGATGAAGCAGACGACATTTGCATCGGCGGCGTGGGATCGCAAAGGCAAGTTGACGCGCCGCGAGCGGTTTCTCAGGGAGATGGACGCGGTGATCCCCTGGGCGCGGTTGATGAGCTTGATCGAGCCTCACTATCCGAAGGCGGGTGCTGGTCGGCATCCCCATCCACTGGAACGGATGCTGCGTGTCTACTTCATGCAGAACTGGTTCAACCTGTCGGACCCGCAAGCTGAGGACTCGCTGTACGACAGCGAGTCGATGCGGCGCTTCGCCGGGATCGAGCTCGCGGAAGATAAGATTCCGGACGAGTCGACGATCCTGCGGTTCCGGCATCTGCTGGAAGCCCATGATCTGACCGAGGCAATCTTCAACGAGGTGCGCAGCTTGCTCGAGGAACGGCATTTGCTGGTGAAGAGCGGGACCATCGTGGATGCCACGGTCATTGCCGCGCCGCCGTCGACGAAGAACGCCCAGAAGGCGCGCGATCCGGAGATGCGACAGGGCCGTAAGGGTAAGGACTGGCACTTCGGGATGAAGGCCCATGTCGGCACGGACCGGCGCGGCATCGTCCACAGTCTGACCACGACCCATGCGGGTGCTGCGGACATCACCCAGCTTCCGGATCTGTTGCATGGACAAGAGCGTGAGATCTTTGGCGACCAAGCCTACTGGAAGGAGGCGGATCGGCAGGCGGCCCTTGAGCGGGGTATCCGCTACCGGGTCAACCGTCGCGGCACCAAGCAGCGCCCGTTGACCGAGCACCAACGCTACCTCAACCGATGCCGTTCGAAGGCGCGAGCCCGAGGCGAGCACGCGTTCCATGTCGTCAAACGGCTGTGGGGCTTCAGCAAGGTTCGTTATCGCGGTTTGGCGAAGAACACGGTCCGGCTCTACACCGCGTTTGCGCTGGCCAACTTGTACATGCTCAGACGCAGGTTGTTGCCACGGGAGTGGTGTCTCTCGTGAACGGGATGATGGCCCGGAAGAGGCCGAAAACGGCCTCCAACAGAGCTTAACTGCGCGTTTTCCGCCTGAATTGCTGATGCTTCGAGCTAAATTCATCATTCCGGACCTCTACACACCTGCCTGTGCAGAGGTTCCCTAGAGTATCCGCTGTCCGCGAATCACCAGAAGGAAGTTGCCATGTCCATCCGGAACCTCGATGCGCTCTACAGACCCAGGTCGGTTGCGCTCATCGGCGCCAGCAGACGCCCCGGGTCCATCGGTTCCGTGGTCGCGCGCAATCTGCTGCACTCGGGATTCGATGGCCCGATTCTTCCGATACATCCGCGGCATCAGGCGATCGAAGGTGTGCTTGCCTATCCGGATGTCGCCAGCCTGCCGGTCACACCGGATCTTGCCGTCATCGCAACCCCCGCGGCGACCGTGCCCGGGCTGGTCGCCCAGCTCGGTGAGCGCGGTACCCGGGCGGTGGTGGTGATCAGTGCCGGATTCGGCACGCAACAGACTCTTGACGGAAAGAGTCTCAAGCAGGCCCTGCTGGATGCATCGAGACCCCATCTGCTGCGCATCGTCGGTCCCAACACCCTGGGGATTCTCTCGCCCAACCACGCGCTGAACGCGAGCTTCGCGCACCTGTCTCCGGATCCGGGTCATCTTGCCTTCGTGACTCAATCCGGCGCCATTGTTACCTCAGTCATCGACTGGGCGAAGTCCCGGGGCATCGGTTTCTCCCACCTGGTCTCCCTGGGAGATATGGCGGACGTCGATTTCGGTGACATGCTCGACTATCTGGCAGCCGATCCGAAGACCAGTGCCATCATGCTCTACATCGAAGGCATCAGGCATACGCGGAAGTTCATGTCCGCCGCCCGGGCCGCATCACGGGTGAAGCCCGTCATCGTCGTCAAGGCCGGACGTCACCCCGAAGGGGCCAGAGCAGCAGCCTCCCATACCGGTGCGCTGGCTGGTGCCGACGCCGTGTACGATGCCGCCTTCCGCAGGGCCGGCATGCTGCGCGTCACCAGTCTCGAACAGCTGTTCACCGCAACAGAGACCCTCGCCGATGTGAAACGACCGCGCGGTGACCGGCTCGCCATCATCACCAATGGCGGCGGCATGGGTGTGCTGGCAACCGATGAGCTGCTGCTCCAGGGCGGTCGCCTGGCAACGCTGTCAGATGCGGCTGTGACAGCGCTCAACGGGGTGCTGCCCGTCATCTGGTCGAAGCGCAATCCCGTCGACATCATCGGCGATGCCCCTCCCGAGCGGCTCGCCGAAGCAGTTCGCGTTCTCCTCGAACATGCGGCCGATTTCGACGCCCTGCTGATTCTCAACTGTCCCACGGCAGTTGCCTCGGCCAGAGACTGCGCCGAAGCGGTGGTGACAGCGACACAGGGTGCCCGGGCCGGCATTCCGCTACTGACCGCCTGGGTTGGCGAGGAAACCGCCCGCCACGGGCGCAGCGTGCTGAACGATGCCGGTATCGCCACCTACGACACACCGGGACACGCAGTCAGCGCTTTCATGCAGCTGGTGAACTACGATCGCAATCAGCGTCTGCTCATGGAAGTGCCGCCCTCTGTTCCCGTCGAATTCGAACCCGACATCGACAGAGTCACCGGAGTACTCGACAGGCAATCCGGAACAGGTGCCGACCTGTGGCTGTCCGAAGCGGATGCGAAGGAGATCCTCGAAGCCTACGGCATACCTGTAGTGCAGACTTATGTGGTGACCACGCCGGAACAGGCCGGCCGCGTTGCCGAAGACATCGCCGGACCGGTCGCTCTGAAAATTCTTTCCGCCGATATCACACACAAATCGGACTCCGGCGGAGTGATCCTAGATCTCCAGGGGGCAGATGCGACCACCCGGGCCGCCGAGCGGATGCAGACCCAGATCGCCAGCGCCATACCCGAAGCCGTGCTCTCCGGTTTCACAGTGCAACCGATGATCCATCGGCCAGGCGCGCATGAACTGATCGTAGGCATGCACCTGGATGAGCAGTTCGGACCGGTGCTGCTTTTCGGACAGGGCGGTACCGCGGTAGAAGTCATCAATGATCGGGCTCTCGGACTGCCGCCATTGAACATGCGTCTGGCCCGGGATCTGATCGAGAACACCCGGGTGTCGCGACTGCTTCACGGCTACCGCAACCGTCCCGCCGCAGATATGGACGCCATCGCCATGGTGCTGCTGCGTCTCTCACAGCTCGTTGTGGATTTCCCCGAGCTGGTCAGTCTGGATATCAATCCCCTGCTCGCGGATGAGCGCGGCGTGATCGCGCTGGACGCCCGCATCCTGCTGGCTTTCGAAAGACGTTCCGGGCATTCGAACCCGTTTCAGGGCACCGATCATCTGGCCATCCGTCCCTATCCGAAAACACTCGAGACAACGCTCACCCTGGACAGCGGCAGAACCTTTCATGTGCGGCCGATCCTGCCGGAGGACGAACCCGCACTGCTCGCCAGTTTCCGTAATCTCAACCCGGAGGAAATCCGCTTCCGGTTCTTAAGCCCGATGAAAGCACTGACTCATCAGCTGGCCGCCCGCCTGACCCAGATCGACTTCGATCGCGAAATGGCCCTGGTGCTGACCCTGCCTGGCACACCGGGCACCACGGAGATCTATGGAGTCGTGAGAATCGCAGCGGATCCTGACAACGAGCAGGCGGAATTCGCCGTGATCATACGACATGATGTCACCGGACTGGGTCTGGGCACCCGGCTCATGCAGCAGATCATCGCCTATGCGCGCTCCCGCGGTATCCACAGCCTGTGGGGCATCACCCTCAAGGACAACAGGGCGATGCGCGGACTCGCAAAGATGCTGCAGTTCACGGAGCAGCAGGATCCGGATGATTCAACACTGGTGAGGATGTCGCTGGATCTGACGGTCAGCGAATAGCGCGACAGCAGAACTATCGGAACCAGATAAAACACCGTGATCCCGATGCCATCCGTGAACGCGAGACGAAACAGCGTGTCCGCATCGATTTCCCCAGGCCGGGTACCGCGGGGAAAACGCACCACGATGCCGAAGACCCTGTAGTTCGACAGCACCAGAAGACCATTTTCGTTCTCAGCTGTGGCCGGAAAAACGAAGCTGTACATGAGAAAGATGAAGATGATGCCGCCAACCCAGCCCACCATGATTCGACAGGTGATGATCGACGTGCGCTCCCGATAGTCTTCAGACAATTCTGCCGCTACCGCATTCCAGGGCACAGCGAAAGAGGTGAACGCCACCCGGACACCCAGTGTAAAGACCAGCATCCAGCCGGTAAGAAAGGTGACCGACGCGCCCTCCGGTGGACTCAACAGAAAATACATCGACACGCAGACCCACAGTTTGATGCTGACCGGTACAGCCCTGACGTGGGCGGGCACGTCGGAAATTTACTTCCATGGAGTTGTTACCGGCTGGTGGACGGGGCGCAGACCTGAGATCAACCGACTACGGATGTTCGTGTATCAGATACTGCCGGTCAGGATCGTTCTGTGGTGCAGGCGAGTCTCCGTCCCCCTGCAATGTCATGGCGCCATCGAGCGCGTACTGCAGGATGTAGGACTTGCGAACTGCATCTGTCAGATTCGGCCCGGTGCGGTGGGGTGTGAGAGAAGAGAACACGACCACGTCTCCGGCACGTGCCGGTACCGCCACGGCACTTTGCGGCGATGTCAGGCACTCCCTGCCGAGTGGGGCGTTTCTGTGCAGCAGCGTGCCGTAGCGGTGCAGGCCCGGGACCACCCACGGACAGCCATTGTCGAGCGTGGCATCTGTCAGGGCGACCCAGCAGGTCAGATACTGCTGAGGCCGGGTGAAGGTGTAGCCATTGTCCTGATGCCAGGGAAATTCGTCCGGATTACCGGGTTTCTTGTAAACGGCCTGATCCCAGTAGAGACGACAGGGTGTGCCCATGGTGTCGTGGCACAGTTCCTGGAAAACCGGATGGCGACTGAAAGCCTTGAGTACTGCAGAACGCAGCACCAGATGAATGGTAAACGTGATGGCATCTGCCCGGGCGATGTAGAGCTTGCCGCCAAATCGGTCACGCAGCATCTGTGTGTATTCCGCTTCGATAGGATCGATGGCATGGATCACCGCCTCCATCTCTTCTGGCGTAAAGGCGTTTTCGACCAGCACAAAGCCTTCTTCGTCATACTGGCGTGCCTGAGCTGCGCTCAGCCGTCGATAGGGACCATCGCAGGTCTGCCATCCGAAATCCCTGTTGCGGGGGTCCAGTTCGAAGTTGCGATCAATCCGATTCGTGTGCATCGATTACCGTACTGGTATCAGGACGCCCTATGCATAGTAAAATACTCTCCGGCCAGCGACCAGCGAGTCGATGAGTCAGATTTCAGGAGCAGACACACGCGGAAGCATAACGTCTCCAGCAGGGCAGATTACTGATGCGCATCCTCTATATCGACATCGACACGCTGCGCCCCGACCACCTGGGCTGCTACGGGTATCACCGTGCCACGAGCCCGAATATCGATGCGCTCGCTCAGAAAAGCGCCGTGTTCAACAACGTTCATGCGTCGGATGTGCCCTGTCTGCCAAGCCGGACCGCCTTACTTACCGGAAGATTTGGTATCCACAACGGGGTCGTCAACCACGGCGGCACCGATGCCGATCCAGTGATTGACGGCGCCGGACGGGAATTCTGGTCCAGGCTGCAGATCGACAGTTTCCCCTCGCGCCTGAAACGCGCCGGTCTGAAAACCACCAGCATCAGTTCCTTCGCCCAGCGCCATTCCGCCTTCCACTGGTACGCGGGCTTCGACGAGGCCTACAACGTCGGCAAGTACGGACTGGAAACCGCGGATGAGGTCTTCGCGATCGCCTCGGACTGGCTCCAGCGCGAGGGTGGCCGGGACAACTGGTTTCTCCACGTGCACATGTGGGATCCGCACACGCCCTATCGCGCTCCGGCCTCCTATGGAGACCCTTTCACCGACGATCCCCTGCCCGAATGGCTGACCGAGCAGGTCCGACAAACCCACTGGGCCGGTTGCGGACCCCACTCCTCCCGGGAGTGTAATGGCTTCGCGCCGAAACAGAAGCTGCGCGCCCGGTTCCCGAGGCAACCCCAGGAAGCACCGGACATGGCGGCGGTTCGGCAGATGTTCGATGGCTACGACACCGGCGTACTGATGGCCGACGACTATGTGGGCCGGATCCTGAACCTTCTGGCCGATCTGGGCGTGGAGGAAGAGACCGTTGTCATGCTGAGTTCAGACCACGGCGAAACCCTTGGTGAACTGAACGTATACGGCGACCATCAGACCGCGGATCAGATCACCACACGGGTGCCGCTGATCCTGCACTGGCCGGGAAAGGTACCGGTGGGCCGATTCGAAGCGCTGCACTATCAGGTGGATGTTTCCGCCACTCTCCTCGACCTGCTCGGCCAGGAGGTACCCGATTCCTGGGACGGCCGGAGCTTCGCGAAAGCACTCGAGACGGGTACAGACGGGGGTCGTGACACGCTGGTGCTGTCACAGGCGGCCTGGGCCTGCCAGCGTGGTGTGCGCTTCGACGACTGGCTCTACCTGAATACCCGTCACGATGCCTTCCACCTGTATCCGGACCACATGCTCTTCAATCTGCGTACCGACCCGCATCAGCAGCAGGATCTCGCGGAGCAGGAGACAGATCAGCTCACACACGGACAGACACTGCTCGCCGGGTGGCTGGCGGAAAACATCGCCGGTGCAGCGAGAGGGCGCGATCCCCATGATAATGTCATGAAAGAAGGTGGCCCTTATCATGTGCGCGGCCAGTTACCCGAATACCTGAAACGCCTGCGAGCAACCGACCGGGGCGATCTCGCCGAGCGTCTGGAGGCAAAGTGGCCACAGTAGCAGGGTCGCCGCGCAGAAAGCCGATCACCATCGCGCCGGGACTGCTTCCCGACTCGTCCTGAATCCCGCAGATACACTTCTCACAGGAGCCTCCCCATGAACACAGAACAGCTCATCGCCACTCTGCGCCCCCTGGCAGTCCGCCCCACAGAGCAGAGTCTGCGATCCGCCGTTGCCGCCGCGCAGAACAGCTCCGAAACAGGGCAGCAGGCGGTCTGCGGCGCAATGATCTGGACAGCGTTTGCCGCACCCGCCGCAACCGCTGCCGTTTATGACGTGCTGACCAGCGCCTGGCTGGGCACTGAACATGCGAGCCCCGGGTCGGGAGACGGCCTCGACGCTCCGGAGGCCCCACTCACCCACAGCTTCTGGCGGGAATTCGCCAACGCAGTCGCAGATGCCGAGCAGGGTTACGACGCAGCCTCCATCACCGCCCGGGTCGCCGCTCTGGGAGGGGCAGTGGATGCACGGTTTCACGAGCTCGCCGAGCAGGCGGCGAGACAGCATCCCGGTGTGACCGATGCCGCGCAGCGTGAAATCCCGCCCCTGCTCAAGCTCACCGATCTGGCCCGCTGCCCGGAAGGCAGCCTCGCCGCCGATCTCTATCACATGCTGGTGAACAACGGCTACGACGCGGAGGTGCTGGACCGGGAAGCCATCGGCCTGGCCAATCTGCCTCCGGCACTGGGCTACACGAACACACGCATTCTGCAGATGCATGACATCTGGCATCTGGTTGCCGGTTATCAGACAACGTCACTGCACGAGATCGCCATTTCTGCATTTCAACTGGCGCAGTTCGGACACAACTACTCTGCGATGTTTCTGGCAACCGTGGCCACTATCAGTCAGTCCCGCGCAGCCACCGGTTTCAGCCTGCTTCTGCAGAATATCTGCGAAGCCTGGCTGCACGGCCGCAACACACCTTCCTTCATGGATATCCCATGGGAAAAGGAATGGCGACAACCCGTCAGCGAACTGCGCGCACGCCATGGGATAGAGCCCTTCAAAGGCAGTTTCCCCGCCGATCTGCTGGAGCAGTTGAAAGCAGCCGCTGCCTGAGCCTGATCGAGCTGCAACCGGGAACCCGAACGACAGATAAGAGGAGATCAACATGGCAATCACAGGCCAATGTCTTTGCGGCGAGATCAGGTACCAGATCGAGAATCCGCCCGCCGTAACCGGTGTGTGCCACTGTAAGAACTGCCAGCGACAGGCCGGATCAGCGTTTTCCACCCTGGCCGGTGTACCGAAGACGGAGTTCACACTCACCGCAGGGAGACCCAGGCTCTACGAGGACTCAGCCACCACGAGCGGCAACACCGTGCAGCGTTTTTTCTGCGGCACCTGCGGCTCGCCCATCTACTCCGCCGTTCCCGGACAGCCCGACGTTGTGTATCTGAAGACCGGCACCCTCGATGACACCAGTACCTTCAAACCCCAGTTCCAGGTCTGGTGCGACAGCAAACAGAACTGGGTAACCCTCGTGCCCGGTGTCCCCGCGCTCGCTCAGCAGGGTTAGACCTTCAGGTTCGGAACGACATCGCCCGCAGCACCCGCTCCCGGGCGATTGCCAGAGCCGCTTCACGCGGCAGACCGCCCTGCTCAGCCATCCGTTTCAGTATCTGTGTGGTGTTGGTGCCGATCCGCTGTCTGATCGTCTCCAGAGCCTGGGCTTCGCTGCCACCGTGATACTCCACCGCTGCGCATATCACACCACCGGCGTTCGCAACGAAGTCGGGTAACACCAGTATCCCACGCTCGGCGAGTATCTTTTCGGCACCTTCGGTGGCGGGTATGTTTGCACCTTGCGCAACGATCTTTGCATCGATTCGTGCGGCGTTCTCTTCAGTGATCACATCCGGCCGCGCGGCGGGAATCCAGATCTCGCAGGGAACCGCAAGCAGCTCGTCCGCTGCCAGCGTGCTGCCCTGGTCGCTGCTCGCCACCGACTTTCCGGCCACTTTGAGTTCAATCAGCTTCTCGATATCGAAGCCGGTTTCACAGATCCGCGCACCACCGCTGTCTGACACAGCCACAAGGCGTGCGCCGCTGTGCTGCAGAAAACGCGCCGCGTGCTGACCGACCGAGCCGAACCCCTGCACCACCACCCGGGCTCCAGCCATATCCAGATCACAGAATGGCCGCGCCGCCTCCACCGCGGCAGCCAGGCCGAGACCCGTTGCCCCGATCTCATCGAGCGGAATTCCACCGATCTCCCGCGGCAGTCCCACCGCGCGACCGATCACGCTTTTCACCTGGGCCATGGAAACTTCGTTAGTGCCCATGTCCGGTCCCGGAATGTAGTCGTGCACATCCGCAATGGCCCGGGCGAACGCCCGCAGGAGCCGCGTCTTGTCCTCGTGGGGCATCGAGGGGTCCGCGGCGATCACGGACTTGCCGCCACCATGGGCGAGTCCTGCCATGGCGTTCTTCAGTGTCATGGCACGCGCCAGCCGGAAGCACTCCCGCGCATCCACATCCACCGCCATACGCACACCGCCGATGGCGGGACCCGCGGCAACATTGTCCACTACGAGAATGGCACGCAGACCCACAGACGGTTCATAGAGTTCGATGACCTTCTCGGGGCCCAGATCATCCGTAAACTGGAATTCGGTTGTCACGACAGCGCCTCCCGCTGGTTACTGATGTGTGTCGCCCGTCTGCCGACCCTGGATTCGCCACCCGGGCAGTTCGCCTTTCGTCAGCCCTCGTCCAGACTGGCGCGCACTGCGGCGACGATGCGCGCGGCATCCGGCAGGTAGTAGTGTTCCAGACGCGACAGCGGCATCACCGTGTCGTAACCGGTAACCCGGGTCACCGATCCTTCGAGATCAAACACACCCGCATCTGCGATGAGCGCCGCCACCTCCGCACCGAATCCGCCAGTGCGCGCGGCCTCATGCACGATCACCGCATGGCCGGTGCGGCTGACAGACTCGAGGATTGTGTCACCGTCGAGGGGTTTCAGGGTGCACAGGTCAATGACCTCGGCTTCTATGCCTTCCTGGGAAAGTTCATCAGCAGCCGCGAGGGTTTCTTTCAGCATCGCACCCCAGGAGATCAGGGTTGCATGGCTGCCTGCACGCAATACCCGGCAGACGTCCAGGGGCATCGCAACACCGTCATCTTCGAAAGATTCCTTCGCGGTCCGATACAGGCGTTTCGGTTCGAGAAACACCACCGGATCCGGATCCCGAATCGCGGCCAGCAGCAACCCATAAGCCGCCTTCGGCGACGACGGGATCACAACACGCAGCCCGGGAATGTGCGCAAACAGGGCTTCCGTGCTTTCCGAATGATGTTCCGGCGCATGTACCCCGCCGCCATAGGCCGCGCGCAGCACCATGGGACAGGACAGACGTCCGCGGGTGCGGCTGCGCATTCGACCCGCGTGATTGATCATCTGATCCAGCGTCGAATAGATGAAACCCATGAACTGGATCTCAGCGACGGGCCGAAAGCCCTGCACGGCCAGCCCGACCGCCATACCGGCAATGAGGGTCTCGGCCAGCGGTGTGTCGAAAACCCGCCGGGGCCCGAAACTCTGCAGCAGGCCTTCGGTTGCCCGAAACACCCCGCCTATGACACCCACATCTTCGCCCAGCAGCAGTACCCGCTCGTCTTCCGTCATGGCCCGCTTCATGGCCAGATTCACCGCAGCAAGCAGACTGTGCTCAGTCACTGCCGCCCCCGGCCGCCAGCAGTGCTTCGCGCTGTGCGCGCAGCGGTACCGGCAGTTCCGCGTACAGAGAGTCGAACATGGACTCGGGCGCCTGGGGTGGCGTCGCGAGATAATCCTCGGCTGCACGATCGACTTCAGCTTCGCAACGCGCGATCAGTTCGGCTTCCTGACCCTCACTCCACTCGCCCTGCGCGGTGAGATAACTGCGCAATCTGCGGATCGGATCCTGTTCCCGCCACTCTTCAACTTCCGCATCGCTTCTGTAGCGACGGGCATCATCCACCGTAGTGTGGTCGCCGAGCCGATAAGTGAGGCACTCGATCAGCCGGGGGCCCGAACCAAGCCGTGCGTCAGCCAGCGCGCCTGCCATCACACTGGCCACGGCGATGACATCGTTGCCATCCACCTGTTCACCCTCGAATCCGGCCGCGATGGACTTCTGCGCAAGACTGGCTGCGGCAGTCTGTTCACGCCGCGGGGTGGAGATCGCCCACTGGTTGTTACTGACGACAAATACCAGCGGCAGATCCCAGAGCGCGGCGACATTCATTGCTTCATAGAAGTCACCTTTGGATGTAGCGCCGTCGCCGAACATGCAAACCGCAACCCGAGGTTCGCCGCGCAACTTGAAGGCCAGAGCCACTCCTGCCGCGTGGGGAGCATGTCCACCCACGGTGATGCTCACCGGAAAATCCTCTCGCGGAACCGCAAAGTCGGATCCGCGCTCGTCGCCACCCCAGTAAAGAAACAGCTCCGTCAGTGACACGCCGCGTTTGAGTTGAACCGCGTGCTCACGGAAGGAAGGCAGGAGCACATCTTCACTGGACATGGCATGACCAACACCGACCCCGATGGCTTCCTGGCCCAGCAGCGAAGCGTAGGTACCCAGTCGGCCGGTGCGATGCAGCTCGATGGCTTTTGCGTCAAAAACCCGGGCTCGCACCATGTCGCCGTAGAGGCCATGCAGTATCTCGGGTCTGGACAGCTTTTCAGGCAGATCCTGGAGCGGCCGGCCATCGCGATCGAGAAAGGCCGTGTGCCGGACCTCTGGCCCAGCCGCTGTCATCACCAGCGCAACCCGATGGACATCTCCCAGATGTCCGCGTCGAAGGATTCGAAGTCTTCGTTGTAGTCGATGTTCCGGTAGTTCATACCCAGGCTGTAGATCGGTGTCAGTCGCACATCCACACCGAGCCGGGCATCATCACGGGACACTTTGAAGCTGCCGTCATTTTCGTACTGACGGTAGCTGCCGAGCAGATCGACCCGCTCCAGCAGATGCCAGCGCAGGGTGCCATCCCAGAAATCCGAATCTGCCGAGTAGCTGATGGGAAACAGTAACTGTCGTGTTCCGGCCTGCACCTGCTGATCGATGCTCCGATCCAGATCCACGAACGAAGCGCCAACCGACACGGAGAGCACATCCATGCTGTAGGTCAGACGCAGATCGGCCTGTTCACTCTTCGCTTCCCAGCCGGAATCATCGTTTTCATGCTTACGCCAGGCGTACGCGGCGCTCACACCCAGACCATTGTCCCAGCGATAGGCAGCACGCAGACGGTAGCGGCGGCTGTCGGTAGGCGATGACAGTGTGAAAGGATCATCGATGCTGTTGTCTTCCGCGCTGAAACTTGCGGAGAACGCATTTCCAGGTCGATAGGCCACCACCAGGTAGTAGCCGTCTGCCTGAGTCTCTTCGTCTGCGCTGCGGCCCAGACCATCGGTTGACTGATCGTAGTCGGTGTCACGCTTCTGAGTGGTCCAGCCGCCACTGACCGTCCAGTCATCCCGCAGTACGGCCTCCATACCGAGGGCGAAGGTGGTGTTGTCGATCTTCCAGTCGCTCACACCCGTTGACGAAGCGAAATCAAGATCAGTGTCCTGATCGAGATGCTGATCCCGGATGCTGGCCGTGAGCCGCAGACGCCCGGTGAGCGCATAACCGGTGCTGAGGTAGACCTGGCGGATGGTTCGATTCGATGCGCCATCCGCAGCCAACGGCGTGGGCAGAGGGTTGCCAAGGTAGTCGAGACCGATCACCGACTCCACCGCGTCCACATCCATGTCCAGATCGGCGTAGAGCACGTCTGCCTGCACATCCCAGCGATCGGTGGGCCGCAGGGTCAGGCCTGCCTGGGTCTCCCGGCTGTCATAGCCATAGGGCTGCTCCAGAAAGAAGCTGTCCAGCCGGGTAGGTGCTCCAGGCGCCGAACCTTCCGATGCCCCCGGAAGAAAAATATGCACGTCGTTGTCAAACTGGCGCCAGCGCTGATTCACCTGCACGGACGCCCGGTTCCAGTCGTAGACCAGACCGATGTCGTAGTTCTGCAGAGTTTCATCGATGGACTGATCCATCTCGAATTCTTCGCGGGAGAGATCGAGCACCGTGGTGCGATCCCCCTTCTTCGTGTACTGATCGAAGCCAACCAGCAGTTTCGCCTGGTCGGTCAGCTGGACATCGAGATCGGCCGAATCCCGGATGCGCTGAAAATCGAAGTGGTGATAGTCGCCGCCGTTCGACCGGGTGGCACTCTCGTCCGCCGGGTCGAGGAAGATGTCCTCATAGAAGTAGTCGGACTGGCTGCGCTCGTAGGTGAAGCGATAGCTGCCGTATTTGCGCACACCCAGGCGCAGACTCTGATAGGGATCGCCGCCCAGGCCGCTGGCGGCAGCTTCTATCCGATCGGGTACCGTGGAACCGGTGCCTGCCGGTTCGTAGACGAACCCGAAATCAAAAAGTCGAGCACCACTGTCCAAATTCACCTGCTGTTTGAACTTCGCGTCATCCCCAGCCACGCTCACATTCCGGCCACCCACCGAAAGATGACCGCTGATCGGATCCGCCGCATCCGCCATGCCGCCGGTAACTGCCGCCCAGCAGCCCACCAGCAGAGTCGCAATAGTCTGCAGTCGCTGACCGGGTGGGTGTGACATATCCATGATCATTTCCTCAGCGCAGGAAGAGGCGATCCAGGTTCGAGCCGTGAATGGTTACATGGCAGTTGGTACAGACCGTGCTCTCATCGAATCGTGGCGGGGCGGTGGGAGAAAATCCCGCGTGGAACTGGGGTACCTCCGCGTGACAGCTGTAACACAGGGCGCCAACCTGCTGGATGCTGAGCATGTGACGGTTCGGACTGCCGTGAGGATCGTGGCAGGCACCACAGCCATCGACCCGGGAAGCAGCATGTTCGAATACGAAAGGCCCTTCCATATCGGCGTGGCAATCGCTGCATACAGACTGTTTAAAGCCGCCCAGCTCCATGCCCAGACGGGGATTGTGCGGATCGTGGCAGGACGTGCAGGCTACAGAACCTTCCGCCAGACGGTGTCGCTCGTTGAATGCGAACTGGGTAAAAGTTTCCTGGTGACACTCGAAGCACAGACTCGAGCCGGGCGTCAGGCCCTGCAGATCTACCGGCAGTACCGCCCCGTCATCTAGCGGACTTTTTTTTTGAGCGTGTATGCCATGACAGCTCGCGCAGGTGATTCCGGCGGCTGTGTGCGCGTTGCGCTCCGTCGTGTGGGCCTTTGCATGACAGCCAGCGCAGACGGCGTCCTGCTCTGCCGGGGGTTCGGTGCTGAAGGTCCGGATCGTTGCCGCGCTGGGTGCGGCAAGGTGTGCGGCGCCATCGCCATGACAGCCTGCGCAGGCAACGCCCAGCTTGCCATGAGGCATGGATGCCAGCGACTGTGCGGCCTGGGCATGGCAGGCGGCGCAGGGTGCGTCGGCTGCCTGTACGGAGATCGCCAGCCACGACGACAGGCCGAGACCGAGGCTCCACACAAACATTCTGATCTGATTCTGCATGTAATCAGCCTCGCCCAGCGGCATAGTGATCGTCATCCGGAATATTACCTACTAGCGCAGCCACTGTGTTGTCGTCATTCTTTGCGCATGCTCCGGATTGAACTCAAACGCGGACTGGACGTCCCGTTGGGCGCACGGCCGAGCGCTCGAAGATCTCACTCACCTGCCCGGGTTGCCCTGCTGGGTGCCGACTTTCCGGGCCTGCGTCCTGATCTGCTGGTGGCCGAAGGTGATCGGGTGCGCGCCGGCAGCGTTCTGCTGACAGACCGCACCCGGCCGGAAATCCGCCTGACCTCTCCTGTCACCGGCAGCGTCAGAGAGATCCGCCGGGGTGCACGACGCAGTCTCGATGCGCTGGTGCTGGACGTCGAAGAATCCACGGACGGGGCATCTGCGCTGCCGCCACCACCAGCAACTGACAGCGAACCGGAGGTCATCCGCCGCGCCCTGCAACTCGCCGGTTTATGGTCCGCCTTCCGCGCGCGACCCTTCGAGCGCATCCCCGCTGCAGACACAACACCCGCACAGCTCTTCGTAACCGCAATGGACACGAATCCCCTGTCCGTGGATCCGCTGACAGTGATCCGTGAGCACGCTGACGCCTTCGATCTGGGACTGCGCATCGTAACCCGGTTGAGTCCCGTGACCTGGCTGTGCAGCGCCGCCGGCTCTGCGCCCGGCTGCCCTCAATTGACAGGGCTCGAACAGATTGAATTCTCCGGACCACATCCTGCCGGATTACCCGGCACTCACATGCACACCCTCGCCGTTCGCCGAACTGCGGAATCGGCGTCCGGTGAGCTGTGGCACATCGGCTATGCGGATGTGATCGCCATCGGCGAGTACTTCGGCAGTGGTCGCTTGTCCGGCCGGCGACTCATCAGCGTGGCCGGACCGGGCCTGCCGGAAAATCAGCTCGTCGAAACCCTGGCAGGTGCCTGCCTTCAGGATCTGATCAAAGGCTGCATTGCCGCCCGGCATGGATCCGCGACAGGTATCGCAGGTAATCTCAGAGTCCTCTCGGGTCCGCCACTTTCCGGCAGACTGACCACACCGGCATCCGCCTATCTGGGTCGCTATCACCAGCAGGTCACCGTTCTGCCGCCAGCCGCTGTCACCCCGCCAGCCACTTCGACCGGGATGCTGGCCGTGGAAGCCTTCGATTCGATCTGGCCGTTGTCGATACCCGTCGCCCCGCTGCTGCGCGCGCTGCTTCTGGAAGATACGGAATCCGCGGCCGAACTCGGTGCGGGCCTGCTGGCACCGGAAGATCTGGCCCTCTGCGACTACGTGTGCCCGGCTCGCCAGGACTACAGCACCGCACTGAGCCGGATGCTGGAACGTCTGCGACGGGACGGTTGAGCCATGGCGATCCAGATTCATGCACCCGCAACGGCCCGCCACCTCTTCCATTCGCTGGTCTGGGCTTCGCTACCCGCAGCCCTCATCGGTATCTGGAATCTGGGTTTTCAGCTGCTCACTGCACAGGCCGCGCCGACGCTCTTCGCAGGACTTCATCTGGCTCCCGATCCAGACTCGATCATCAGCTGCCTCGCTGCAGGCGCAGTAGTGATGGCGCCTCTGCTGGCAACAGCCACCCTGGTCTCCGGATTCTGGGCCTGGGGCTTCTCCACACTGCGGCGTGTGCCGGTGGATGCCGCCTGGTTTCCCATGGCCTGGTTGTTCGTGCTGCTGCTGCCCCCTTCAACCTCACTGCCTGCAGCCGCTCTGGCGATGAGTTTTGCCGCAGTCGTCGGCGCGCACATCTTCGGAGGCAGCGGGCGCTACCTGGCCAGCCCGGCGCTCCTTGGTGCGCTGTTCCTCACGATGAGCTATCCGGAGTTTGCTGCAACACCGCTGAGTCTGTCGGAGGCGTCCATCACCTCCTCCTGGGCGCAGTTCGCTGCCAATGGTATTCAGGACAACGCCCTGCTCCCCTATGCCCTCGGTCGGGAGATCGGTGCCATCGGCGCGGTGTCCGCATTCGCCTGCCTCGCCGGCGCCCTGTACCTGATCTACGCGGGCACAGCTTCCTGGCGGATCGTGGCCGGCGGCATCCTGGGCGCCATGATTTTTTCCACCGTCCTGTCGTGGACCGGTATTGAAGCCACCCTGCCCGGACAGTGGCATCTCGCCCTGGGTAACCTCGCATTCACTCTGGCCTTTCTGGTCACAGATCCGGGTGCTGCGCCTCTGACCCGCCCGTCCCGCTGGCTGCTCGGCTTCACCACCGGCGCGCTGACCGTCCTGATCCGCACACTGGATCCCGTACACCCGGAAGCCGTGCTTCACGCGGCATTGCTGAGCATGCTGGCAGTGCCGCTGTGGGACTACCTGGTGGTACGTCGGGCAACTGCGCGCGGACCAGCGGCCCGTGCGCGCGGCCCCAGCGCCCGTGGGGCCTCCCGCACCGTGGTGCCGATGTGACCACCGCGACCGGCACCCCTCAACCGCCCCGGACTGAGTCCGTCAGCCGCACCATGATCATCGTCGTGTGCGTCGCCCTGGTCTGCTCCGCCCTGGTCACCACCGCGGTGCAGATACTGCATCCGATACAGGCCGCGTACGCGGCCATCGAGCGCAATAGAGCGATCGTGGTCGCCGCCGGCCTCGTCTCGAGTGAGGCGGATGACGCCGAAGTAGTGGCGGCCTTTCTCACACTGGACGCCCGGGTCATGGCGCGCGACAGCGGTAGGTGGGTAGAGGAGATCGATGGGCGCACTTACGATCACTGGAAGGTGGATGCTGATCAGCCTGGCCGCTACCTGCCCGTCTATCTGGTTGTTAACGACGGACAGATCGACAGGGTGGTAGTGCCCGTCGACGGCAAAGGCATGTGGTCGACCCTGTATGGGTTCCTGGCGCTGAAGTCTGATCTGAACACCATTTCCAGCCTGGTCATATACGAGCACGGCGAGACGCCAGGCATCGGCGACCGGATTCAGGATCCACAGTGGCTGGCTCAGTGGCAGGGTAAACGACTCCGGGATGCCGGTGGCGCGCTGAAGATCGACGTCAGTCCGGACACCGTGCTGCCGGAAATTCATCGCATCGACACCATCACCGGCGCCACAGTTACCGCTCGTGCTGTGGGGCGAATGGTTCAGGATCGCATCCAGGAGTATGACGCTATCCTCCAGCAGCTGAGTCTGACAGCAGCCGGAGGTCAATCCCGGTGAACGCCCTTCGACACCTGACCACACCACTCCTCGATCAGAACCCCATCACCGTGCAGATTCTTGGCCTGTGCTCAGCACTTGCCGTATCCCGCGCGCTCGAACCCGCCCTGATCATGGCTGCCGCAGTGATCAGCGTGCTGGTATTTTCCAACCTCGCCGTGAGCCTGATGCGGCGCCTCATGCCCCAGAGTGTGCGCCTGATACTCGAGGTCACCATCATTGCATCCGGTGTGATAGTGGTAGACGAGTTCATCAAAGCCTACGCTCCGGACATCTCCGAGGTGCTGTCCGTGTTTGTGGGGCTCATCATCACCAACTGCATCATTCTCGGTCGTGCCGAAGCCTTTGCCATGCAGCACGGGCCGCTCGACAGCCTGGCGGATGCACTCGGAAATGGCGCCGGTTACGCGATCATCCTGCTTGCGGTTGCCGCTTTCCGGGAACTCGCCGGCAACGGCAGTCTGCTCGACATCGAAATCCTGCCACTTCTGGCAGACGGTGGCTGGTATCGACCCAACCAGCTGATGCTTTATGCGCCCAGCGCCTTCTTCCTGATCGGCTTTCTGATCTGGGGGGTTCGCAGCTGGCAGACCGGTTCCACCGAACCAGACACCCAGTCCACCACCGGGGCATTCGGGCGGGGATCCGACTGATGTCGAACTTCATCGATGTGATGCTGTACGCCATGTTCGTGGAGAACCTGGCGCTCGTGTTTCTACTCGGTATGTGCACGTATCTCGCAGTGTCGAAACGGGTGGAGACCGCCATCGGTCTGGGCATCGCCGTCATCGCCGTGCAGACCCTCACCGTGCCGCTCAACAACCTGATCTATCAGTGGATACTCGCACCCGGCGCCCTGGCCTGGGCCGGACTGGCTTCCTATGACCTGTCGTTTCTGAAACTGGTCGTCTTTATCGGTGTGATCGCCGCCTCCGTGCAGACCCTCGAAGTGCTGATGGATCGGTTCAGTCCTTCTCTGCACCAGACACTCGGCATTTATCTGCCGCTGCTCACAGTGAACTGCGCCATCCTCGGGGCAAGCCTGTTCATGGTGCAGAGGGACTACAACCTGATCGACAGCGTGGCCTACGGACTGGGCTCGGGCATCGGCTGGGCGATGGCCATCGTGCTGTTTGCCGCCATCCGGGAAAGGCTCCGCTACAGCAATGTACCGGCCGGGCTGGACGGTCTCGGACTCGCCTTTATCGTCACCGGCCTGCTCGCGTTTGCGTTTACCGGTCTCAGCGGACTGTAATCAGCATGCTGACAGTCGCCATCCCGATGCTGCTGTTCACCGCGATCATTGCAATCCTTGCTGCCGCGGTGCTCTGGGTGCGCGTGCGGGTCAGCACTCGCGTACCTGTGCAGATTTCGGTGAATGGCCAGCGACACCTGGAGACCACCAGTGGTGACACCCTGCTCGCCACCCTGTCGGATGCGGGTATTCATCTTCCGTCGGCCTGCGGCGGTCGCGGCACCTGCGGCCAGTGCCGGGTCACCCTGAAACGGGGTGGCGGGCAGCCTCTGCCCGTCGAACGCAATCACATCAGCCGCCGGGACAGCCTGGCCGGCGCTCGACTCGCCTGCATGCTGAAGGTGCGCGAAGATCTCGAAGTCACTGTGCCTTCCGCAATACTCAGCGCCCGACAATGGCAGTGTCGTGTGATCAGCAATCGCAGCCTCTCCACTTACCTCACCGAACTCAAACTGGAACTTCAAGCGGATCAACCGATGCAGTTCCAGGCGGGTGACTACATCATGGTGCAGGCACCGGCAGGCACAATCAGTTTCAGCCAGTTCGAGATCGCCAGTGAGTATCGGCAGGAGTGGGAGCAGAACAACCTGTTTCGCCTCTCGACCGAAATTGCCCAGCCTACCAGCCGCGCCTATTCCCTCGCCAATGCACCGGATGACGCGGGACATCTCACCCTGGTAGTACGCATCGCACTGCCGCCACCCAGCACACCGGAAGGCACACCACCGGGACTGGTGTCCTCCTATATATTCAGCCTTCGCGCTGGAGACCCGGTATCCGTGTCCGGTCCCTTCGGAGAGTTTCACGCCACCGGCACAGCAAAGGACATGGTGCTGATCGGCGGCGGGGCCGGCATCGCTCCGATGCGCGCAATAATCCGTGACCAGCTTCTCGGTCATAAAAAAGAACCTCAGATCGCATCAGAGCGAAATATTTTTTTCTTCTATGGCAGTCGGAATCTCCGGGAACTCGTCTATGCCGAAGAATTCCGTGAGCTGGCAACAAGGTTCGATAATTTTCACTACGAAGTGGCGCTGTCCAATCCGGAGCCGGACGACAACTGGTCAGGCCCATCGGGCTTCGTGCACAACCTCGTATACGAGCGCTATCTGAAAGACCACCCCGCACCTGAGCGTGCGGAATACTATCTGTGCGGACCACCATTGATGAGCAGTGCTGTACTCGCAATGCTGGAAGATTCAGGGGTTGATCGGGAGAGCATCTTCTATGACGACTTCGGCAACTAGAAAGACCCTGCAGGGACTTCCGACAAGAGGCGGACAGGATGAGCGTTAAACCCCAGAGAGTTCGGGATTTCATGACACCGGCTGCCATCCAGGTGACACCCGAGATCGAAATCATGAAAGTGATCGCTCTGCTGGTGGAGCGTGACATTTCCGGACTGCCGGTGGTCGACGACTCCGGCGCACTTGTTGGATTCGTCACGGAGCGCGACTGTATCCGCATCGCGCTTCAGTCCGGGTACCTGGATGAGATCGGGGGACCTGTCTCTGACTACATGACCCGCCGGGTACATTGCGTGCACCCCGAAGACAGCATGATGGATGTGGGTGAGCTCTTCGCTGCTTCGCCTTTCCGCCGCTGCCCGGTCGTTGAGAACGGAATTCTGATCGGACTCATCAGTCGCCGCGACGTACTTCGCGCACTGACCCAGAGCTCATGGTTTCAACAGCGATAATGCGGAACTGACAAGGCGGCATCGATAAAGCGGCGATGAAGGCCGGAGCAACCAGGGTCGCTCCAGCCTTCGAGGTTTCACCAGTGGATCAGTTGTTCCACATGATTGAACCAGCCTTGACCTTAGTCTTGACTTTCATTCAAGCGTCCTCCTTGAGTGAGTCCAGATACGTAACAGGCAGCAGAACACATACTCACTTTCGTGCGCAGCAATCGACCGCATGAAACGCCCCCAGAACACGAGACTGGCCGTCCGTCATGGACGGGAACTGTGCTTCGGATCCACCGCTTTCTCTTCTTACTTTCGTAGTGGAAGGCTGGTCGAATACAAAACACCCGTTCATCGTGTCCGCTCCTCAGAGCACTGATCTGCACCAGCATCCAGGAAGCAAAGTCATTCTGGCAGGCACGTTCAGGCAAGACAACTCTTTCTTTCTCAACTGGTTCACGCATACTTTTTCGCGCTTCCGGCAACGCCAGGATGTGCCGGAGTGCAGTCTGTCACTACAGACCGACAACAAAAATCAGGCAGGACAACCTGTGGCCGTACCCTTTGAAAACACGCTGGACGTGTTGCGCGGTGATGCATCCAGAACCGGAAGATGGCTGACCATCACAGGCGCGCTGGCAACTCTTGTATGGATCGCTGCCGCCTTCTATCTCGCCCTGCCGGTCACGGTAGCCAGCATAGATGGACGCATCGTTTCAGCGGCAGATTCCATCGACATCACCAGCGCATCCGCAGCGCCGATCACAAACATCCCGATCAAGCTCGGCGAGCGGGTGGAGGCCGGACAGGTCCTGATCGAATTTGATTCGATTCCGGAACGTCTGGCACTGGCGGGTTACCGTGAGCGGGCAACCGCACTGAATTCCGAACTTTCCGCATCGACCCTGGAGCTGAAAGGGCTCACGGATTCCCTCGTCAGCGAGCTCGAGAGTCAGGACCGTGGCCTGGAAAGACTGGAAGCCCGGATCGGCGAAACCAATGCCCTCATCGAACATGCGGTGAACGCAGAGAGGCTCTACTCCGAACTCCGCGCCGAACGCAGAATCGACGCGCTCGAGTACTCGCGCGCGAAGAGCGAACTTGAAGCGCACCGCAGGAAGCTGCAGGAACAGATGGCTGAGATGAACGAGATGCGGGCCCAGCGTCAGCTCGCTGTGAACAGAAACGAAACGCTCCGGGCACAACTGATGCGGGAACAGGCGGGCATCGCTGGTGAGATTGCCGAAATCGACGCCGAGGTGCGGCGCCTGAGTAATCGCATAGAAGAGCTGCAGGTACGAGCACCTCTCGCAGGACAGATCGGCGCGATCGCGCGCCTGTCGGTGGGACAGAGCCTCAGTCCGGGCGACTGGGTGATGACCCTGGTTCCCGACCAGTCTTTCGAGTTTCGTGCCACATTCTCCGCGCGTGAAGCCGCGGGTCGCATCGAGCCCGGCCAGCGAGCACGTGTTCAGTTCTTCGCACTGCCCTGGACCGAATACGGAACCCTCGATGCCACTGTGATCCGTGTTGCCAGCGAAGAACGCGACGCCGAGGTGCGCGTGGATCTCGACCTTGAAATGAACAATCCCCTTGCGGAGCAGCTCGACCACGGACTGAAAGGTCAGGCGGTGGTACAGATCCACGAAGCCACTCTGGCGCGACGGCTGCTGAATCTGCTGAGCGCCACCGGGAACCGCACCCAGTCGATCAGCCGCCTCTGAGTCCGGCAATGAAGGCGCGGCGTATCCCCGAGGTCATCCAGTCATCCGCCATGGACTGCGGTCCTGCCGCCCTGGCAGCGGTTCTGAAGGGTTTCGGGCGTCCCGTCAGCTATCCCCGACTGCGCGAGACCTGCCAGACAGACGTGGATGGCACGTCAATCGACCTGCTCGAAGCACTTGCGATGCGCTTCGGACTGGCCGCGGAACAGATCATGCTGCCGACCGACTGTCTGTTTCTGAAAGCATCGCCCAGCCTGCCCTGTATCGCCGTGATCGTCCTGCCGAACGGCCTCACACATTTTGTCGTGGTGTGGCGGGAGTGGCTCGGCTTCGTGCAGATCATGGACCCTGCCCGCGGGCGATCCTGGATGCGCAAGGATCGCTTCATCACAACGCTCTATCAGCATCAGATACAGGTTCCCGCCGAAGACTGGCAAGAATACGCCCGCTCTTCAGAATTTCTCGCAGCACTCAATGAAAGACTGCAACTGATCGGCTTCTCCGCCGCCGAGGCAGCGAAACTGGTCGAGCAGCAGGTGACACTCCCCGGCTGGCGTGGACTTGCGGATCTCGATGCCGCCCTGCGCATGAGCGGCGATCTGCGGGCGCGGGGTGCTGGCGTGTCCACAGGTGACATTCACGCACTCGTGACCACGCTGCTCGAGACGCCGGAGCTGATTCCCGGTGAACTTCGACAGGTCCGGGAGGCGTCCGGTGCACCGGACGATCTGCTTCTCAAAGGTGCGGTGCTGGTGCGATTTGCCGATGCAGAGTACCCGCCGCCTGAAGATCCAGTGGTCGCACAGGTGGCGACAGCCCCGGAGCAGACCATTCTCCGTCGCCTCTTCGGCCTGTGTCGAACTCTCGATGGCGACCGGCTGATCCCGTTCCTGTCCGCGAGCGCGGCGCTGATCGGACTGATCACCTTCATCGAAGCGCTCGTGTTCCGCTATCTGATCGGCGCGCAGCTGCCCTCTGAACTGCCGAGCCTCGGACTCATCGCACTGGTCGTAATCCTGCCGCTGCTGGCAGCCGTGGCACTCGAAGCCGGTGGCGAGAGTCTCTCACAAGACCTCGGACGACGCCTGGATCTGCATCTGCGGACCCGCCTGCTGCGCAAACTGCCGCGGATGTCGGACGGATACTTCGCAAGCCGACTCGTCTCGGATCTGGCGGAACGCGGACACGCAGTGGGCCAGATCCGTGCGATTCCGGAACTCATTCGACGCGCACTGATCCTGATGATCCGTCTGACACTGGTACTGCTCGGCCTCGCCTGGCTGGCGACGCCGCAACTGGGGCTGATCGCACTTGCCGCTCTGCTGGCGCTTATCGCACCGATCGTCATTTTTCCGGTTCTGGCAGAACGCGATCTCCGCGCCCGCACCCATCTCGGTGCCCTGGCTCGTTTTCATCTCGACAGCCTGCGCGGTTCAGAAGCCATCTGGGCACACGGTGCTTCGCGCTCTATCGAACTCGAACAGGAGAGCCTGCTGCTGAAGTGGGCCCAGGCAGTCGGCGAATTTCAGCGTCCCGTGCTTCTGTTTGATGTCGTGCAGACACTGGCGCTGGTTCTCATCGGCATAGCGCTGGTGATTCCGGCACTGTCTTCCGAGCTGCCCGAGGGCACCGTGCTGCTGCTGGCCTACTGGTCACTGTTTCTTCCCGTGCTCAGCCGCCAGTTGACCGATGTGCTGAAGCAGTTGCCGGGACTTGCGAGTGTCGCTCAGCGGGTGCTCGAACTGACCGATGCACCGGAGGAACCCGTGGCGGACGACGCGCCATCATCCACAGGGTCTGTCGCACCGGCGTCTGTCAGCTCATCCGGCGTCAGTATCGAGTATGCCGGCCTGACGATCAGACGCGGCGAGCAGTGCCTGCTGGAAGACCTCCGGCTGCATATAGCCGCGGGGGAACGCGTCGCCGTCGTGGGTCCATCAGGCTCGGGCAAGAGCACGTTCCTCAGCACGCTGCTCGGCTGGCACAGCCTCGATGCACGCGACCCCGCACTGACTCTGGACGGGCAACCCGCCACAGCGACAGCGCTCGCCACTCTGCGGGAGTCCACGGTGGTCATCGATCCTGATCTCTACCTCTGGAACCGTACACTCTTCGACAACGTCTGCTACGGTCTCGATGACCCCGGCGCGTCCGCTCTCGAACAGGCCATCAGCGGCTCAGAAGTCATCGACGACCTGGAGAAGATGCCCGACGGCCTGGCGACCATCGCCGGTGAGAACGGCAGCAGACTCTCTGGTGGAGAGGGACAGCGCCTGCGCATCGCGCGCGGACTCGTGCACGACGCCCCTCGACTGGTTCTCATGGACGAGCCCTTCATCGGCATGGACTCGATGCAGCGTGTGCGGATGAAAAAGAGAATCCTCGATCGCTGGCCATCGAGCACCATGATCTTCGTGAGCCACAACATCCGCGAGACACTCGAGTTCGATCGGGTACTGGTCTTCGGCGCGGGCAGGATTCTGGAAGACGGCAACCCTCGCGTGCTTGGCGAAGACGCGGATTCAGTTTTCGCGAATATACTTGCCAGCGAGCAGCGCCTGCACCATCACCTGACAACGAGCGAAACCTGGACCCGGCGCAGATTCGAAAACGGGAAACTCCTTACGCTATGAGCGGGTCCGTTACCTCCCTGAGCTGGCCCGCGGATCGCATCTTCGACGGAGTTCGCCTCCTGGCGTCGAGGTTCACTGCCGGATTCACCGGCTCCGTACCCGTCGGTCAGCAGGCAGGCCCTCTGCACAGCCCCGGTCACTCAACCTGCCTGACCACGGAGGTATCCAGAGCCTGCAGCTCCCTCGGGATCACCCCCCTGCCTCTGTCCAGCGAACTGGACCATCTCACTGATTGCCTGTGCAGCGCGACACCATTGGTTGTGCCGGTGCAGAACGGTCAACGCGCCCTGCTGGTGCTCAGCGCCAGCCGCAGAAAGGCCCTTGTGCTGGCACCCGGTGGCCGCACCCGGCATCTCGATCTGCAGCGGATTCTCGACGCACTGCAGCCACCGGTGGCAGCAGAGACCGCGCGATCGCTCGAGGGCCTGAAAGATCGGCTCAACGCGAAGACGGTCGACAAGCTGCTCGACCTGCACCATCGACAGCGCTCGATCAGCGTCGGTTGCAAAATACCGGTTGCCGCTGACACAGGACCTTTCACTAGCCGGCTCATACACGCACTGGCGGGACGTACTGCAGCACTGCTCGCCCTGCACCTCCTGTACTTCACACTGTGGATCACAAGCTGGATAGCACTCGTCAATACGCTGGCGGGCACGGGAGATACCCAGTCTCTCACCCTGCTCTGGGCCCTCGCCCTGCTGTCATCCATGCTCGCACTGCCGGTGGAATCCTGGCTGGTCCAGGACATCGCAACCCGTGCCGGGGTGATGGTCAAGAAGCGATTGCTCAGCCAGGCGCTGCGCATGGACAAAGCGGCCGTCCGGGAGACGGGTATCGGCGCGCTCATTGCCCGCACGCTGGAGGCCAACCAGCTTGATTCGCTGGCGAGCCGTGGTGGTGTCCGGGTACTGCTGTCCGTTTTCGACATGATTGTCATACTCGGACTGGTAACCGCCTACGCTGGCGTTCATCCCCTGCTGCTGCTGTTTGTCGCGGTACTTGTACTGGTCGTCTGGCAGAGCCGGGGGTGTTACCGATCCGAGCTGCGACTGCACAGCGCACACCAGGCCGTCACCGCACTGCATACGGAAGAGATGATCGGTCATCGCACCCGCAAGATCTTCGTCGGCCGGAACGCCTGGCACACCCAGGAAGCCGCACACCTTGCAGAGTATGAGCGCGCATCCGCTGATGCGGACGCTCGCCTGCGACGCCTGAGCACCGCACCCAGGGTGTGGAGTGCTGCGGCTACAGCCGCGGTGCTGGCCCAGATCTATCTCCAGAATACCGGCGGCTTCGACACGGTGGTGCTCGTCGGCTTTGTGATCATCGGCGCAGCCACGCTGGCCAACGTGACCATCGGCATCGGGCCGCTGCTGAAAGCGTTTGTGGCCGTTCACGAGCTGGGTTTGCGAAATGTCGATGACCGGCCCCACCCGGATGCTGCAGACACCGGTGTGGAACTCCAGCCTGATTCCCGAGCGGCCGCACTGCTGAAAGTTCAGGGGCTGCGCTTCCGCTATCCGTCCGCCGCGGAGGCGATCATCCGTGATGTGGATCTGACCCTCTCCGGTAACACCAAGATGCTGTTGTCCGGGCAGTCGGGGAGCGGTAAGTCGACCATCGGGGCACTGCTTGCGGGCAGGCTGCAGGCCAGCGCAGGCACAATCCTCAGCCAGGGGGTGGACCGGCATGTAACAGGCCGAACGGGATGGCTGAAGCATGTCAGCTACATCCCCCAGGCCAACGACAATCATGTTCTGACCGACACCTTCGCCTTCAATCTGCTGCTCGGCAGGCCCTGGCCACCCAGCGCCGCCGATCTGCAGCAGGCGGAAGCGCTGGCAGTGGTCCTCGGGCTCGGTCCACTGATCGAGAAGATGCCCGCCGGTATGATGCAGATGGTCGGGGACGGCGGCTGGCGGCTGTCCCAGGGTGAGCGCAGCCGGTTATTCGTGGCACGCGGCATCCTGCAGAATCCCCACGTGCTGATCTCGGACGAGCTGCTCTCCCCGCTGGATCCGGCGAGCTCTCTCGAAGTACTGACCGCCATCGAGCAGCTGCCCAATGCACTCATCCTGATCGCTCACTCATAAGGAATACAGATGCCGCACGCTCAGATCAATGGGGCCAGTCTCTGGTACGAAGTCCGGGGCACCGGTGCGCCGCTGCTGCTGCATCATGGCTACACCGCATCCCGTGTGAACTGGATGCCGGTCGCCGAACGACTGCAGTCCCGGCATCAGATCATCCTCATGGAGTGCCGCGGTACCGGTGCCAGCGAACATACTGCGAACGGCTACAACATCGAGCAGTACACGGCGGATGTGGTCGGCATGATCGACCATCTGGGCATCGATCGGCTCAGCTTCGCCGGACACAGCATGGGCGGCGGCATCGGTTATCAGCTCGCCCTCGACCACCCCGGGCGGCTGAGCAGTCTGATTCTCATGGCGCCGATCCCCGCGAGCGGCACCGGCCCGATCACGCCGGAGATCCGCGCCCAGCGTCTTGATGAACGCCGCCGCAGGGACAGGAACGCCATTCTCGAGCGCTATCGCGCGATGCGATTCCGGGGGGATGTGGAGACCGACGCCTGGTTCGAAAGCCGCGCTGATCACATCCTCGGAGTGTCCGACGGTCACTTCGAACAGAGTGCGGAGTCGATGCAGTCTCTCTGTCTGGGCACACGCCTCGGCGAAATCACCACTCCGACACTCATGATCGCCGGTGCAGTGGACGGACTGCTGCTGGCGAATCTGCAGGACTTCACCATGCTGCCCAACGCGACTCTCGAGGTGCTGTCACGGGCGGGTCACGAGATCGCCATCCACGAGCCGGACCGGGTAGCAGCCGCCATCGAGGCGTTTCTGCAATACGGGGTGATACGCGCCGAGACACTGCAGGCGCGCCTGGCATCGCCCTGATCGCTACAAATCCGTTGCCTGGCTATTATTACCAAGGTAATATTGTTTATTGCCAGGGTTTTTAAAACGGAGTCGATCCATGAGTGCCCCCACCCATCTGCTTTTCGCAGGCCACGAACTGCTGGAAGCGGGAGATCTGCTGACTGTGGCGATGGCCTGCAGGGCCAACGCTTCGTCCGCGGACCTTCTGGTGTTCGAGATGGCGTCCGGCCGCCAGATCGATCTGGATGTGCGCGGCAGCCAGGCTGCCCTCGCCAGACGCTATGGCAGCAAGGACAGCAGGAACGACCCGGCCACCCCCGCCACGCAGGAACCCGGGAGCCCGCAGGGAGATGGGCAACCGCGGGGACGCGGGCGACCGAAACTGGGTGTGGTCGGGCGCGAGGTCACCCTGCTCCCGAGACACTGGGCCTGGCTGGACGAGCAGCGTGGCGGCGCTTCTGCCGCCCTGCGACGCCTGGTCGACGGCGCCCGCAGGGATCTCAGCGGCGCCGACCTGATCCGCAGTTCCCAGGATCGGACCAACCGTTTTCTCTCCGCCATCGCGGGCAATCTGCCGGGATTCGAGGAAGCCACCCGGGCACTGTTCAACAGCGATGCGTCACGCTTCAAGGCGGAGACCCGGAACTGGCCGCGGGATGTGCGACGCTATGCGCTGGAATTTGCGAAGGACGCGCTGCGCGGCGACGTGGCAGCATAAGATTCCACCCACCGACGGATTCGCCGTCCTGCCCCTGGCGGGATCGGCGTCTCGTCCCGGCGGGACTGGAGTCCTGCCTGCGCCAGCCACTTGAAGGAGTCCTTCCCATGCCATCGTTGCTTTCGAATTCACCACTTGCCTCACTCATCTTTGCCGTGTCGATGCTCAATCCGACTGCCGCGCCTGCAGAAGCCGTGCCGCCCGAGTATCTGCAATCGACGCAGACCCGGGCACTCGCACTGCCTTTTTCGGACGCGGTGCGCGCCAACGGCATGCTCTATCTTTCCGGTCAGATCGGGAACCTGCCCGGCACCACGGATCTCGCCCCGGGCGGCATCAAGGCGGAAGCACGACAGGCCCTGGACAACATCCGCAGCCTCCTCGATAACAACGGTTCGAGCATGGCGCAGATCATCAGGTGCACGGTCATGCTCGCGGACATTGCGGAATGGCCCGCCTTCAACAGCGTTTATGTCACTTATTTTCCGGATAACAAACCTGCCCGCAGTGCTTTCGCCACGTCGGGTCTCGCCTTCGGCGCCCGTGTGGAGATCGAGTGTCTGGCGGCAGACTGATTCCGCATCTGACCTGCCTCGGCGGAGTCCCGAACTGGGCAGCACCTCTGGAGGGACGATTGCCATTGGTGCCTGCATTTGCGAGAGTCACCGGCTCCACTATCGCAGGGACCAGGAATGAGCAGATCGAGCCGTACGAGCACGCAAGACAAGGACAGCCTCACCAATCATCCCGGGCACCGCCCGCTGAAGGTGCTCTGCGCGTTTTTCCTTGTCGCCGCGGTGAGTGCCTGCAGTCAGCCCGCTGAGGAATCCACACCCCAGGCGCAGCTGCCCGCCGTGGTTCCCGCCGATCTGGTCCTGCGCGGCGGCAAGGTGGCCACGGTGGATTCCGCCCTTGGCGAAACCCAGGCCATCGCGCTGCGCGGTCATGAGATCGCCGCTGTCGGTTCGGACGTCGAGATTGCCGCTTATATCGGCCCGGCCACGGAAGTTGTCGAGCTGCAGGGCCGGCTGGTCATTCCCGGATTCATCGAAGGTCACGGTCACTTCATGAGTCTCGGCCGATCGAGACAGATCCTCGACCTGAACAATGTGCAGAACTGGGACGAAGTGGTGAACAAGGTCGCAGTCGCCGTCGATCAGGCGCAGCCCGGCGAATGGATCTTCGGCCGCGGCTGGCATCAGGACAAATGGGACAGCGTACCGGACGACGCGGTCGACGGTGTTCCCCGCAACGACAGCCTGAACGCCGTTGCGCCGGACAATCCGGTCCTGCTCGGTCACGCCAGCGGTCATGCCGCCTTCGCCAACGACGCCGCCCTGAAAGCGGCCGGTGTCGACAACAGCACGGCGGATCCGGCCGGCGGCACCATCGTCCGCACCCCGGAAGGCAAGGCGACCGGACTGCTGCGCGAGACCGCTCAACGTCTGATCGACCCGGCCGTAAACGAATTCGAATCCCGGCGCAGCACCGAGGAAGTAGACCAGGTCATGCGCGAACGGGTGTTTCTGGCGGGCCAGGATGCTCTCGCCCACGGGGTCACTTCTTTCCACGACGCCGGCGCAGACTTCGAGACAATCGATTTCTTCAGGAAACTCGAAGCGGAAGGCACGCTGCCCATCCGTCTTTATGTCATGGTGCGGAGGGAAAGCAACGAAGCCCTGGACGAACTGCTGCCCCGCTACCGGATGGTTGCCGAGGGCAATGACTTCCTCACCGTGCGCTCCATCAAGCGCCAGATCGACGGCGCGCTCGGTGCCCACGGCGCCTGGCTGCTCGAACCCTACACGGATCTGACCAGCACTCCGGGACTGGTACTGGAGCCCGTGGAAGACATAGAGCGCACGGCCGAGCTTGCGGTGAAGCACGGCTACCAGGTCAACACTCACGCGATCGGCGATCGCGCCAACCGGGAAACACTCGACATCTACCAGCGCGTATTCGAACGCACCGGTGCAGACGGCAAAGCACTGCGCTGGAGAGTGGAGCACGCACAGCATATCGATCCCGCCGACGTGCCGAGGTTCGCGCAACTGGGTGTGATCGCAGCCATCCAGGGCGTGCACTGCACGTCGGACGGTCCCTGGGTCCCTTCCCGGCTGGGCGAACCCCGCACCCGGCTGACCTCCTACCCCTGGCGTGACCTGATCGACTCGGGTGCGATCGTTACCAACGGCACCGATGTACCCGTGGAACCGATCGACGCCATCGCCTCTTACTACGCCTCTGTTTCGCGGATGACCAAAGAGGGTACGAAGTTCTATCCCGAGCAGGCCATGACCCGCCAGGAAGCGCTCGCCAGTTACACCCTCAACAACGCCATCGCTGCATTCGAAGAGGACATCAAAGGCACCCTCACGCCCGGGAAACTGGCAGACGTCGTGGTGCTGTCCTCGGACATCCTCACCATCGCCGAGGAACAGATTCCGGACACCCAGGTGGATCTGACCATCGTCGGGGGCGTCGTGAAATTCCGCCGCCAGGGATCCTGAGCCGGGGAGACTCTGATCGACCGTCTGCGCCGCCACTATCGAGGGCTGCTGTGGTCCGGATTCGGCCTGGGGCTCTACGCCCTGGCCGGCTTTCTCCTCGTGCCCTGGCTGCTGGAACGCACGCTGCACTCGACCCTGCAGGAACGGCTGTCCCTCGACACCCGTGTGGAGAGCATTCGCTTCAACCCCTTCAGCTTCACGCTGCAGATCAGTGAACTGAACGTTCACGAGCGCGATGGCACCAGGCTGGCCGGCCTGTCCGGACTGCTGGTGAACTTCGAGCTGTCGAGCCTGTTCCGCTGGGCGTTGAGCTTCGATGAACTGCATCTCACCCGACCCCACCTTGCCGTGGATCTCCTGCCCGGCGGCAACACCTTCGCCACACTCGCGCAGCGATGGCAGGCATCCGCCGACACCACTGTCGCAGCAGTGGAGACTGACAGCAGGGATAGCAGCCCGCCGCGTCTGTACATCGGCGATCTGCAACTCACCGGAGGCACACTGACCTTCACCGACCATCGACGCACGGAGCCCTTTGCGATCGAAATCGGGCCGATTGATCTGGCCATTGCCGATCTCAGCACCCTCCCGGAGACGAGCGGCACCCAGCAGGTGATCGTTCGCAGTGAGGAGGGAACCGAGATCAGCTGGACCGGTACGCTGTCACTCAACCCCATACGTTCAGAAGGACGTGTCAGGCTCCTCGGTTCCTATCCGCCCATCGTGTATCGCTACCTGAAAGATCAGCTGCCTTTTGCACTCGACGGCGGAGCCGCAGATCTTCGCCTGCACTATCTTTTCGCCGTATCAGGCCAGAGCGGGGTTGAACTGATTCTCGATGAGATCAGCGGGTCCTTGACAGATCTGCTTGTCAGCGAACAGGACGGCGCCCCAATCGGCCGACTCGGTCGCTATGAAATGGTCGGAGGCGCCTTGCACTGGCCAAAGAACAGCGTGCGGATCGACGCGCTGCATTTTACTGATGTTGAACTCGATGTGATCCGACGCGAAGACTCCAGCCTGAATCTGATTCCCGCAGCCGCTGCGTCAGAACAGACACTCGAAGCCGCAAGCCCGGAGCCGGCTGCTGCGGTGACGCCCGCTCCCGGAGTGTCGGAACAGACTTCCGAGCCCTGGGATATCGCCATCGATCGCATCGTCCTGAACCTGTCGAGACTGGCCTTCCGTGACAGGTCCGTAGCGGATGCGGGCGTCGAGACCACCGTCGACCTCACCTTGAGCGGCATCACCAATCAGCCAGGCACTCCCATCGGGATCGAAAGCCGTATGCAACTCGCCAGTGGCGGTACCGTGGACCTCAATGGCAGCGCGAACCTGTTACCAGAGATCGATGTTGATCTTGCGCTGGCGGCAGTCGATCTCGCCCTCATGCCGGCGCAACCCTATCTGAGCGGGTTCGCGAATGTCGGTATCGGAGGCGGCACCATAGGACTGAAGGGCAGGATCAGAAGCGGCACTGTCGGATCATTCCAGTATCAGGGCGCCTTTACCCTCAACGATCTGATCTTGAACGACCAGATCCGCAAAGAGATTCTGTTGTCGATATCCGGACTCGGAATCGACGAACTGCAGGTGAGTCCCGATGCTCTGGAAGTCTCCCATCTGCAGATCGACGCCCCCTATGCCCGGATCGAAATCGCCCGGGACGGCAGCAGCAATATCCAGCGCACCCTCATTGATCAGCCTGATCCGCCGACAGCAGCGACAGCAGCGACAGAAAGTGAGCGAGCCCCGGTAGAAAAGTCGCAAGCCGAGGCCGAAGCTTACGCAGTCACGATCGGCGGCATCGGGATCAGCGATGCGAGTGCGCGCTTCACCGATCTGAGCCTGCCACTGCCATTCGAAGCCAGTATCGCGGGTCTGGCAGGCAGAGTGTCTGCACTGTCTTCCAGCAGCCGTACCCCCGCAGAACTCGAATTCGAAGGTCGGGTCAACGACTGGGGTCAGGTTACTGTCTCCGGCGCGCTGCGGCCCTGGGCGCCGAAGGATCTCACCGACATCGCTGTAAAGTTCCGCAACGTCGACCTGCCCGCGGTGTCTCCCTACACCATCAAATTCGCGGGGAGAGAAATCGCCACAGGCCGTACGGATCTGGACCTCACCTACGCGCTGCAGAACGGTCACGTGAATGGCGCCAATCGTCTGGTGATTCGCGATCTCACCCTGGGTACAAAGGTCGAACATCCGGACGCGATGAATCTTCCACTCGACCTGGCGGTGGCGCTGCTGAAGAACAGCGAGGGTGTGATCGATCTCGATATCCCGGTGCAGGGCTCCCTCGACGATCCCGAGTTCAGCTATGGCGGTGCGGTCCTGAAAGTATTCGGTAACCTTATAGTGAAGCTGGTTGCCTCACCCTTCCGTCTGCTCGGCGCCCTCGTCGGCATGGAGGGTGAGGATTTCGGTGAGGTGGTTTTCGCCGCTGGTCGCAGCGATCTCTCACCTCCGGAGCAGGAGAAAGTGCGCAAGCTTGCCGTCGCCCTGGCACAACGACCCCAGCTGAAACTGGTGGCGCCCGGACTGGCAGTGCAGCCGGCCGACGGGCAGGCGCTGGCCAGACGGGAAATCGAGAAGGAGATCGCAACCAGGCTCGCCGCACAGTCCGGCAGCGCCACAGCAGCGGTCGATGGCGCACTCCTGGGGGAGCGGCGCCAGCGGGTAATCGAGTCCCTGTATCTCGAAGCCGGGATCACGCCGGTGCCTGACGAGCTTCGTGGCAGCTTTCTCCGCACCGATGAGGCGGGAAAACAGAACTTCGATGGTCTCGCCTACAGCGCCGCGATGACCAGAGCCCTGATCGACAGCAGACCCGCTGCGCGCGCCGCGTTGATCGGACTCGCTGAGGATCGTGCCAACGCTGTGGTTGTCGCCCTGCGCGATGCCGGTATCGGCGAAGACCGGATAAGCAGATCGGAGACTCGCGTTATCGAATCCGGTAAACCGGCCACCATCGAGCTGGAAGTGGTCGCGGACTGATCGGAAGCCCTGTGCCATACTCGGTCCATGAGCCGAGCAAGCCGCCGGGTTCTTCACACCGCACTTTCGCAACTGAGTGCCGCGACGGGGCATCCCGATTTCACCGGAATCGGCTTCCGCGCCGGGCAGCACGCCTTCAATTCACCCTTCCGCAGCGCCGAAGCCGCCAGCGCGGCGCTGCTGGCAGGCGCCTCGATCGCCAGTTCGATCGGGGCTGCGCGTCACCAGCAGACTGCCGGGGTCGAACTCTCGAGCCGTCACGCGGAGGCGTCTCTGCTCAGCTTTCTCTACCTGCGTTTCAGCGATCCCGGACGCGCACCAGCCGCACGGATTGCACCCGAAGATCGCACCGCGGCTGCCGGTTTTTTTCGCGCCCGTGATGATCGATGGGTTTATCTTCACCCCGGTTTTCCCCACAACACCGAGGGGCTGCTGAAGCTGCTCGGTACCCCGGACAATCGCGAAGCGGTGACAGCCCGCATACGCGAAATTTCTGCTGCGACTCTGGAAGATCAGATGGCCGCCGCTGGACTCTGCGGCGCCATGGTCCGCGCTCCGGAAGAGTGGGATATATCGGTACCCGGCCGGCTGCTGCGCAGCCAGCCGGTCGTCGAGATCATTCAGATCGGCGAAAGTCCACGCGAGCCTCTACCCGGCACAGGTTCAAAACCACTCGACGGGCTGAAAGTACTGGATCTCACCCGCATACTCGCGGGGCCCACCTGCGCCCGCACCCTGGCTTCTTACGGTGCTGGTGTGCTGCGTGTCGGTGCGGAACATCTTCCGTCGATCCCTCTGTTTGTCGCTGATACCGGTTTCGGTAAACGTTCGTGTCATCTCGATCTCAACCTGCCGGCGGATCTCACCACCCTCAAACGCCTGATCGGTGAGGCAGACGTCTTCTCTCAGAGCTATCGGACCGGCGTGATGGAACACTTCGGCATCGGCGCCATGGATCTGGCGAGGCTGCGCCCGGGTATGGTCGCAGTCTCGATCAACTGCTATGGCCATGAAGGCGACTGGCGTGGCCGACCGGGCTGGGAGCAACTCGCCCAGACAGTCACCGGCATGGCCCAGGTACAGGGGAATCATCTGGGCGCTGAAGGTCCTGCTCTGATGCCCGCGGCAGTCAACGACTACACCACCGGCTATCTCGCCGCCCTGGGCACGCTGGCCGCACTGCAACGCCGGGCGGAAACCGGTGGCAGCTACTGGGTGCGGGTCTCTCTCGCCCGCACCGCCATGTGGATCCGCGATCTCGGCGGTATCAGGAATCCCGGCACCCGACCCTTGAGCGAAAAAGAGATCGGGAAGTACAGCGCCACGATGGAGACCGCCTGGGGACCGGTCCGCTACCTGCGGCCCGCAGTGACGATCGCGGGTACGGACGTGGGCTGGCATCTGCCACCAGCACCTCTTGGATCGAGTCCCGCGGTGTTCGACTAGGCCGCCTCGGCGCCCTCAGACATTGCCCCGGTTGGGGCGGGAATGCCGCCACTCGGCGAGCAGCGTGCGCAGCGCACTCACGAAGGCCAGCGGCTGATCCAGAAACAGATGATGCTGGGCTTCCGGAATTCCGACAAAGGGTACGGACTTATCCAGCACGTTGAACATGAAATCTGCGATGTCCTGATTGAACAGATAGCTGTCTTCGCCGTAGATCACCCCGACCCGGCACTCCAGCCGGGCAAGATCCTCGTGCATCTGGGTATCGAATTCGAATTTCTGAAACATGCCGTCGTCGAACTTCCAGGTCCAGCCACCCTCCACCTGCATCAGCGAGTGCCGGCCAATGAAGTCGAGAATGAACTGGTTGTGGCAATCCTGGGGGGGCATCAGGCGAAAACGCGCGTGGGCCTCCTCGAAAGTGGGATAGATGCGCTTCGGTTTGATAGGTGAGCGGCGTGGATCCCTTTCCCATTTGAAATCCGGCGGCCGCACCGCGGAATCCACCAGGACAATGCCGGTCAGCCGGTCGTTGTAGAGCAGACCGGTCTTGAGGGTGATATAGCCGCCGAAGCTGTGACCGACCACGATGGTGTCTGCACCGAAGCCGGCATCTGCGGCCACGCTGACAACCTCCTTCGCAAACTGCTCGGGTTTGTAGCGATCGCGCCGGCCGCTGTCCCCCGCTCCCGAGAGATCGATGGCCGCTACCCGGTACTCCTCAAGAAAGAAGGGAGCGAGAAACGTCCACCAGTGGGCGTGCGCGCCGTTGCCGTGCACAAACATCAGACCCGGCTTGCTGCTCTGTTCACCCCACAGCAGGTAGTGCACGGCCACATCATCCACCTCGACAGTGCGATCGCTGTAGGGTGTTTCAATCGCACGGGTGAACCACCCGGGAACATAGGTTGTCACTTCAGATCTCCAGACTTTAGAAATTCGATTGTCGCGCGAGGGAGGGCGTCAGGCCTTCTCAGGCCGCTTTCGTTTTCAGGCCCTGATCGATGAGCAGCGCGTCGGCCGTCGCATCCCGACCCCGGAATCGCCGGTAAACTTCAGCTGCAGGAAGACTGCCCCCCAGTCCGAGGACCGTCTCCCGGAACTTTGCCGCCACGCGCCGCAGGGCGACCTCATCATCCAGCCCGGCTTCCCGGAACGCGGCGAAGGCATCGGCCGCGAGCACTTCGGCCCATTTATAGGAGTAGTAACCGGCCGCATAGCCACCTGCAAACAGGTGACCGAACGCGGGCAGCTGGGATTCGTCTTTCAGCACGGGTATCACCAGTGTTTTTTCAGCGATCGCCTGCTCAATCTCGAAGGGGGTCTGCGGATCATTGCTGCCCGGCAGGCCGAAACCCTGGTGCAGCGCCAGATCCACTTTGCCGAAATGCAGTTGTCTCAGCGTCCCGCTGCCGATCATGAAATTTCTGCTCTCCAGCACCCTGTCGATGGTGGCATCGTCCAGCCGTTCACCACTGTCGACGTGGGCGGTCAGTTCACGCAGAAAGGGCTTGTGCTCCATCCAGTATTCGTTGAACTGACTGGCAAGCTCCACCGCATCCCACTCGACCAGGTTCATGCCGGACGCACCACCTTCTTCAATGTCGGTAAACATGTGCTGTGTGGCATGACCGAACTCATGGAACAGGGTGCGCACCTCCTCCATCGACATGAGAGCAGGCTTCCCGGCGGCCGGTGGCCGGCTGTTCATGACAAACAATGCCACGGGGAGAGAAGAACCCTGTTCTCCCTCCGCAAGCAGCCGACTGCGGCCCACGACCTTGTTCATCCAGGCCCCGCCCTGCTTTTCACCCGGGCGCGCGCAGGGATCCATGTAGAAGCCGGCGATTACGCGACCCGAACGCAGCACTTCGTAAAACGACACACTTTCATCCCAGACCGGCACGGAACCGGCAGCCACCTCCCGGATCTCCACGTCGTAGAGTTTCTGCATCAGAGCAAACAGTCCATCCAGCACCCGGGGCAGCTGGAAATAGGACCGCAGCGCCTCCGAATCGTAGTCGTAGCGCTGCTTACGCAGCCGCTCCGTCCAGAACGGGATGTCCCAGGGCGCAGGCGCAGCGGCCGCGCCCTGTTCTTTCATGAAGGTTTTGAGCACCTCGTACTCTTCTTCCGCTGCCGGACGCGCCGCCTGCTCCAGATCCGCGAGCAGTCCCCACACCGCGTCTACCGAGGGGGCCATCTTGGCATCTACCGACAGTTCCGCGTAGTTGTCGAAGCCCACCAGACGCGCGGACTCCTGACGCAGGCGCAGGATTTCCTCGAGCACCGGTCGATTGTCCAGTTCGGCATGCGTGCCCCGTTCCCGGAAGGCTCTATAGAAGGACTCGCGCAGCGCACCATCCTCAGCATGCTGCAGTATCGACATGTAGTTCACACCATTGACCACAAAGTGCCACGGGCCGTCCTTCTCGCTGGCATCCTTGACGCCGTCTGCCACGGCGGTGCGAACAGCCAGCGCCAGGATCGGCTCCGGTACTCCGGCAAGCTGCGCGCGTTGTGCGACCCGGATGCGGTTGGTTTTCTCTTCCTTCACCAGGTTGGTCTGAAATCTGTTGCTCAGCTCGGCAAGACGCTGGGCAATTTCCTGGTAACGGCTTTTCGCATCGCCTTCCAGGTGCACGCCCGATCGCTCCATACCGCGGATGGATTCCCCGAGGATGCGTGTCCGGGCTGTGGTGAGTGCGGTGGACGCCGAGTCCCGAAGTGCGACCATGGCCTCGTAGATCGGACGGCTCTGGCTCATCCGATTACCCAGCTCCACCGCCCGGGGGCGCACATTGTCGTAGGCAGCCTGGAGTTCGTCCGAGTACTTCACCGAAAGCAGATGGGTGACCGTGCCGAGCAGGTAGCCGATGCGCAGGTCCATCCGCTCCTGGGGATCCATCAGGGTTGCCCAGTCCGCACCCGGGGCCGATTCGAGGGCGGAAAATGCAGCTTCCACCTGATCAAGCAGCACATTGGCGGCAGCCTCCACCTTCGACGCTTCGAACCGTTCCCAGACGGGCAGGCGGGCGATGGCGCCGAGACGCCGGGTCTCTTCCAGGCCGCTCAACAGCTCTTCAGGGGTTGCGCTCTTTCCGCTCACGCCAGGCTCCGACACAGTGGGAGCGCGTATTGTACACGCGGCGGTCTGCTCAGAGCTTCTGCGTCACCTGCTCCAGCAGCCGCTGGATTTCCTGGCGACGTCCGGAATCCGCCAGCTCGCGGCCCGCTCTCCCGGGCGCGACGAGTGCCCGCCGCAGATGCGTAACCGAGGCAGCATAGTCGCCTTCTTCGAAGAGAAACTCGCCCATGAAGTAGTTGGGATCAATTCCGTCGGGGTTGATAGACAGCGCGCGCTGCAGAAACTCCCGGGCCTTTTTGTCATTGCCGAAACCCACAGGCCAGCCGGGCACCTTGTAGTACAGCGTGCCGAGACTCGTATAGGCGGATCCATCCAGGGCTGTCTCATCGAGCTCCAGCGATTTCTCGAGCGCAGCTCTTGCCCGTTTTGCAGCACCGAGCGCACCGAGTCCACCGGCCTCCCCGGCATAGGAAGACAGGATGATGCCCTGCCAGATCAGCAGACCGGCATCTTCAGGATGTTCATCGCTCAGCCGCCGGGCTGCTTCACCCAGCGCTTCCAGCGCTGCGGCCCGGCTCTTCGCATCGGTTTCATAGGTAATGTGCGCCCACTCGGACTGCAGATCAGCCACGGTTTCGACAGCAGCCTGACCCGGTACCGCCAGAACCATGAGAGCGCCCATCATCAGCAATCGGACTGCTTTTTCGATCATCGTCTTCACATCTCCTGTCTCAATGTCGTTCTATTCCCGTTGTTTATCAGATCCTCTCAGGCAAAACGTTTTACCACCGCCAGCTTCCCCGCGATGGCACCATCCACAACCCCCGGCAGCAGCGCATTAATCCTGCAGAAGAACCGCTCCGGCCAGCCGAAGTTACCTCGCAGCCGCCCTTCGGCCATGGCATCGGCAATCCACTTCGCGACTTCGGCGGGCTCGTCCACCGAGTTACCGAGCATTTCGTTCATCTGCACAGCGGCGGCATCGTTCATCGTGGTGCGTGTCGTCCGCGGACCCAGGTACTGGACGGTTACCGACGTGTCGGCGAGTTCGCGCCGCAATGCCTCACTGAACCCGCGCAGCCCGAACTTGCTCGCGCAGTACGCTGTGTAGCCGGGATGACCGATCTCGCCCAGCACCGAGCCGACATTGACGATCGACGCCACCTGCTGAGCCAGGAGGTGCGGCAGCAGCAGACGGGTCAGCTGCATGGGGGCGACCAGATTGGTTTCGATCAGTTCCGCAATGTCGTCGCTGGTCTGTCGCTCGAGCATGCCGAATGCATTAGCCCCGGACAGGTTGACCAGGACAGTCGCCCCGGCCGCTGACGCCGTCGCAGCAAGTTCGGCGCGCACCTTTTCATCCCGCAGATCTCCAGCTACCGCGGCTGCGACACTGCCAGCCGGGAGTCCGGTGCGCAGATCAGACAGCGCATTCCCGCGCCGGCCGGATATCACGAGCTTCGCACCGCGGCCGGTCAGCTCACGAGCCAGTTCACGACCGATGCCGCCGGCAGCACCCGTCAGCACACAGACCTGTGAGTCGAAGCTGTCAGGCGGCACACCGGCTCTCCAGCCGCGGAACGGAGCGGATAACATCTCCATAGAGCCTGAATACGCGTCTGGCGACATGGATTACCGCAGCCAGATCCTGCGGATCTTCCAGCTGGTTGATCAGCTGCTGGAAGAAAACCACATGTTCCTTATCCAGCTCACCGTGGCTCCGCAGATAGCTGAACGCAGCATCGGGTAAACCCAGCGTGTCCTGTATCAGCCGGGCGGCGAGCGTCGCGATACTGGTGCTGGTGCCTTCAAGTACATGCACCATGCCGAAAAAGCCGACAGGATTGTGCCGTTCGATGTAGTCATAGACGTAACTCACCAGCAGTTCCGCTTCGATGCCCGGTTCCGTCTTCTGCACGGTGCGGATATCGGCGCCACAGGCGTCCAGGTCGTTGAGAATCCAGCGTTCGTGGCCCTGTTCTTCGTTGATATATTCCACCAGCGCTGGTCGCAACCATTCGAGACGCCGGGGCAGCCGTGCTGCACAGGCCATCATCAGCGGTACGGTGTGTCGCACATGCTGGTAGGCGTTCTCGAGAAACCGATGGTAGGCAGGCAGGTCGAATGCGCCATCGACCAGATCCTGCATGATCGGGGCAGCCAGAAGCGTCTGCTGCTCGAGCGTCGTGCTCTCCACCAGCAAGTCAAAATTTGTCATGAGAACTCCTCGATACCACTGAACAGGGCTTCCAGCTCGTGCTGATAGCCGGCGAGTACTTCGACTCGACGTGGTCGTCCGTTTTCGGTCAGGCATCCGCGCTCACGGAACACTTCCGCATTCACCAGTTTCCAGGCGGCAATCTGCGCATAGTCCGGCAGTCGCGCGTTGCATCTGTCGACGGCGGCTGTCACTGACGCTTCGTCCGCCCCTGCCCGGCCCAGCAGCAGTGCCACATTCACCGGTCGGCCATCTCCAAATACAACCGCGGTACCTATGGGGAGTTCCGCAGTCAGCTCCCCTTCTATCCATTCCGGGTTGATGTTGCGTCCGAAGGCGCTGATGTAGTGATTGCTGGCCCGGCCATGCACGTGGACAAAGCCATCCGCATCGATATGTCCGAGATCGCCGGTATCCACACAACCCGGGGCCTGCACACAGTCTCCCGTGTAGCCGCGCAACACCGGCTTCCTGATATGGATTCGCCCTCCGATCTCCGTAATCTGCGCATGGGGCAGGGGTCGCCCCACACTGCCGGGTCGGTCTGCACCCGGGAGATTCAGAGTAACAACCGATCCGCATTCGGTAAGGCCATAACCTTCATAAGCGGGAATACCAGCCCGACGCGCCCGTTCGAGCAGGCTGACCGATACTTTACCGCCACCCACCGCAACAAACCGGTAGCTGGTGGGTATCTGCATACCGAGCTCTGCTGCCGCTGTCAGTGCCAGCAGCAGCTGTGGTACCAGGATCAGACTTTCCGGTCTGACACGGTTCTGGGCCGCCACGAAGCCAGCCAGATCAATGCCGCTGCTACCCTGCAGACCAAGGGCCGCGAGGGGCAGCAGGGTCGTGATGCCGCCATTGAGCAGATTCGCATAGACACCGGCGACGTTTTCCAGCAGCAGCGACAGCGGCAGCACGCTCATGTGATGCTGCACACGAACAGGTTCCAGCGCTTCTGCTATGCCTTGCGCAGTGGCGACCAGTGTATCTGCAGACAGACACACGCCCTTCGGAGTGCCCGTGGTGCCCGAGGTGTAGGTCAGTTTTGCGGTCTCTGCCGGTAGCGGTACTGGCGATGCGTTTTCAATTCGATACAGACCATCTTCTCCACTGCGCGGCAGAGCGGCTGTCAGTCCCAGGCCCTCCGGAGGCGCGTCATCAGTAACCAGGAGGTCAGCACCACTGTTTACGAGAGCATGTTCTACCTGGCGCTGCGAGAAAAACTGGGGAATCGGGACCGCAACCCGGTCCGTCATCAGCAGAGCGAGATCCAGCGCCGGCCAGCGGGGTGAGTTGTCGAGCCGGAAGGCAACGCGCCGGGCGTCCAGTTCATCCAGTGTGCGGGTCCAGTCGAAAATCTGAGACTGCAGTTCGGCGAACGTGATCACACCCTGCTCATCCATCAGCGCAGGGCGGCCCGCGTAACGGGTGAAGGCGTTTTCGAGCAGAGTCATCGCGAAGGCCTGCTGTCGAGCGCATTGTCGATGCGACCGGCAAGCACCATGGGGTTGTGATCGTAGTAGGTGCCCCAGCGGTCGCGGTCGTCCGGGGCCAGCTTTTGCCGGTCTGCTGCGGCGAGCACCAGCGGGGAAAACCCCCGCCTCTGGAAAAAGCGGGTAAGACAACCGGTGGCCGTGCATACCAGGTAGCGGAATTTCATCTCTGCCAGAACCTGCGCCAGCAGTGGGATCAAGGCCAGAAGTACCTTCGGATGCCTGACACTCAGATGACTGAGTTCCACCACTTCGTCGACCCCGGGCGGACTATCGGAGACCGGAGACAGGCTGTCGAGCAGCTCCCGATCCAGATAGCAGGCACTGAACAGCCCGTCATCGAGGCGACGCAGTCCCCAGGCAGCGACCACCGCACCCGAAGCCGCTCTGCAGAGCATCAGAATCGGCACGTCATCCACGATACTGGCACCGAAATGCAGCCGGAACTGCTCCTGGATATATCCCAGGGCTTCCGCACGGGTGGCGGGCGCAGCCGCAAGGATCACCGTCAACCCGCCGGCAGCCGCCAGAGTTGCATCTGCCTGCGGCAGAACGCCAGGTTCCTGGACATACCGGGCCAGAGCATTGTCTGACATACCGACACACCTCTATGCTGTGTTTCTGTTCAGACCTAGAGCAGGCGCCACCGGAAAACCAATCGCCGGCCGGAAACGATTGATTGCGCCGGGACCGGGTATCCAAGAGTGATGAGAGCGGGCAATGCGCTGTCGGAACAGGGAAAAGTGCAGACTGAACGACACATGATGGCCAGAAGTGATCAATAAGGAAGACAGGGCGCTGGCACGACTCGTTGCGAAAGGCAGCGAGGCCGCTTTCCGCCAGTTTTTCGACATCTATTATCCGCGCCTCTACCGCTTCTGCATACGCCGGCTCGACGAGAACGCCGCGGAAGACGTCGCGCAGATGGTAATCACCCAGGCGATCCGCAAAATCTCAACTTATCGGGGTGAGGCAAGTCTGTTCACCTGGATCTGCCAGATCGCACGCAACCAGATCACGCGTACTTACAAAAATAATGCAAGACACAGTCATGTAGTCGCGATTGAAGATAACGAGTACATCCGCGCCGAGGTCGAATCACTGGAGATGGATCCACTTCTGACGCCGGAAGGTGCCAATCAGCAGCGGCAGCGGCAACAGCTGGTTCAGCTCATACTCGATCATCTGCCGGCACAGTACGGCAACGTTCTGGAGTTGAAATACATCGAAGGGCTGAGCGTTCAGGAAATCGCCGAACGACTCGAAACAACCGCCATCGCCGTGCAGTCCATGCTCGCGCGGGCACGTACGGCCTTTCAGGAACAGTATCGGGTGCTCGCCGACGAAATGCAGGGTATGGCATCGATGCTGAATCTCGGGGGAGAACCACAATGACAGATCCGGACAGAGCGATGGATGCGCTGTTCGCGGGCCTCAAGGCACGCCAGCAGCCGCCTGACGCCGCACAGCACCGCGCCTACGAAGCAGCCAGGGCGGCCTTCCTCGAGGAGCAGGACCGACATGGATCGCGCCTGCGCAACCTCCGCGCACTTGCCGCTGTCCTCACAGTGACAGTGCTGGCTGCTGTGCTCGTGTTGCGCCAGCCGGAATCCTTCAGTCTCGATGTGGTGGATGCCGCAAGGCTTGAAATGAACGGTGCAGTCCTGCAGCCGGGTGAGCGGATCGCAATCACCGCCGGTGACACAATGGCTGCGGCGGTACCCGCACGATTGGTCTTAGGGCAGTCAACCGACCTGCGCCTCGCCGGGCACACCGCTCTGCGCTGGGTGAGCGAATCAAGCTTCGAACTTACCCGGGGCAGGGTTTTCGTGGACACCGGCGATCATGACAACATGACCGTGATCACAGCCCGCGGTGCGGTAAGGGACATCGGTACCCGATTCCTGGTCGCGCTCGACGACGATCAGCTGGAAGTTGCCGTTCGCGCCGGCAAGACGATCATCGATTCGGATCTGGGCAGCTATCAGGCAGGCGCGGACGGACTGCAGGGTGATGTCGTGACCCTCACCGCCGATCGGGTCATCAGCCGTGCGGAGCCCGTCAACGCTCCACGCTGGGACTGGATTCACTCTGTGCCGCGAGGCTATGAGGAAACCGCGGTTGCTGTCGTGCTCGAACAGATCGCCCGGGATCTGGGTGTGCAACTGGAGTATGCGGATCCGGGGGTCAAAGCCTGGGTGATGAACCTGCGTCTGCATGGCGATCAGGTTTCCAACATGTCGCCTCTGGAAGCACTGGAGGTGGTGGCATCCACTTCGGATCTCCTGGTCCACACCGGCAACGGCCAGAGTCTCACCATCGCCCTCCCCTGAACCGGGGGCCGCGTGTGAAGCTGCCCGATGCAGGAACAGACTCAAGCGGCCACCCTGCAGAGACACAGTCTGAGAAAGTCCCTATAGTCGGGCCACCCTGATCGAAACTCTCCGGTTCTGATGCGGCTGATCCTTCACTCGCTGTGCACTCTGCTGTTGTCCTGCATGCTGCTCCACGCAGGTCTGGCGACAGCCGCCACGACCGACGCTTCGATCGAACCGGGGGAGCGCCTGGCGGACGCCCTCGAGAAGTACCGCGTGGCGGGATTCAGACTGGTCTGGTCGAGCGGGCTGATCAACGACCGGCAGCGGGTATTCGAGCAGCCCGCGCCGGGCCTGTCGGTCGAAGCGCAGTTGAATGCACTGCTCGAACCCCACGCCCTGCGGATCCGCCAGACCGCAGATGGCAGCGAAGTCTGGTATGTGGTGCGGCTCGACGCCTCAGTTCCAGAAGACGCCGGGGATCTGCTCCAACCGCAGGAACCGGTGGAAACCACCATCGAAGAGATTCTGGTGATCTCTCCCCGCCACCGGCTCGTTCGCGGCACCGCCACCACCCGCACGCTGGACATCAGCGAGATCCAGGGCATTCCAGCGATCGGCCGGGATCTGCTGCGGGTGGTAAACACCCTGCCTGGACAGGCGGACAACGGCTTTTCGGTCCGTCAGCGGATCCGCGGCGGCGATCAGGACGAAGTGCTCTACCTGCTGGATGGTGCCCGGGTCATCGAGCCCTTTCACCTGAAAGATTTTCTCGGGCCCTTCAGCGCTCTGAACACCAACGTCATCGATACCGTGGATGTCTATCGGTCCGGGTTTCCGGCCAGTTACGGCAACCGATCGAGTGCCGTGATGGAGTTCGGTGTGGCTGAGACCAGTGCGGCTTTCAGCGGAATGGTTGACGCCAATCTGCTCAACCTTGCGGCGCACATGCAGGGCGCCACAGATAACTGGCAGTGGCTCGCATCCGCGCGCCGCGGCAACCTCGACACCATGCTGAAGCTTTTCGACACGGACTACGGCGAGCCTTCTTTCGACGACCAGATGCTCAGGCTCAGCCGGGACTCCGATCACGGCAGGATGATTTTCGGGTTACTCAACGTTTCCGACGAAGCCTCGGTCAACAACCCGAGCATCGGCGAGTCCGGGTCATCGAGCCATCGGAATACCCTGGGCTGGCTCAGCTGGCAGCGCGAATTTTCCAGGCGCCGGGAACTCAACCTGCATGCCGATTTCAGCCGGGTGGACAGCTCCAGAGGCGGCACCCTCGACAACCCGGCCGACGCAGTCGGAAGTCTCGTTGAGGATCGGGATTTCGACGTCTACCGCTTCGGCAGCAGCTGGAGACAGCAGCTCGCCAGCGGACTCACTCTCCTCAGCGGCTTCGAGTACGAACACCAGCGGGGGACTTTCTCCTCCCGCTTGTTCACCACCTACGGCCCCCTCGGGGAACCCATACAACCCACCGCACAACTCTCACGCGCATTCGACGCAAGCAGAGACGGCGAGATGGCTGCAGTTTACGTCACCGCTCAGACGCAGATCGGCAAAAATCTGGAGATTGAATTCGGGCTGCGCTACGACAATCAGGATATGGATCCGATTCATGACAATCGGTTGAGCCCGCGGTTACAGATCAATTATGCACTGCGGGACGACATCACTCTTTTCGCCAATGCGGGTCGCTATGTGCAGCATCAGAACCTCTATGAGCTGCAGATCGATGACGGTCTGCTCGAACTGCAATCGCCCCAGGCAGCGGATCAGTACAGCGCAGGTTTCCGGTTTACACCGCACAGCCGGCTGCAGTTGCAACTGGAGGTTTACCACAAGTCCATAGACAACCCGCAGACTCGCTTCGACAATCTCTACAACCGCTACGTTCTGCTCCCTGAGCTGCACTCCGACCGCGTACAGATCGTTCCGGAAAGCGCACGGGCTTCAGGAGTGGAGATCTCTGCATCCGGCATCCTGTTCCAGGATTTCTTCTGGCGCGCAGCCTATGTCTACTCCGATGTCGAGGAAAAGCTGCGCGACGACTGGCGGCCGCGTCCCTGGGATCAGCATCAGGCAGTGTCACTGGGTTTCGACTGGCAGCCGGGCCAATGGCGCTTCGGCCTGCACAGTACCTGGCATACCGGCTGGGCAACAACGCCGCTGATTACAGAACCCCTGCCACCAGTCTCATTCTATGACAGCAGCAGATTGAAGGACTTCGCCTCCATCGATGTCTCTATCGCCCGTATCTGGCAAATGCAATCCAGCCGGCTGGAGCTTTATCTGGACATATCCAATGTCTCGAACCGTTCCAATGTCGGAGGTTTCAACTACGAACTCGACGAAGATGGCGACTGGCAACGCGACGTTCAGGATCTTCTGCCGCTGGTTCCGGTACTGGGTCTGCGCTGGGAATGGTGAAACCCTGCACCTGCAGTTTCTGCCCGACTTCTGGCCCGTGACAGTCACTGACATTCCGACAGTACTGCACTCCGTCGGTTACAGCCCACTACGGGGTCGGCCGGCTGATCAGAAAGGCAGCAACTCCGATAAACAGAACTCCGGTGATCGAAGACACCACTAAAGATCCCAGCTGCACATACATGATCACCCAGCTCAGTGACATGAATACGCACGCAATCCATTTCGCTCCTGTGGACACTGCCCGCTTTGTTTCCCAGGCGATGAGCGGAGCGCCGAGGCGCGGATGCGCATACAGCCAGCCGTGCAGACGCGGTGAGCCCCGGGCGGCTGCCCAGGCAGCCAGCAGCAGAAACGGTGTCGTGGGCAGCACCGGCAGGAAGGCGCCGACGATGCCGAGTACCAGACTCACATAGGCGACGATCTGATAGAGCAGCCGCCAGCGGGTCACAGGCGCGACAGGGTCCATCGTATCTTCAGCCTGCATCTGTTCAGTCATTCAGGTGCGCATCGGAAATTCAGCTTTCGGGCACTATGATCACAGAACCGGGTTCGATCCCTGAGATCACTTCTACCCACTCTGCGTCCGGTTCGCCGAGACGGACAAATCGGCGCTGCACACCTTCCGCACCGGCCAGATAGAGGAAATCGAGCTGGCCCGAGTGCTGCACCGCAGCCCGGGGTACCCGGAGCACGCTGCGGCTGCCGACAGGAATCATCAGCCGCGCGAACATGCCAGGGTAGAGATTCTCCTGGCTCGGCAGCAGGGCCTTGATCAGGAACGTGCGGGAGCCCGGATCTGCGCTCGGCACTACCTCTTCAACTACAGCGGGCACCTCGGCGCTCAGCGCATCGACTTTTGCCCGGATCTGCTGACCCTGTACGACTTTGGCGATAAGCGACTCCCGTAACACAGCCTCAACCCGCAACCGTCCGGGATTGAACAGTCGCAGCAGCGACTGCCCCGGCACCGCCATATCACCCGGTTCCGCATAGCGGTCCACGACCGTGCCACCCATAGGCGCCACCACCCGGGTGTAACCGAGCTGTGCCTGGGCTTCCGCTACCGCACGTCGTGCACCTTCCAGCTGTGCAGCGGCTACCCGATACGCTGTCATGGCACGGTCGTAATCCGCCCGGGAGAGATTGCCGCTCTCGACCAGTTGCAGTGCCCGGTCTCTGTTCAGGGTCGCGTCTTCGAAACTGGCCTGCGCACTCGCGGCAACCTGCTGACGCTGCTCGAGCACGGATTTCTGGGACTTGTCATCAAACTCGACCAGCACATCGCCCGGTGCCACCTTGTCTCCCGCGCGGACCCGGATGGCGGTGATGGTGGCAAGAATCCGGGAACCGACCAGCGTTTCATCGGTAGCACTGATGGTGCCGGGTATCGGCTCGACACTTTCCACCTGCTCCGGGGTGATCGTCAGTCTGGCACCGGCAACACTCAGGCCCGCCGGATCCTTCGAACTCACCTTGTCGTGGTACCAGCCGGCAAAATACCCCATGAGGAGTACGAGCCCGCCGACTGCAACCACGGCCAGCGCGAGACTACGCCACTTCATCGGAACCTCCCTCGGATTCTGCATACACGAGTTTGTAGACCAGCGGCACCACGAGCAGCGTGAACACCGTCGAAGCCGCGATACCGAAAATGATGGCCCAGGCGAGGCCGGCAAAAATGGGATCGAGGGTGATCACAAGATTACCCAGCAATGTCGTCCCCGCGGTAAGCAGCACGGGGCGTGCACGCAGTCGCCCCGCCTCCAGCAGTGCGTCATCGAGTCCCATCCCGGCACTTCGCGCCTGCTGCACGAACTCCACCAGGATGAGGGAATTGCGCACCACGATTCCGGCGAGCGCAATCATCCCGATCATCGCCGTAGCTGTGAAGAGCACGGGATCCGCACTGCTGCCCGACCCGGTAGTCGAGAACAGGTTGAGCAGCCAGAACCCGGGCATGATACCGATCACAGTCAGTGGAATGGCCAGCATGATAATGAACGTCAGCGCTGTCAGGCCGGTCTGGGCGCGGATCACCACAAACAACCCGAGCAGCGCGACGCCGAATGCAATGCCGAGGTCCCGGAACACTCTCAAGGTGATGTTCCACTCGCCTTCGCCGCCCCATGCCACCTTCACATCCGCCGGCAGCTGCCAGGGCAGACCGCCACCGGAACTGAAGTAGGTGCGGCCTGCCAGCGGACGACCTTCCTCCACCAGCGTCCGGGTGTCTGCTGTTGATCCTCTGTCTGCAGGCCCTTCACCTGCTGTCGCTGCGCCATCACCCGCCCCTCGGAGATCCGCATCCAGATCGTAAACCACGTCTGCCGGTACCCGGCCCGCCACTTCGGCAAACGCGTAGCTCACCGGCCGCAGATCCTTATGAAAAATCGGCTGTTCCACTGAGCGGTCTTCGAACCGACCCAGCTCGGCCAGGGACACCAGCGGGGTAGGCGCATCGGTCACCGAACCACGCTCGCGGACCTTCGCAATACCCGGCTGCCCTTTGATGAACAGCTGACCGATTCTGTCCCGGTCCGCATAGGGCACAGTGAGACGGATCGGCAGCGGAGACGCCTCGTCCGGCACCGCGGCATAAGCCGCCACAGTGCCGGCGCCGGCGCCCGGAACTGTACCAATCACGGCGAATGCCTGGCCAATCACATCGGCGCCGATACCGGACAGAGCCGCCTTCTCCTGATCCGGTACAAATACCCTGCGCGCACTCTGTGCTCTGGCACTCACATCCACATCCACCACACCCGGCTCTCTGGCGAGTCGGTTCGCGGTAATGCGGGCCGCATCGATCAGATCGGCATAGGGGGTAGTGGGACTGCCGTAGTGTTCGGCAACCACAGAGGCGATCACGGGTGGTCCGGGCGGCACTTCCACGACCTTCACATCAATTCCAGCATCCGCCGAGATGGCCGCGATAGCCGGGCGCAGCCGCAGAATCAGCGCATGGGACTGGTCCGGACGCTGCAGTTTGTCGGCGAGCACCACGTGCAGTTCACCCTGATGGGACTCTCCCCGCAGATAATAGCGGCGCACCAGGCCGTTGAAGTCCATCGGCGCATGAGTGCCCACGTAGGCGTTGACCGCCTCAACTTCCGGGACTGTCACCAGATAGTCCGCCAGCCGACGGGCAAACCCATCCGTTGTCTCCAGCGTCGTCCCTTCCGCTGCGTCGATCACCAGCTGGAATTCGTTTCTGTTGTCGTAGGGCAGCAGCTTCAAGGGTACAACCCGGAGCAGTGGCAGCAGCAGGCTGGCGACAAACAGCCCACCGAGCGCGATGAGAAAGTACCTTCCCGCGCCGGGTCGAGACAGCAGCGTATCGAGCAGACGCACATACAGCGAAGGGCGCTGCGGATTGCCCGGCGGTGTTCCGGAAGGCTCTGCCGGTGACCCGGCGGGCGGTGCCGGCCGGAGGATGCGCTTACCGAGCCAGGGCGTGACAAGAAAGGCCACCAGTGTACTGACGATCACGGCGACCGGTACGTTGAATGCCATTGGAGACATGTAGGGCCCCATCATGCCGGTGATGAAGCTCATGGGGGCAAAGACGATGACGACGGCTATCGTCGACATGATCAGCGGTGTACGGATCTCCTGCATCGCACCGATCACCCGGTCGTCAAGCGTGCCCGTATCGGCAAGATGACGCTCGATGTTGTCCACACCGGTGATGGGATCATCCACCAGCAGACCCAGTGCCAGTATCAGCGCGAACAGGGTGACCCGGTTGATCGTATAACCTGCGGCATAATCGAGAATCAGCGTGAAGCCATAGCAGATCGGCACGGCGAGTGCGACAACCAGCGCCGCCCGCCAGCCCAGGGTGAGACCGATGAGCACCACAACCACGACCACCGCAACAGCCAGACTGCCGATCAGATCACTGATCTTCTGATCCGCAGTGGCGCCATAGTTGCGGGTCACCGCCACCTCAACACCGCTGGGAAATATCTCGGCCTCAAGGCTGTGCAGCTGGCTGATCAGCGCATCGGCGACCGTCACGGCGTTTGCTCCCCGCCGCTTGGCAATGGAGACATTGACCGCGGGAAGGGCCATCGCTCGACTGTCTCCGGCAAAGCGGATCCAGGTGTAGGTCGATGGCTCCGCGGGGGCATCGACCACCGTGGCAATATCTCCGAGTCTGACCGGCACGCCGTCCACCACATTGACTACCAGCGCATTCAGGTCCCGGGCACTGCGGATCCGGGCATCCACTTCGAGCTCTGTGCGGCGGTTATCTGCGTCGATCGACCCTGCAAGCTGGCGGACGCTGGATCTGCCGATCGCATGCAATACATCGTCTATCGCAGTAACCCGGCCCGCCATCGCCAGCGGTTCGAGCAGTACCCGGAACTCCCGCGGTCGGCCGCCGATCACCTCGATACGATTGGTGTCGGGCACGGCCTGCAGCATGACGGCAACTTCTTCCGCGAGCCGGCGCAGTTCAAAGTCGCCAACCGCCGGATCATCCGCCCACAGTGTGGCGGTGAGAATGGGCACATCGTCCACTTCCACCGGTTTCACAACCCAGCCGGTGACACCGGCCGGAATCTGCTGCTGTTCCGAATAGACCTTGGTATAGAGCTTCAGCAGTGAGTCCTCGCGGTCCTCGCCAACGAAGAATCGGACGCTCACCACCGCCCGGCCGCTGCTCGAAGTGGAATAGACATGTTCCACACCGTCGATCTGGGCCAGCAGCTTTTCCAGCGGAGTAGTCACCAGTCGCTCGACCTGGCGGGCATCCAGGCCAGGGGCATCGATGAGCACGTCCGCGCTGGGCACCACGATCTGGGGCTCTTCTTCCCTGGGTGTGAGCACCAGCGCAGCCAGGCCCAGGCCGAAAGCCAGCAACAGCAGCAGCACGGGTACAGTCCCTTCCAGGGACAGCCTCAACAGGCGATCGAACACAGCAGGTGCTCCCTTGGAAATCAGCAGTAAGACCGGTTGCGGCCGCTGAGGGAATTCAGCGAGCTGCGCAGATCCGGATCAGGTGACATCGGCCACAGAGCCTACCCAGTGCGCAGGGGGATTTCACATAGGGAATCACCGCAGCATCATTCCGGCTTCCGGCGCTGCTTCCGGAGCCGCCTCCTGCAGCCTTGCCAGATGCGGTGGTTTGCGAACCAGATACGTATAGACCGTCGGTACGACCAGCAGGGTGAAAAAGGTGCCGAAGGTCATGCCACCGACGATCACCCAGCCGATGTCCTGGCGTGACTCCGCACCGGCACCCGAGGCGAATGCCAGCGGGACCGCACCCAGCACCATGGCGCCGGTGGTCATCAGAATGGGACGCAAACGCAGCACACTGGCTTTCCGCACCGCCTCGAACAGCTCCTCACCCTGTGCGCGCAGCTGATTGCTGAATTCCACGATGAGGATGCCGTGTTTGGTGATCAGGCCAACCAGTGTGATGAGGCCGATCTGCGAATAAATGTTGAGAGTGGCACCGGTCAGAGTCAGCGCCAGCAGAGCGCCGGCGATCGCCAGCGGCACACTGAACATGATCACCAGTGGAGAGACAAAGCTTTCGAACTGGGCTGCCAGTACCAGGTAGATGAAAGCCAGCGCCAGAAAGAAGGTCAGGAAGATCTTCGACGAGGAATCCCTGAATTCCCGTGATACGCCTTCGTAGTCCACCTGGGTCGTGGGGCCCATGACGTCGCGGGCGATACTTTCAAGTCGATCGAGCGCCTGACCCATCGAGTAACCGGGCCCGATACTCGCGATGATCTTCGCCGAGCGCAGCTTGTTGAAGTGATTGAGCTCCCGGGGTGCCACCGTCTCCCTGACATTGACGAGATTCGACAGCTGGATCATCTCACCACCCGCGCCACGCACATAGATTCTGGTGAGATCCGCCGGATCCCGACGATCCACATCAGCGACCTGCAGTTTGACATCGTACTGCTCGGCGTTGCGCTTGAAGCGGGTCACCTCCCGACCGCCGAGCATGGTCTCCAGCGTGCGGCCGATTTCCACCACACTGACCCCGACCGCTGCGACTTTATCCCGGTGCACCTCGACCTTGAGTTCCGGTTTGTTGAGCTTCAGGTCCGTGTCCACGTTTACCAGAGCGGGCTCGTCTTCCAGCCGGGCCAGTATTTCCTCGATCTGCTCATCGAGGCGTTCATAGGAGTCAGTGGTCATGACAACGAACTGCACGGCCTGCGCACCATTGCCGCTCGAACCCATCGAAGGGGGGGTTGCGGTGAAAGCACGGATGCCCGGAATCGCCAGCATCTTCGGCAGCATCTCTGCGGCCACTTCCTGGGCAGAACGCTGGCGATCGTCCCAGTGCGCCAGCGACACGTAGGACATCATGTTCGACACCGTCGGCCAGCCCATGATCATCATGTAGGTCATGACCTCGGGGGTAGCCTCGTAGATCTTATCCATCGCCAGAGTGTAGGAATTCAGGTACTCAAGTGTCGCACCTTCCGGAGCAACGGCGAATGCCATCACCGTGCCGCGATCTTCGACAGGTGCCAGTTCCGAGTTGAGCCCCCGATAGAGCACCACACAGACGCCACCGATGAGTACCATGAGCGCGAGCACCACCGGTCGCATCGACAGGCTCAGCGCCAGGGAACGGCTGTACAGACCTGTCAGACCATTCAGTACGCGCTCACCGAAATTGAATGCTTCACCATGGGTTTTCTCATGCCGCAGCATGCGTGATGCCATGGTGACCGACAGCGTCAGTGCAACGAAACCAGAGACTACGACCGCACCTGCCAGTGTCAGCGCGAATTCAGTGAACAGCGTACCCGTCTTGCCTTCGGTGAAGGCAATGGGGGCAAATACCGCTGCGAGCGTGAAGGTCATGGCGATGATCGCGAAGCCGATCTGCCTGGAACCGACAATGGCCGCCTGCGCCGCCGGCATACCCTGCTCGATGTAACGGTAAATGTTCTCCAGCATGACGATGGCATCATCCACCACCAGTCCGATGGCGAGCACGAAGGCCAGCAGGGTGATGGTGTTAATCGAGAATCCCAGCCCCCACATGATCGCCAGAGCACCGATCAGGGCGACGGGAATCGTTACCAGTGGAACCAGCGTTGCCCGCCAGTTGCGCAGAAACAGAAAGATCACCAGCACCACCAGCGCGATGGCCTCGAATATGGTGATGAACACCCGTTTGATGGACTCATCGATGTAACCGGCCGAGTCATAGCCGACGTTGACGACCATACCTTCAGGAAGCACGCCTTTGAGCGCTTCGAGCTCGCGCATTACACCGCGGGAAACATCCAGTGGATTCGCCGTCGACTGCTTCACCATGCCCAGCCCGACAGCTGTGGCACCGCTCGATCGCGACATGCGTCGCACGTCTTCGGGTCCGATTTCAATGTTCGCGACGTCGCCGAGCCGGATGAGATAACCGTCCGCGTCGCGCAGAATGATGCGGCTGAATTCTTCCGGCGTCGTCAGATCGGTTTCGGACAGCACGGTGAATTCCCGATCGATGCTCTCGATCCGACCCGACGGGACTTCCACATTCTGTTCACGCAGTGCGCGTTCCACGTCAGCCGGTGTCAGCGAATAGGCGGCCAGCCGGGCACGATCCAGCCAGACGCGCATCGAGTACCGGCGTGACCCGAAGATCTGCACCTGGGCAACACCCGGCAGGATCTGCAACCGGTCCTTGACGATCCGATCCGCATAGTCGGTGATTTCCATCTCATCGTGACGGTCCGAGGTGAGCGCCATGTACATCATCGGCCGCGCGTCTGCTTCCGTCTTCTCGACGATCGGGTCTTCCACTTCCCTCGGCAGCAGTGAGCGCGCCCGCGACACCCGATCACGCACGTCGTTGGTGGCACCGTCAGGATCCCGTTCGCTGGTAAAGCGCACGGTGATCTGGCTCATCTCCGCCCGACTGATCGAGCTGAGATAGTCGATGCCTTCAATACCCGAGATGGCGTCTTCCAGCGGAGTGGTGACCTGGCTTTCGATGATTTCCGCGTTGGCGCCCTGATAGAGGGTCTGTACCGAAATTACCGGCTCATCGATATTTGGCAGCTCCCGGATGGTCAGCCGGTCCCAGGCGATGAGGCCCAGCAGCACGATGATCAGACTGCTCACCGTGGCGAGTACGGGCCTGCGGATGCTGAGGTCGGAAAGAATCATCTGCCCGCCTCATTTCCGGTATCAGGAATTGCGGCGGCCTGTGCTTCGTCCTCCGGGACCACGCGTACCTCCACCCCATCCCGCAGCTTCAGCTGACCGGCGGTGATCACCCTGGCATCCCGCGACAGACCGCTGCGCACCTCCACCCGGGAGCCCGCACGCTTGCCCAGCACAACCTCCGCCAGTACCGCGCGGTTGCCGTCGAGTCGATACACGAAATGCTGCTCGCCACGCGGCACGATGGCGTCCTCCGGCACGAGGATGGCCTCGGCAGCGGCATCAACGACGAGATTCACACGGGAAAACAGGCCCGGCCGCAGACGTTCCTCCGAGTTCGGCAGGGCTGCCCGGATCACCACGGCCCGACCGCCGACATCGACCTGGGGCTCGATGGCATACACCGACCCGTTGAATGTCTCTCCAGGAAAAGCATCCACCCGCACAGCGATGTCCTGCCCCACCTCGACCTGTGCCAGGTACACCTCGCCCACCCGGAAATCCACTTTCAATGGATTGATCTGTACCAGGCTCACCAGATCGTCGCCTGCCGCAACGTAGTCACCAACGCTGACGAAGCGCAGGCCCACGATACCGGCGAACGGCGCGACGATGCGGGTCTTGTCACGCCGTGCCCTGGCCAGCTGCAGTGCGGCCTCGGCAGCCTGCATGTGCGCGAGCGTACGATCGCGCTCTTCGATCGGCGCTGCCCGTTTCTCCACCAGTTTCGCGGCCCGCTCATAGGCGAGCTCGGCGATCCGCAGATCCGCCTGCTTTTCCTGGTACTCGGCCTGATACACCGAGTCATCCAGGGAAATCAGTGCCGCACCCCGGTCTACCGGCTGGCCTTCGTTGAAATGGATGCCGACGACTCTCCCGGCGATTTCCGGCCGCAGGGTGATCGCCTCGTTGGCGCGCAGGGTGCCGACGGCCTCGACACTGCGCACCACCGAGCCCAGCGCTACGGGCGCCGCTTCCACAGTGGGCGGTGGCATCTTCCAGCCCGCCCCGGGTTTCCCGGCCGCAGGCGTGTCTTCACCAGCAAGGACGTACCACACCAGCGCTGCGCCGCCGAGGACGAGCAGAAGGAAGGCACTGATCCACTGTTTCATGGTCCGCCGGGGGCTGAGGATGGCCGCTCAGTATATCCCTCCCCCCTATTTCTCCGAATTCACGTTCAGAAACGATTGAATCGGGGCCCGAAGCCGGCCCAACCCCGGGTGTCATGAAAGTGTCACAGGTGCAGAAAGGAGGGGGGAATCATCAGCTTCATCGACTACTCAACCGTCGGTCACAATGATCACAGATCCGGGCTCGATCCCGGAGATCATTCGTTCAGTCCCCAGTGTTGCGGTTGCGCGACTTCCCGCGTCTGCTGGATACCTGAGTTTCCGCAGCCGACAGCAGCTCTTCGTCACTGCCGATCAGCGGCCCCCAGTCCGCACCCAGGATCTTGTGGAAGGCCAGCATTTCTTCATCGCCCGCACCACTGCGGGATTTCACGACCTCCTCCAGAGACTCGAGGATGCCCAGCGCTTCCCGGCGGATCTCCGAGGCACCGCTGCTCCACTGATACTTCGAACGTCGCGGATCCGCCGGGTGCAGCGACTGTTCGATGAGTCCCAGCTCGATCAGGCTTCGCGCCATCTGATGCACGTTCTGCCGGGTCAGCCCCATTTCCCGTGCGATGTCGGCGGGGGAATCGATGCCGCAGGCGATGTGCAGGAGAATCAGTGACTGGGTGCGGTGCACGGGCGTGTAGCCGCGGGATCTCAGGATGTTCTGCAGGCTGTTGTCCATCCAGTTGATCCCGCGCGCGAGTCCGGCAATCAGATGTCTGTCAATTTCCCGCAGCGGGCGGGCGGGACCTTCATCCGTTGCAGCCATCAGGGCAGATACCAGATGGGCGATGTCCAGGCGCGCTCCCGGATCGCGCGGCGGGCTTCGGGAAAATCATCGCACCGGTCCGCGGCGATACAGCGTGCGGCCGTCCAGCGGGGTGTCGGCGCCTCCTGGACCCGCGCGTACCAGAACGCCGGTGCCGTCGGGTCGAAGTCGGCATCACGCCAGGTCCCGCATACGTCCAGACCGCCGTCATCCGCCTGCCAGACGGGTACGACCTCTTCGATGAGCTCTCCGCCGCGAAGCTCACCTTTGATGAGTTCGATGCGCTGCAGAGGTATCCGGTCGTACTGTGCTTCGATCAGAAAATACGCGGCGCCGATCCCGCCGGCCAGTTTACCGCCCATCGGTACCATGTCTCCGGTTGCGCCATTGTCGCAACTCAGTGGATTGGGCGAAGCCGAAATACGGACCTTGATTCGCGGGCCACTGGTAGCGAAAACCTCGCGACGCTGCAATGCCGCGAAAACGCTGGACCGGGTGTTTTCTTCCGCCCAGACACCAACCATTCCGCCGGGATTCCAGGTCTGTCGGGCCATGGTGCGTTCAATGTCACCAATTCCGAACACCGAACCCAGCCACTGGTCCTCCTCGACAAAGCCCCCTGCGGCAGCGTGATTGTCAGTGGAACCGATGATGCCCAGCTGCAGCGGGTTCACGCCGGACTCGGCATAACTGTAAAGGCCGCGCAGCAACAGCCGGCGCACATAACTGCCGCGCATCCGCTCCCATTCCGCCTCACTGAACTCTGCGGCAGGAGTAGGCCTGGAGCTGCGGTTGAGGATAACCTCGAAACCGCAGTCCTCGTCGGTTGTGCCGAATACAGGCAGACACTCGCTGTTACCCTTTTCCTGGTGGATTTCAATGAGTCTTTCGAAGCGGGCCCGCAGCGCCAGAGCATCCGCCGGTTCGGTTTCCACATCGAAGCTCTTGCCGTCTCCCATATTGGTGTTGTGCGGAATCACCACCACGTCGCAGCCGTCTTCGGCGCGACACTGGCGGTCCAGTTCGCGCCACATCCGTTCCGGAGTGGGGAACCGGAGATAGTCGATGGCTTCCCGGGATACCTGCTCGCTGCCGAATATCACGTTGCGGTGGGTGTGGCTGAAATCCGGGGTGGCTGACCATTCATAGGCCGCAAACGAAGTGAATGTGCAGGGGGCATTGGCATCGTGTGCCTGCCTCTGGATGCGTTGCCACTGATGCATCGAGCCGTTCGCACAGAGCGCAGGATCGCCCTGGCACAGGGAGGTCTGCCGGGGGTCTGCCTTGGTGATCGTCGGCACCACGTATTCGGCGAATACCTCGGTGCCGGTTGCGGCCGTATTCCTGGTTGTAAGCACTGTGCAGTAGGGATCCTCCTTCCAGAGCGGATCGGTGCATGCGTACATCAGATCGAACCACTCCGCGTGATCCGTGACCGCCATGAAATCGAGCGGGCGATCGAGTTTCACGGTGTGGCCGCCGGGTAGCTCAATCGGTGCACCCCTGGCGAATGCGTAGGCTTCCCGGGGCGTCGCAACAGTGCCGTAACCCCAGGCATCGAGGGAAAATCCGGTATGAACGTGCAGATCGCCCCAGTAGACGTGCTTTACCCCGGCTTCGAAGTAATCGCAGTGGGAATCCTGCGCAGCAAAAGCCGGACCTGCCAGAACTGCGCAGAGGAGGAGACCACAATGAGCCGCTATCCTGAACCCGCTGAATCGGACAATCACCGGGATGCACCTGCCGGGGATTGCCCGGGCTCGAACCGCGCGAGACCGCGCACCCGCCGCCGCACGTTCCAGCCGAACAGCGCAGCACAGACAGGGGCAACGGCTGTCGACGACCAGGAGAACATCGATGTGCCGCCACCCCACCAGTAACGCAGCAGTTCATAGGCCGGGTAGATGACGAAGAGGACAGATCCGCCAAGCGCCATCGACGTGTAATCTATCTTTGCATCACTGACTTCGAATGCGGCCGCGTGTTCCACGCTCGCCGGCGGCAACAGGTCGCTTTTCATCCTTTACCTCTTCAGAAGGGTTTGACCACCGCCAGATAAATCACATAGGGAATGGTCACAAGCACCACCATGCTTCATCGAATACCATCCTTGCGCCGGTGTCCAGCCACCTGCCAGCATCTGCAGCGGACCGGTGTTCAGCAGCATGGGAAACGCCAGGTGTTCCAGCACGACGCCTTTCCGATCAGTCGCCGAAGTTGTAGGTCAGGGTGGCATAGAAGGTTCTGGGCCTGACAGGCTGACCGAAACTCAAGGCGAAGGTGGCGAATGGCGTGGCCGACTCGTAATAGACCTCATCGGTCGCGTTGCGCACACCGACACCGAGTTCCCATTCCCCGGCCGGAGAGTAGTAGGTGGCCATGAGATTGAGATTCCGATAGTCGTCGATCAGCAGCTCTTCGATGTTCTCCGCACGGCTGTAATAGTCGTCTTTGGCCGCGTAGTCCGCCCGCAGGGCAAGACTTGATCCGTTATTGAAAGGAACTTCGTATTTCGCCATGAGCGACAGGGTCCAGTCCGGCGTATTCGGCAGGTCGCTGTGCTTGTCGATCACCACGGTGTTGGAGACGAGCACGCCTTTCAGGCTGTCGATCTTGTCATCCAGTAAACCGATATTGACGCCAACGGTCAGCCGTTCGGTCAGCAATGCGGATACCTCGAGCTCCAGACCGCTGATCGTTGCATCGCCGAGGTTCTCCTTGGTTGAAGAGGTGGCGACCGCGTCGCTGGATGCATTGATCTGCATGTCCTCGTAGTCCATCAGGAAAGCCGTGGCATTCAGACGCATGCGACCATCGAGCAGTGTCGTCTTGGCTCCGATCTCGTAATTTGTCACGTACTCGGGGTCGTAGTTCGGCAGGGGATCCGGGACGATTCCGGTGAATCGCGCGGCATAGCTGCCGTCGCGATAGCCTTCCGAGTAAATCGCATAGAGCATGATGTCGTCGTTCACATTCCAGGCCAGGGACACCAGAGGCGTGAACTCCTCTGTGCTGAGATCACCGGACTGATCGGAAATCGGGCCGATCCGACGCTCGGTAATCAGGTCGAAGCGTTTGTTGCTTTCCGTGTAACGCGCGCCGACAGTCAGCGTGAGTGCGTCGGTCAGATTGAAATTGATCTGACCGAACACGGCCTGGCTGTCGTTGTCGATGACCCGATCCAGATACTGGAAGAAGAAGTCCGGCGGCAGCGACAGCGGCGGAGCGAAGGAGATCTGGTTGAAGATCGCCTCGTTTCCTTCCTCTTCGAAGTAGTAGTAGCCGACCACGTAGTTCATGCGGCCGTCCAGCGCATCGCCGGAGATCTGGAACTCCTGCGACCACTGTTCCTGGGTGTATGCGTCGTGGTTGTTGTGGAACAGCAGATAGGGCGAAAAGTCGAGGTCGTTGAACAGGGCGATATCGAATTCCCGGTACGACGTGATGGATTTCAGCTCTACCGCGCCGAGCTGCCAGGTCGCGGCGAGATTACCCCCCCAGACCTCGACCTTCTGTTTCGGACTGATCTGATCTCCGGCGTTGTTGAGATAGATCGAATTCACCTTGTAGGGATCGCCGGTGTTCCAGACCGGCCCGTAGCAGGCTGGATTCGACGCCTGGCCGGCACCGGTGGTGCAGGATGCGGGGTTTCCGCTGTACAGCGCATTGAAGAACGCCGAGAACTGCTGAACCGGAGCCGCCTGGGTGACGATTTCGCCATTGAATCCGCTGATACCGCCAATGGGGGATATCGCCCCGGGGGTTTCCTCAGCTTTTGAGTAGTCCGCAGCAAAGTCCAGGCTGAAGGTGTCGCTCAGATCCATGCGCAGGTTACCCCGCACACCCCAGATGTCGTCGCTGCCGAGTTTCAGATTGTGGTGCTGGACCGCTTTGACGTAGCCGTCCCTTTGCCGCTGAAATGCGCTGATCCGGGCTGCGATCCGATCGGTCAGCGGGACGTTCACCGTACCCTGGACTTCGAAGTAATCCTCCTCGCCACCGGATACCCGGACCGATCCGCCGAACTCGTCCGTCGGCCTTTTGGAGATGATGTTCACCGCACCGCCAATGGTGTTGCGCCCGAACAGCGTACCCTGGGGGCCGCGCAGCACTTCGATTCTCTCAATGTCGACGAGATCGAACACGCTGCCGATATTGCGCCCCATGTACACGCCGTCGAGATAGATGCCGACCGCCGGATCCTCCACCGGGATGAAGTCGTTCTGACCCATGCCGCGGATGAAGACGACGGGAGATTTCACCCCGCTGGTACCGCCCGCAGCCTCGAAATGCACGTTGGGCACGACCTTGCCGATGGCGTCGATCTTCAGGCCGCCCTGCTCAGTCAGTTCCTCTCCGGTCAGTACCGACACGGCAACAGGGACCGACTGCAGGCCTTCCTCGCGCCTGCGTGCGGTGACCACGATCTCCTCCAGCGCCAGTCTGGAATCGCCATCCGCTGCGATGGCCGGCGCGGAAACCAGACTGCCGGCTGCCAGGCCGACGAAAACCAGAGCGGCAGCCGCTCTATCAATAGCAGAATTCATGGACTCTCCCCGGGAAACAGATCTTTCGCTGGATGGAATGGCCGCGGCATTGCCCAGGCGAATCCCATCCCCTGCTCTTCCGGCTGTTCGAACGACCCCAGCGTCCAGCCGGCACTACAGACAGCACATGATGTTGACTCTCTGTGCCAGCGTCAAATGCGTTTACACCACGTCGGCACCGAGGGTCGGGCCTCGAGGTATGAACGACCTGCACGCCGGCCAGTTGCAGCTGGCGGTTTCCTGTGTGGTGCCGATTGAATCACTGGCTGCGGCCGGTCCAACCCTGAGAGTCGTGAAAGTGTCATAAGCGCGGACTGGAGGGGAATCATCAGCTTCATCGACTACTCAACCGTCATACGGGACCTGATGATCAATTTCATCAGCCTGTACTTTTTCGCTTACGTGATCCTTTACCGGAAGTACCGGAACACGGAGATGTTCGTGTCCTGCGCTCTGTTCAACGTGTTCGTGCTGCTGATCGTCATGTCCATCATCCGCACCGACTTCAATCTGGCGGTGGGGTTCGGCCTCTTCGCGCTGCTGTCGCTGATACAGGTGCGAAGTGCGCAGTTCACCAAGACGGAGACCGCCTATGTTTTCGGCGCGATCACCCTGGCGGTGATCAACGGGGCCGGCATATCAGATCTGAGTTTTGTGCTGATCTGCAATTTCGTCGTTGTGCTGGCTTCCTGGTGCATCGGCAACTGGACTCTGGAGCATTCGGCCAATCTGATCACCGTGGACAACGTCCGCAAGATGTCGGTGACGCTGGACCACATTGCGGCGGAAGCTGTCGGAGACCGTGGAGTCATGGAGACGATGCTGGCCGAGCAGCTCGGTCATCCCATTCAGTCCTTCGAAATCAGGAAAATCGACTATGTGAGAGATCTCGTGGAGCTTGCGGTGGTCTACGAACTGCCGGGAACCGACAAACCTCAGTTCGCCGCGAACGTACTCCTCGAGCCGAGCTTCGACCAGGCGCCGGATAACCCGGACAGGCTGGCTTAGAGTCCGGCAATGAATGGCCACAGGATCGCTCAGCCCGAACCGTCAAAGCGCATTTCCGATCGGCGCTCGACGGCAGAAGCCGGTCTTGATTTCCGGATCCAGGGATTTCTGTCGATTACACTGGCACAGTGCAATGCGCTGGCAGCCATGCAGGACAGAGTCGACAACAAGTACCTGGTCGATCTGAACGAAGCCAGTGGTTTTCTGGATGCGATTCGAACAGGTTATACGGTTCTGGAAATCGACAATCGCCGCGAGTTTCGCTACAGCTCCTGCTACTACGATGATCGATACGCCTGCTACTTTGAACACCATCAGGGCCGTCGCCAGCGTCTCAAAGTCCGCACCAGGGAGTACGTCGACGGTGGTGGGCAGAAGTTCTTCGAAATCAAGCTCAAAGGCTCTCGCGGTAGAACCGTCAAGCACCGATGTCCGGCCGACGATCTGATTGTTTCGAAGGTCGCGGGTGAAGAGCTCGAACTGGTCAGGTCCCTGTATCGCAGTCAATACCATAAGGAGATGACCTTCGACCTGCGCCCGGCGCTGATCGTGCAGTACCGGCGCTGCACCCTCGTGGCGAGCGACGGCAGCGAGCGCGTGACAATCGATACCAGCCTGGGATTTTCCCGACCGGATGATCCCGACAGTCCGGTGCGTCTTGGCGAGCAGTTCATCGTGATCGAAACCAAATCCAGCAATGGCAAAGGCATCGCCAGCGACACACTGAAGACACTCCGGGTCAGAAAGGCATCGAAATGCTCGAAATACTGCATCGGTGTGAACCTTACGGGTGGTGTCACTAAAGGCAACAGCTTTCTGCCCGTGATCCGTCGCGCAAAGCAGTGTCTGGAGGAGGAGCGCGCTTGAGGAAGATCGATATCATCCTGCTCACGATCGGCGCCGTCGTTACCCTCTTGTGGGCCGTGTTCTCGAGCAAAGACGGCTACAAGAGCAGCAATGCAACCATCGTCGCGAGAAGCATCGCGCTGTTTGCCACTATGAATGGCCAGGTAATCAACGATCCCCCAGCCGTTGGCGCACGAATCAGCAGCAACGAACTGCTGGCAAGGATCAGCAACAGTCGCTTCGACCGCAGCCGATTGACCGATTTCGAAAGTCAGGTTGTCTTTCTGGAGTCGGAAATCGCCAATCTGCGCGTACAACAGAAGGCCCTGGATGGGCTGCAGGCGAAGTTCGCACAGCAGGCGGCCGTCTACGCGGACTGGATGCTCGGAGACACCAGACTCAGGCGTAAGGAGTCATCGGCCCAGCATGATGTCGCGATGACGCGCAAGCGACTGGAAGATGAGGAAGTAAACAGAGCCCGTCAGCTCTATGAGAAGCAGCTGATCAGCGAAGTAGAAATGCAGATCGAAAAAACCCAGGCTGATATCGCAGCCGCCGAGGTGCGACTGAGCAGCGCGAATCTGGAGCGCAGTGCCCTGGTGCTGGATTCCATGGGCCGCGACGGTCTGTTCGCGGACAGCACCTTTTCAGAAGACGGCGAAGCCAGCTACTGGGATCAGATGCGCGACAGTCTCCTCATTCGCGCGATGGATAATCGGGGTAATCTTGCGAGACTCGAGTCCCAGCTGCAGCAGGCGAATACCCAGGCCCATGCAGAGCGCACCCGTGTCGATTCGAGTTACTCAGAGGAACATCGTGCGCCTTTCGACGGCAAAGTCAGTGCGCGTTTTGTTACTCAGGGTACCCGGGTTACGTCAGGATCAAACCTGCTGCAGATTCTGAACTGTACGGAGCCGGTCGCCATCGTACCGATTCCGGACAATCGGGTTTCCGAATTCGCAGTCGGTATGAAGGTGTCCATCTACCCCATCGATTCCGAACAGACGCTCTCCGGCCGGATCGAGTACATCAGCAGTGGCCCCATGCTGGAGGGAGACACTTCGATCCGCATCCAGCAGGAGTTCACGATGGAGGGGAACCGGGCCATCGTCAGCATCGATGGCGACCCTGTGCCGGGCGAATCACTCCAGTCCTGCGAAACGGCCCGCGTCGCGGTTGCCATCATTCACACCAGCTCGCTGCTGGCTTCGCTCGGCTTCTGACCACAGCCACTGATTCCGAAGTACGCCGATGTTCCGCGAACTGGTGGATAACCCCACCGTTTTCGCTTCCGCGCGTTGCCGTATCGAAGTTGCTGTGGAGATTCGGGATCCGCACGATCGCCTGACCCGCTACAATCCAGACCTCAACTACCATAATGAGGGGGCGGCTGCCGGTATGATCAGATCAGTATTCTTGTTCGGCGCATTCGTCGTTTCATTCTCCGGCGCAATCCTCACTGCGCTCGTTCCTCTGGATGCCACTGCAGCTGGTGCTGTGTCCGATGGGACAGCCCCGGGTTACCGGCTCGTCCGCTACGGCGCAGCAGGCGCAGAAAAGCCGGGGCTGATCGACCCGGAGGGCGTGCTGCGGGACCTGTCTGCCCACTTCGACGATTTCACACCCCGCACTCTTGGCGAACTGTCGCGGCTGAAAGACATCGACACTGCCAGCCTGCCCCGTGTGCCGGGAACACCGCGCCTGGGTTCGCCGGTGGCCCAGGTCGGTAAGATCCTCGCCGTCGGCTTCAATTATCGTGATCATGCCGAAGAGACCGGCACCCCCATTCCCACTGAACCGGTGCTGTTCATGAAAGCGGCTACGGCGCTGAGCGGCCCTTTCGATGACGTGATCACGCCCAGAGGTGCCACCGAGCTCGACTACGAAGTGGAACTGGCGGTAGTCATCGGGCGCACCGCACGCTACATCCAGGCAGATCAGGCCCTGGCACACATCGCCGGCTTTGCCGTTGGCCACGATGTCTCAGAGCGCGCTTTCCAGAACAAGAGAGGGGGTCAGTTCGTGAAGGGCAAGAGCGCGGATACCTTTGCGCCGCTGGGACCCTGGCTGGTGACACCCGCCGCCCTCGGCGACCCGCAGAATCTGACCATTCGCTCCACGGTCAACGGCGAACTTCGCCAGTCTTCGAACACCCGCCACATGATCTTCGGAGTCGCAGACATCGTCGCCTACATCAGCCAGTTCATGACCCTGGAACCCGGCGATGTGATCTACACCGGCACACCTTCGGGGGTGGGAGCCGCACAGCAGCCGCCGGTCTTTCTCGCGCCGGGCGACATCGTCGAGCTCAGTATCGAAAAACTGGGTACCCAGAAGCAGCGGATTGCGGCAGCACCCGGAGCCTGACCGGCAGGGACGAGACGGCTCATGATCCAGCTCAGTCCGTCGCCGTCTGCGGAACCGACAGCGTGAATTCAGACGAACAGACGCAACGCCCGATCACAGTGCGCCGCCTGCGGGCTGCAGACGCCCGCTCACTCTCCGAGTGCTTTCGCCGCTGCTACGGCGAGACCTATCCGGCGGATATTTTTTACGACACCGGGAAGCTGCACGGGGCCATCGCGTCCGGACAACTGCGCTCGGTGGTCGCGGTCACTGCCGGAAACCGCGTCGTCGGCCACACGGGCCTCACCATCCGTCATCCCCAGGCGCGTGCGATCGAAGCCGGTAACACCATCGTGGATCCCGACTACCGGGGCCATGGCCTGCTGGGTCGGCTGGGCGCGGCCCTGACCGATCTGTGCAGCAGCGCCGGTTATATCGGTTACCTCCACTACCCCACCACCGCTCACGACATCATGCAGAAGCGTTCGGTCAGCGGCGGCGGGGTGGAGACCGGCATCATGCTCGGCTACATACCGGCGGAAACCGACTACCGCGCAGTCGATCGCCAGCAGGGGCGACTGGCTGCGACGGTGGTCTACCAGCCCATGCCGGGGGCCGCCGCTCCACTGCGGGAAGGCGAAAAGGACGGCTCCACACCCGCGCCCACAAGTGAACTGTCGCCGACGCCACCCTCGTCGCTCAGAGTCTGTCATGCACCCGCACGATACAGGACGCTGCTGGAAACACTGTTCGCGGCAACCGCACTGTCCCGGAATTTTCTGCCTGGAGATGCCGTGTGGAAACCTGTCAGCGACATCCGCCACCAGTTTTATCCCCGGCGCGGGCTGCTGCAGTTATATCTGCAGTCGAGCGGCGCAGATCTGGTCGACCGGGTTCTGTCACTGTGCGGACAGACGCAGCCTGCGATCGTCCACGCGGATCTCCCGCTGGATGATCCGGGAATCGACGCCACTGTAGATGCACTGATCGGGCTGGGCTTCCGCTTCTGCGCCCTGCTTCCTGAATTTGCTCATACTGACCTTCTGCGGATGCAGTGGCTGACTGGAACCGATCCCCGACTGCATGCTCCTTCCCTCGCCAATCCGGACGCCCGGGCGCTGCTGGAGGTGATCAACGCGGATCATCAGGGAGCCTGCGACTAATTATCAGCGCCGCAGTGGTTCCCTGGCAGCCTGTGACACCCGTCACACTCTGACAGAGAGCCGGGGGAGCGTTCCGTCCAGCTGAGAACTGCTTGGTGGTCTGTCTGAGACGACTGGGCAAACATCATGGATCTGGCCTCCAAAGATCGGACTCATGCTCGAAGAGCTGCTGACGAACACGACGTTCTCACCCGTGCATATCGCCATCGCGGTAGCCGTGGCTCTGCTGTTTTTCTGGGTCGGCTGGAAAGGTCGGGGCTCCGGAGCCAGGCGCCGGGAAACCGATCTGCGCCGCGATGTGTTCGACGCCAAGGCGTCTGTTCCCCAGCTCGAATCCACGGTCCGCAATCGCGATCAGCAGATCACCCGACTGCAGAGCGAACTTCAGGAACTCAACGATCGCAACGCCGAGCTCCTGCGCGCGCGTGACGAAGGCGAGCGCGATCTGCGCGGCGCTCAGCGCGAGGTCAGAAATCTCACCTCCGAACTCAATGCGGTGAAAGGCGGACGCGGCGAATCCAGCAACGTGATCATGGATGGCTTCGAAGACGAGGCCGTGGCAGAGCGCGAGGGTGACTCTCCCCTTGCGGCAAAACTGCGGAAAACAGAAGCCCTCTACGAAAAACTCAAGGATGCACTGATCAAGCGCGACGAACGCATCGAAGCACTCGAATCCAGACTCGAAGACGGCCAGCCCGCTGCATCTGCTGTCGAAACAGAACCCGTCGCGGACCACGAAGAAATCCAGTCTCTGAAAAATCAGCTCGATGCGCAGGTGCGACTTGCGGACGATCTGCGTGCCCAGCTGTCCGATGTGCGGCATGAAAAGGAGATGCTCGAAGATCTCGCCCAGAAGCGCAGCAAATCGAATCGGGCGCTGAAAGAAACTACCGCGGAAGCCGAAGCCCGGGTACCCGTGCTCGAACGGGAAATCGAAGAACGTCAGCGCACGATTTCAGATCGGGAAGCCTCCATCAAACGCCTGCTCGGAGACCTGGAAACCACCAGGGCTTCTCTCAAATCCAGCGAACAGGACGTGGAACGACTGAGCCGGGAATCCGAGGAGCGCGCACTGGAACTGAGCAATCAGCGCACCCAGATGCAGTCACTGGAATCATCCATCTCCCAGCGGGATGCACGCATCGACGCCCTGGACGAGGAACTGGGTACCACGCTGAACACGGTCAGACGCCTGCAATCCGAGCTGAAGACTGCCGAATACAGTGCCGACCAGGGGCGCGAAGCACTCGCGACCGCCACGGCCCAACAGAAATCGCTCGAGCAGGCGGCTGCCAGTCTGCAGAACGCAATCGCAGATCGAGAGTTCCGCATCGAGTCCCTCGATCAGGAAGTCCGCACCCTCAAGAAGTCCCTCGCAGAGGCGCAGCAGCAGGCGAGCGAGACCATCGCACTGTCTGAGAAGCGCCACGAGGTCAGCGCCTCGGAGATCAATCAGGCCCAGTCACACATCAGCGCCCTGCGCCGGGAAATCGAAGATCTCAAGGCCAATCTCACCCAGCGCGAACAATGGATGAGCAAGCTGAAAGAGTCCCTCGCCGACCGGGAAGCCCGCAACCAGAAGCTCAACGAAAGAGTGGACGCCCTGCAGGCGGAAATCGATATCGCCAGCGGCCAGTTGCGCGCACGCCATGAGGAGCGCCAGACGGTCGAAAGCGAGAAACACGAACGCGAGCGCCAGCTTGCCGCCCTCCAGGCCAAGGCCGATCAGGCAACTGCCGAACTCGCCGAGCAGATCCAGTCCATCACGATCTACAAGAGCATGCTTGCCGACCGGGATTTCAAGATTCAATCACTGGAGCAGGACCTGCAGATGCGCGGCAACAGGCGCGACAATCCAGGTCCTGAAGCTGTGGCGGTTGCGCCGCATGACGGCAGTTCGGAAGCTGTGGCGGACGCTCCGATTGACGGCAGTTTTGAGGCTGTGCCTCAGGAGCCGAATGGATCGTCGGCGGATGCCATACCTGCCGTCACCGACGCGTCCCCTGCCGGAATCGACGCCGACGGCGCCGAACCGGGCGCCGCCCCCGAGCCCGCCGCGGCTGACGCCCGGCCTGCGGACACCGCCAGCAACGACCCCGACGCAGCAGCCGAACTCCGCCGCAACGCCTGAGGGTTCGCCGCCCCCGATTTCGCCCCCGCGCCGTGCATAATCGTGCCATGCCCGATCCCGTGCGCCTGATACTGACACCCACACCCCGCCTCGCCCGCACGACCGCACATCGCTGGGCGATGGATACCGCAGGTCAGGGTGCCCGTGCCTGGCTGCCGCCCAGGATCCTTGCCTTCTCTGCCTGGCTCAGCGAACTGCGCACAGAACTCATGCTCGGCAGCGACGACGACCGGGTACTGATCAGCGCCAGTCAGTCGCGGCTGCTCTGGCAGTCCCTGGTCGATCAGCAGGTTTTCGTCGGCGAACCCCGGGTGGCTGAGCTGGCCCAGCGCGCCTGGCGGCGGATCCACGAATTTGATCTGCCCGCGCCCGCCGACTGGCAGACGCTGCTGCTCTCCGAAGACAGCCAGAAATTCAGAGACTGGGCACGCCGTTTTCGCACACTGTGCCGGCGCCAGGGTTACATTGACGAGTGGGCGCTGAACGCGGAGCTTGCCAGCCGTATTGAGGCGGGAGCCATCCGCCTGCCCGATGAGATCGAACTCGCAGGCTTCGACCTGCCGCTCACCCCGCTGCAGAGTCGCATCCTGGCTGGTGCCCAGGCCGCCGGCTGCCGTCTGATCCGCACGGATCCCGCACCATCACTCCCACCGGGCATTCCACTGCACAGCCACCTCGAACCGGACGACGAACTGCGCGCCGCAGCCCGCTGGTGCCGGGCGCAACTGGATATCGACCCCAATCACGCGATCGCTGTAGTGGTCGCCGACCTGCCGGAACGGGTGACCAACGTGGAGCGGGTATTTCGTGAGGTATTCGATCCCCGGGGGTTCCGCCTCGCACCCTCGACACCCGACGCCTGGCACATCTCCCTCGGATTGCCCCTCGGCGACTGGCCACTGGTGGCAGACGCCCTGGCCCTGCTGCAACTGGCGGCGAACCGGCTCACCCAGCCGCAGGCCTCGCGCCTGCTGCGCTCCCCTTATCTGCCAGGATGGGCGGTGGAAGCAACCGCGCGCGAAGTAGCGCTGGCGCGCCTTGCTAAGGAGGCACCCTACGATCTCACTTTCACCGAACTGGGCTGGGTGCTCGAAGGCCACGGCGCCACTGCACTGGGGCAGCATCTGGCCCTCTGGCAGCAGCAGCGCAGCAGGCTCCCGGGCCGGGCCTGGCCTTCGGAATGGGCGGCCGCCTTCCAGCAGGAGCTGTCCGCGCTGGGATTCTGCACCGGCCGGGGACTCGACAGTCGCGAACATCAGGTACTGCAGCGCTGGCACGACCTGCTGGAAACCCTCGCCACCCTCGACACCATCGCGGATGCGCCGCTGCCCCGGGCACGGATTCTCGATCTGCTGGAAGAGTCTGCCGACAGCGCCGTTTTCCGGGAACAGAACACCGGTGTGCCTGTGGAAATTCTCGGCGTGGAAGAAGCGCTCGGTTCCCGCTTCGACGCGCTCTGGATCACCACCCTGGATGCACAGACCTGGCCCGGCTCCCCGCAGCGGGATCCGCTCATTCCCGCGGCCTTCCAGGTGGACGTTCCCCGCGCCACTCCAGCCGGCGCGCTGGCCCACGCCCGACTCGAACTGGCTGCCTTATGCCGCAGTGCACCCCGGATCGAAGGCAGCTTTTCCCGTGGCAGGGAGGAGGCAGAGCGACAGCCGACTGCACTGCTGCCGGACGCCCTGGTGATTCAGGCAGCGCCTGAAAACCTGCCCCAGGCCGCCCGCTGGTCAGAGACTCTGATCGAAGATCCGGGTATCCGCCTGCTTCTCGATGCGGTCAGTGGTGGCACCAGTGTGCTGAAAGCTCAGTCCGAATGCCCGTTCCGGGCATTCGCCCAGTACCGACTCGGCGCCCGGGATCTGAGTGTGCCCCGGCCCGGACTCGATGCGGGACAGCGCGGCACGGTGATCCACAAAGCACTGGAGATCTTCTGGGAGGGGCTGGCGGATCGCGCAGCGCTCGCAGCACTCGCTCCGGAACCCAGGGCCCGGCGCATCCGGGAAGCGGTCGACGCCGCACTCGAAAACTTCACCAGCCGCTACCGCCTGATCCTCTCTGCGGCCGGACGCCGGCTCGAAGCCCGCCGCACCGAACGCGCGCTCGAGCGCTGGCTTGCCGATGTGGAACTGCCCCGGGGTGACTTCGCCGTGCTTGGACATGAGATCGACATCCGGCTGCAGTTTGCCGGACTGTCACTCACCGGCAAGATCGATCGCATCGACCGGCTGCCGGACGGCACGACTCTGATGATCGACTACAAAACCGGCCAGGCCAGTCGCGGTCACTGGTATCCGGAACCGCGCCTGGTGGACCCCCAGTTACCCGCCTATGCCGTGACACTGGATCCGGCGCCCGGCGCTATCGCCTTCGCCCGTATCCGCCCGGAAGAGCTGAGATTCGAGGGTCTCTCTGCAACGGCAACCGGCACCGCCGGCATCGACCCGCTCGCTTCGGCAAAGGGACGGTTCCGGGAACTTGCCGACTGGCAGCCGCTGCTGACCGACTGGCACTCTCACCTGGAGGCACTGGCCGGGCAATTCGTCGCGGGTGCCGCAACCGTCGATCCCCGGGACGGGTCGGTGTGCAGGCACTGCCACCTGCACGCATTCTGTCGCATCGCCGAGCGGGCACCCGCAGCATCCTATGCCGACGAGACAGCGGCAGACGCGGACATTCAGATGGATGCGGATCACGGCGGGCCGGACTCATGACAAGCGGCAACACAGCACGCACCCGGGCGGAAGCTGACGACACCGGCGCACGGCGGGATGCAGTCGATCCTGCACGATCGGTCATTGTGCAGGCGCCCGCAGGTTCCGGAAAAACCACGCTTCTGGTGGAGCGCTATCTCGGCCTGCTGGGGGTGGTCGACGCGCCGGAAGAGATTCTCGCCATTACTTTCACACGCAAAGCGGCTGCGGAGATGAAGCAGCGCATCCTGCGCTATCTCGATCCGGCTTTCAGCACCGACGCGGCACACGAGCAGACGGCCTGCGAGAAAGCCCGGGCAGTGAGAGAGCGGGTCAGCGAATGGGGTCTGCTGGAAAATCCCCAGCGACTGCTCATCCGCACCATCGACAGCTTCAATCACTTCCTCGCGCGCACCATGCCTGTGGCAACCGCCCTCGGACCGGTTCCGGCTCCGGCAGACAATACCCGTGCGCTCTATCGCCAGGCCGCGCGTCAGGTGCTCAGCCTGGTCGATGGCGATGATCCGCTCGCCGGCGATCTGATCAGACTGCTCGACTGGCGCGATCATCGCAGTCAGGACATCGAAGATCTGCTGGCGGACCTGCTCGGCAGGCGCGAGCAATGGCTGCGCGCGCTGGGTGTCTCCGGCACACTGATCCGGCAGGATCTCGAGGCAGTGCTCGGTGCAGTCGTGGTGCAGCAGCTCACAAATGCCCACACGCAACTCGACGAAGCACTCCGGCAGTCCGGTTTCGAGCGGAGCTCGCTGTGCAGACTCCTGCAATTCGCTGCAGGCAATCTCATCCGCGCCTCGAGGGTTGCCACAATCGACCGTTTCGCGCATGTGGACACACTGCCCGGATTGTCTCCCGCAGAACTGCCACTCTGGCAGGGACTGGCCGACGCACTGCTGGTGAAAGGCAAAGCGCAATTCCGGCAGACGGTGAACGTCCAGCAGGGTTTTCCACCCCGCACGCCGGAAAAGGATCAGTTTATCGACCTGCTGCAGGCACTCGCGGCACTGCCCGCCCGGATCTCTCCCGCCGTTGCTCTCGACCGTGTCCGCAATCTCCCGGAGCCCCACTACCAGGAGGACGAATGGCAGGTGCTGGAGTCCCTGGTTCGCGTACTGCAGCGCGCCGCACTCGAACTGCGACTGGTGTTCGCAAACTCGGGTCAGATGGATTTCAGCGGTCTGGCGGCCGCGGCCCTGGATGGGCTCGGCAGCGAGGAAGCGGGCTATACGGATCTCGGCCTGTATCTCGATCGCCGCATCCAGCACATCCTTGTGGATGAATTTCAGGACACCAACTGGAGTCAGCTGCATCTGCTGGAAAAACTCACAGGCGGCTGGGGGCCCGCCCGGTCCGAAGGCCGCAGTCTTTTTCTGGTCGGAGATCCGATGCAGTCCATCTACCGGTTCCGCGAGGCGGAAGTAGGCCTGTTCATCCGCACACGGGATCAGGGCATCGGGGCGCTCACTCTGGAATCGAAGACGCTGACCCGCAACTTCCGCGCCCGCTCCGAAATCGTGACCTGGGTGAACGAGTTCCTCGAGCCGGTGTTTCCGACCGTGGAGGACGTCTCCGCCGGTGCAGTGGCCTATGCGGCCTCGCAGCCCGGCCGGGGTGAAGGCGGACGGGTCGACCTGCTCGCCTTCCCCGGCGACACCGAGGAAGCGGACGCCGTTGCCGAACTGGTCCGCCGTGCACTGGCCGACCACGCGGACGATGGCGACTTCAGGGCTGCCATCATCGTGCGCGCCCGCAGTCATCTCAAGGATCTGCTGCCGGCACTCAAGCGTCTGCAGGTCCCGTTCCGCGCCGTGAAACTCGATCCGCTGCTGAGCCGACCGGTGGTGCAGGATCTGCTGGCGCTGACCCGGGTGCTCCTGCTGCCCGCGGACACCGCCGCCCTGCTCGCCGTTTTGCGCGCACCCTTCTGCGGGCTGCGGCTGGTCGATCTGCACGCCATCGCCGGTGACGGTCGCGACCCTCAGGATCCCCAGGTGCTGGCGCATCTCGATGCCGAAGCCCGGGGGCGGGCCGAGCGGGTCTATCAGGTCCTGGAGGATGCCCGCAGTTTCTGGCGACGCCGACCGCTGAGGGATCTGGTCGAAGGTGCCTGGCTGAGACTTGGTGGACCGAACTGTTATCTGCATGGCGCCACGGACACGAGTGATGCGGCCGCCTATCTGAGCGCCCTGGACGTCGCCCAGGCGGGTGGTCTGCTCGCGGACTGGAACGATTTTCTCGAGCTGCTGAGCGGCGAATTCACGGAAGGAGATCCACCCGCACCGGAGGTGAAACTGGAAATTCTCACCATGCATGGGGCCAAAGGTCTGGAGTGGGACCTGGTGGTGTTGCCGGGTCTGCATCGCAGTCCGCCCGGCAGCAGACAGGAGCTGTTGCACTGGCTGCCCTTCACCGCAGCGGATGGCACAGAGCGCGTCCTGCTCGCACCACTGAGAAACGCGGAAGAAAAACACAATCGACCCCTGGTGGATCTGATCCGCAATGAACAGAACACCCGGGCCGCTTTCGAAGACAACCGTCTGCTGTATGTGGCCACCACACGCGCCCGGGAAAGGCTGGTGCTCACGGCCTGTCTTGCGGAGAACAGCAGGGGCGAGATCCGACCGGACGCGCGCAGCCTGCTCGCCACACTCTGGCCAACCACCGGGGCGGCCTTCACAGCCGCCCTCGCCGCTGGAGTCACGCAACAGGCAGACACACCCGCTGCAGTCGAGGAACTTCCACCCGTTGCGCTCCCCGACCAGTCACTGCGACGCGTTGCGGCGGACTGGTATCCCCCAGCAGCCGGGACATTTCGCTGGTCACCTGCATTGCCGGCTTTCGAGCGCCAGACGCCAGTCGATTTCAACTGGGCCGGTATCGACGCCCGTCGCACGGGCACGGTACTGCACCGGCTGCTCGAGCGAGCAGGCCGACTGGGTATCGAGACGATTGATGCGGCCGAGCGTCAGCGGCTCCTTAACCGGGTACCTCACCTGCTCCGCGCCCTCGGCGCACGGGGTGAGACGCTCGAAGAAAACACCGACATCGTCCGCAGCGCATTCGAACGCACCCTCGACAGCGCAACGGGCCGCTGGATGCTGAGTGCAAAGCATGCCGCTTGCGCCTGCGAACTCGCCGTGTCCGGCGTGATCGACGGACGCCTGGTGAATGCGATCGTGGACCGCACGTTCATCGATGACCAGGGTGTGCGCTGGGTTATCGATTACAAATCCGGTTACCACGCCGGCGCGGACCTCGACGAATTCTTTGCACAGGAAGGCGAGCGCTACCGGTCCCAGCTCCTGCTTTACAGCCGACTTTTTACCCAGCTCGAGGACAGAGAAGTACAGACAGCCCTGTATCTGCCTCGCCATGATCGCCTCGAACCTGTAAAAGGCTGAGCGGATGTCGACATCTACCCGCTTCATTCACACTTCGGACTGGCAGCTCGGCATGACCCGGTCGTTTCTGCGCGACGAGGCCATGTCGCGTTTTTCCCAGGCACGCATCGACGCCATTCGGACCCTGGGCGATCTTGCCACCCGGCATGGCGCGGAATTCATCCTTGTGGCCGGGGATGTATTCGAGTCGAATCAGCTGTCGAAGGAAACCCTGTTGCGCACGCTCAATGCGCTCAAGACCCTGCCCGTTCCGATCTTTCTGCTGCCCGGTAACCACGATCCCCTCGACGCTGCGTCCATCTTCGCTACCCGGGAGTTCCGGGAAGCGGGCGATCGGATCCAGGTGCTGCGTGACATGGTGCCGGTGCCGGTACCCGGTGTCGCCGTTGTCGAGATCGCGGGTGCGCCCTGGCGCACGAGGCATCCAAGCTCTGATCTCTGCGCAGACCTGGCAGATGGCCTGCAGCCGGCCGAAGGCGTGATTCGAATCGCTGTCTGTCACGGCCAGGTGGACACACTTGCGCCGGACGGGGCACGACCGGACATCATCAACCTGAAGCGCGCCGAGCGCGCCGTCGCGGAAGGCTGCTTCCATTATCTGGCTCTCGGCGACCGGCACTCGGTAACCCGGGTGGGGGATACCGGGCGCATCTGGTACTCGGGTGCCCCGGTGGCGACCGCATTCGATGAAGTGGATCCGAACCAGGCGTTGCTGGTGACCCTCACCGCCGGGGCCGATTGCCAGGTGGAACCCCTGAGGGTAGGCGACTGGTCGTTTATCGCCGCCGCACACCCGATGAACGGACCCGACGATCTCTCCCGGTTCCGAAGCTGGCTGAAGGGTCTGCCGAACCGGGAACGATCAGCCGTAAAGGTGGGGTTTACCGGCACTGTCAGCCTGGCCACCGCCGCGGCGCTCGAAGCACTGATGGAGAGTGAAGCGCCCGGCTTCGCCAGTCTCGAATGGCGCGAGCGCACGACCGACCTCGCCGTGGTACCGGATCAGCTCGACCAGGACAGCGTGTCACTGACCGGCTACGCCCGGGCAGCCTGGAACGAGTTGCTGGCAGCCGCAGAAGACGGCGACCAGACTGCCCGGGATGCACTCATGCTCTTTTACCGCCTGAGCAGACAGGAGGGCGGCTGATGCGCATCCTGCGGCTTTCTCTGGAGAACTGGCGCGGGGTGACTTCGCGCAGCATCGAGTTCTGCGAAGGTGTCACCGTGATTGAAGGGCCAAACGAAATCGGCAAATCGTCGATCATCGAAGCCCTGCAGATGCTCATCCAGGAACTCGATTCCTCAAAGAAAAAGGCGGTCAAAGCGATTCAGCCGGTCGACCGGGACGTGGGAAGCACAGTGGCAGCCGAAATAGAGGCGGGCGATTATCGCTTCGTCTATGCCAAAACCTACAACCGGTCACCCCAGACCACGCTGGACGTACTCACTCCGCAACGACGGCAGCTTACCGGTCGTGAAGCCCACGAGGCTGTCGAGCAGATGCTCGCAGAGACGGTCGACATGGCTCTGTGGCAGGCACTGCTGGTGGATCAGGGAGACAAGGTCGGACTCGCTGATCTGCAGAACTCGGCGGGACTGGCCCAGGCGCTGGACGCCGCTGCAGGCAATGCCGGTGCAGCAGATGCCGGCGAAGACAACAGCCTTATCGCGGCTGTCCAGGCGGAATACGAACGCTACTACACGGCCAAGACCGGTCGTTCGAAATACCAGCACCTGGAAGAAGCCGCAGCAAACGCCGATGCCAGCCTCGCCGCAGCCCGGGCCGCGCTCACCGAGATCGAAGAGAATACCGAACGCCATCGGGTTCAGACTGCCGAGGTGCGTCGGCTCAAGGCCGCGCTGCCGGAGCTGGAAAAGCGCTTCAAGGCACACGAAACAACCTGGCAGTCCGTGCGTTCGCTGACGGAGAAGCTGACCGATTCACGCAAGGCACTCGATTCGGCAAGGACAATCCAGAAGGACGCCGAGCGAGCCGTGCAGGAACGTCAGAGGCTGATCGATGAGGTGGAAAAGAATGAAAAACAGCTGGAAAGCGAGCGACTGCGGCAGGCGCCCCTCGCCGCACGCACGCAGGAGTTACAAACCGGGCTCTCTGCGGCTCAACTGCAGGCAACCGGGGCGAAAACAACGCTTCGCGCACTGCGCGCGGCGCTCGATCTGATGCAGCGCGATGCCGCTTACCTGGAAAATCTGGATGAACTTGCCGCGGTGAGGAAGCGGCTCACGCTGCTTACGGACATCACCGCTCAACTGAGTATCCAGTTGCGGGTGCGATCGGAAATCAGCATCGATGCAGCTGGGCTCGACCAGCTCCGCGACGCGACCAGTGCGCTGGCCGTTGCCAGAGGCAAGCGGGATGCCGCATCCACCACCCTGTCTGTAACCGCATTGCGGGATCTCGATGTCGGAATCGCAGAGGAGAACCTGTCGCTGCGCACCTCACAGACAACCACCCGAGGTGTGTCCTCCTCGCTGGAAATCCATCTGCCCGAAATCGCGAGGATACGGGTTACGCCGTCACGCTCAGTCGCCGAACTTGCAGAGGAGACCGCAGCAGCCGAGGCACTGCTCGAAACACTGCAGCAAGGGTTCGGTGTGGACAGTCTCGAAGCGGCCGTCGTCGCAAACCAGCGCAGGACAGAAGCTGAGCGGACAATCGAAAGTCTGAAAGCCCGCGAGCGGGAGCTCCTGCAGTCCGCGACAACCGAGGAGCTGGCGCTGCTCGCAGAAAGTCTGGAAACCCGCTGCACGCGCTACGCGCAGGAACGATCCGCGGCCACACCCCTGCCGGAAAACGCAACGGCTGCAGCGAATCTGCTGACCGATGCAAAAGCTCGACTCGCGGTTGCCGAAAACGACCTCGAAGAAGCACAACGGGAAGCAGAGCGACTTGCGGCAGAACACGCGAAACAGGATGGTGCTCTGCGCATGTCGCAACAGGAACTGGCTGTTCTGGAAAGGCTGCTCGGCGACAACCGCGCGACACTTGACCGCGCCCGCGAGGAACGAACCGATGCCACGCTTCAGGAACGGGAACAGCAGACCACCGAGGCTGCCGCTGTGCTGGCAAAGCAGATGGCCGAACTCGAATCCACCCTGACCGAAATCTCACCAGAGGCCGCCCGGACCCTGTTTGAAAATGCCCGGGACGTGCTCGATGGCGCCAGGGCGGAAACAGTCAGGGCGGAGCGCGATCTCGCTGTACTCACAGACCGCCTCGAACAGGCCCGGGCGAACGGGCGCTTCGAAGAAGCGGAACTTGCCACGCGCAGATGCGAAGCGGCTCACGCTGCTTTTGCCACCACCAGGCAGCGTGCTGAGGCAGCACAACGCCTCTGGGTTACGCTGAGTCACCACCGGGAAGCAGCGCGTGAGTCCTATGTGAGACCGCTCAAGGCAGCCATCGAACGTCTTGGGGCCGTCGTCTTCGGCAGTGGCTTTTCCGTAGGCCTCGGCGACGACTGGTCGATCGTCTCCCGGACCCATCAGGGTAAGACACTCGAGTTCGAAGACCTGAGTATCGGCGCGAAGGAGCAGCTCGGTATTCTTACGCGCCTGGCCGCGGCACAGATCGTCTCGAAGCAGGGCGGTGTACCCCTGGTTCTCGACGACGCGCTGGGTTTCTCAGATCCGCTGCGTCTGGAAACCATGGGTGCAGCCATCGCTGCTGCAGGCCGGCAGTGTCAGATCATCATCCTCACCTGCACTCCGGGCCGGTTCACCCATGTCGGCAACGCCAGGGTGATCAGGATCGACTGAGCCTGCGCCGAGCGGGCCTTCACCAGAATGCGGCAGCGCCACCCGGTATCCGCACAGCGATGGTGCAGCGATTTTTCTGCGCCAGGCAGCATTGACGCACGCGCGACACTAAGTTTCTGAAATTCATGCTGAATTTCTCCGCACGAATTCTGGCACGCAACCTGCAAATCCATTGAGGACACCGGCGAACTCTCTCCCCTTGCTCGTCCAGGTGTGACTCAGGCGTCCAGGCTGTTCCCCTCAGCCTGGGCGTCTTCCTTTCTCCAGGTGCACTATCGACCTTTGAACACTGCCTTGCGCCGTTCGATGAAAGACTGAATTCCTTCGCGGGCATCTTCTGTATCCATCACACGTTCGCGCACCATGGGCAGCGCATCAATTGCGGCGCGCTCGCCGGCTGCGATGAACTGCCGCCCTGCTGCCTTCATCACCTGAATGCCCAGCGGCGCATTGGCTGTGATGAGCCTTGCCAGCGCCATCGCGCGATCGATCTGGGTACCGGCTGCAACGATTTCCTGCACCAGCCCCACCCGGAAGGCCTCCGCGGCATCGAACTCGTCACACAGCATCAGGTGATACATGGCATTGCCCCAGCCCGATCTTGATAGAAAACGGAAGTGCGCACCGCCCAGCGGGGCGATTCCGCGCTTCGATTCCATCTGGCAGAAGCGGGCATCATCGGCCGCGACCACGATGTCCCCGGCGAGCATCATTTCGATGCCTACCGTGTAAACAATGCCCTGCACGGCAGTTATCACGGGTTTGCTGCACTGGTTACTCAGACCAAAGGGATCGATGTTCCCTGCCGGCCTTTCCACCTTGATCGCACCCGGACCGAAAAATTTCGGCATGTCGAGCCCGGCTGTGAAATCGTTGCCCGCTGCGCACAACACACCGGCCCACAGATCCTCGGTTGTCTCCAGCAGTGTCATGGCATCGGAGAGCTGCTCCATCATGTAAGGATCAAAGGCGTTTTTCTTCGCCACGTTGTCAATGGTGATTTTCAGAATGTGTTCATCACGCTCGTGATAGACGCGGCCTGGTGGCCTGGCTTCAGTCATTGCTTTCTCCGTCATGCATACTCGTAGTTATTTTTTTCGAACGTCCCGCAGGAGCCCGTACCGCAACCGTGCGGAGCGCTTACCAGTTCTCTGTCCAGGGTCGCAGTATCACTTCAAAGGTCCAGGTCGACCGGTGCTGACGATGGAGCTGCAGGTAGACGTCTGCAATGCGATCCGGATGCGCCATGTTGTCCGCCACGGTCTGTCCTGCCAGCCGGTGTGCGCGGGTACCATCGGCCTGTTCCCAGCCGATTGCCGCATCGATGGGTATCTGGGCGACATGAATACCCTGGGGCATGAGTTCCCGCGCCATGCTCTGGGCCAGACCCGCTTTGCCCTGGGAGGCGGCGGCAAAGGCAGCGCTGCGGGGAAAGCCCTTCAGCGCAGCGCTGGCGTTGGTGAAGAGGATGGTGCCTTTGTGGCCGTCTCTGCCATCCAGTGCCAGCATGGCCCGGGCAGCCTGCTGGCCGACCAGGAAAGCGCTGAAGGTCGAGTTCATGAGGGTCGCCAGCACCGCGCCGGCATCCACTTCGGTAATCGATTTGCGGAAGACTTCGCGTGGACGGCCGTCGATGTTGTGCACGACCAGTCGCGGCGGTCCCAGTCTGCTCGAGACCGTTTCGAACAGCGCAGCGACCGCAGCCGGATCTGATGCATCACAGCCGATCACGGTCACACCCTGATCCTGGGCCAGCGCCTTCAGGACGGGCTTCTCCGTGTCCCGAGCGGCAACCGCTACCCGCATGCCCTGCTGCGTAAACAGTCGAGCACAGCTTGCGCTGATACCCGGCCCGCCACCAACGATAAGCGCAACTTCAGCTTCGCTCACCGCTTGCTCTCCTCAAACCCGGGCGGTTTCGATTGCATCGCGCAGCTTGTCTTTACCAAAGAAGATTTCGTCTCCGACGAACAGAGTTGGCGATCCGAAGGTGCCACGATTCACGGATGCTTCGGTCAGCTCGATCAGGGTCTGTTTCACAACGGGATCCGCCATGCCCTTGAGAATTTCATCCCGAGGCAGACCGGCGCTGTCCAGCACCCCGGCGATAATCTCGTCTTCGTCCATCTTCAGCGCCTGTTCCCACATCGCCGTATACATGGCATCGATGTACCGCTGATAGAAATTGCCTGATCGCGCAAACACAGCACCCCGCATGATCTTCAGTGTATTCACCGGAAAATGGGGATTCGGCACCTGGGGCGCGATACCGTGGCTGCGACAGAACCGCTCCGTCTCGATACGCGCGTAGTCCGGCTTGTTTTTGATGCCCTGCATGGACACGGCGGGTGAGACATTGCTGGTTGCCTTGAATACACCACCCAGCAGAATCGGCACGTAGTCGAATTCGATACCGGTCTGTTTCGAGACGGCGGGAATGACCTTGTGCACCAGATAGGCATTGGGGCTGCCGAAGTCATAGTGAAATTCGATTTTCATGCAGGGGCTCCGTTATCTCCGTTATGAGGATTCAGTGATTCCACCAGGGGCGGTCTGAGAATGACCGCAGATCGATCTCATGGGTCCAGGTCGAGCGGTGCTGGTTCGCCAGGTGCAGATAGGTTTCGGCAATGCGCTCCGGCACCATCAGGCCGTCGGCCTTCCCGCGGGTGTCACGCAGTTCCTGGAAACGTTCAGCACCCAGCATTTTGCCGAGAGTGTCCGGCGCATCCACCGCGCCGTCGATGAGGATATGGGCTATGTGAATGCCCTTGGGGCCGAACTCCGCATTCAGCGACTGGCACAGCATGCGCCGTCCACCCATGGCGGCGGTATGGGAGTGCTGGCCGCCATTACCCCGCACCGCCGCCGTGGCAGAAGTCACCAGAAGCGTACCGTGGCCGCGCGCTTCCATGCGGGGACAGACGGCGGATGCGGTCCGGAACAGACCGAAAGTCGCCAGCCGCCAGCCCATTTCGAAGGCTTTGTAGCTGGTGTCCTTGAGGGAGCGGTCACCGATCTGTGCACCGAGGTTGTAGACAACCACTTCGATGGGACCGATGTCAGCTTCAACCGCCGCGATCCGGGCTTCGATGGCGTCGGGCTCGGTGGCATTGAGCAGATGGCCCGAGGCGGATCCGCCCGCTGCTTCGATCGCACTCACCATTCTGCGCAGCCCTTCTTCGTCACTGCGCCTGCACAAAACCGCATGGTAGCCCTCTTCAGCAAATCGCTGCCCGACCGTGCCGCCGATGCCGGCGCCGGCCCCCATCACAAAACATACGGGTTTCATGAATTTTCTCCAGTTGGTGGCCTGTTCTGCGGGTGGAAGACCGGATTGCGCTTCTCTTTAAAGGCGAGGATGGCTGCGCGGGTTTCATCGCCCCCACCGGATTCGACCATGTTTCTGGCCTCCAGGGCGAAGGAGTCATCGAGAGACTGCACCAGGCCGGCCTGCAGGTTCTGCTTGATCCTTCCCAGTGTCCGGGTGGGACCATTGGCGATTTCGATGGCGTACTGCAGTGCCTGTTCACGAAAGCTTGCCGCCGGAAACACGCGGTCCACCAGACCGATGGCAAGCGCCTCCTGAGCCGACAGCCGGGGTGAGAAATAGAACAGCGACTTGGCCCGGGCAAGACCCACCAGCCGGGGGAGAAACCAGGTCGCACCATAATCCCCGGACAGGCCGACGTTGCGGAACGCGGTGATCAGGAAAGCATCGTCTGCGGCGACTCTCAGGTCGCAGGCCAGGGCGATGGAGAGTCCGGCACCGGCCGCCGCACCTGGTAAGGCGGCCACGGTGGGTTTGCTCAGATGATAGAGCCGGCCAGTCAGCGCCCGCTGTTTCTGTGTGAGATCGGCAATGCGGCGCTCCAGGCTCGGGGCGGGATCACTGGAATGGGTATCACCGCCCATTTCGCTGACATCACCGCCGGAACAGAAAGATTTACCGGCGCCGGTCAGCATCACACACCCCACATCGGCTCGACCTTCCAGCTCGGGCAGCAGCGCGCGCAGCGCCGGTGTGAGGATGTCGCCGAGGGCGTTCTTCTTATGCGGTTTGTTGAGGGTAACCACGGCCACCCGCTGGTGAATGTCGCAGAGCAGCTCTTCCGTGCCGGTATCGATCCGAGCCATTTCCATCTCCCTGCCTGTCCCGATCCCCGTCGGTCACTGACCGGCCGTCGGCCGTCGACTGCAAGTCTGACTGCACTCCATCAGAGTTGCATCATAGGACTAACTTGAAGTTGCATCATAAAACTCTATCGCTAGAATGCAACCATGAAATTGAAGACCTTCGAGCATTTCAACTGTTCATTAGCCCAGACGCTGTCGGTAATTGGCGAACACTGGACCATGCTGATCATCCGGGACGCGTTTTTTGGCCTGCGCCGCTTCGACCAGTTTCAGAAAAGCCTGGGGATCGCCCGCAATGTACTGAGCGACCGCCTGAAGAAGCTGGTGCAGGCCGGGGTTCTGGAGAAATCCGCAGGACCCGGACACCCGGAGTACCGGCTCACCGAGAAAGGACTGGCGCTCCAGCCCGTGATGATCGCCATGACCCATTGGGGC